>JAQVCP010000023.1 GCA_028689735.1 Hespellia sp. | reverse complement strand
TTTCTTTTCAGGAAATCCAGCGGATCGCCTTCATCGTGGATAAAGTGCATCAGCATATAGGCACACATAATTGCCACGTTCTCTTCCTTTAAGATTCGTCTGCACTCTTCACGGTCTGCAAGGATGACCTGGATATCCTCCGATGCCTCCTGATGGACATTCGTTGGTTCTCCTGTCAGATATCCAAAAATCATGCCGCAGGATTCATCCGTCATCCCGATGGTCGTAAAGAACGGTTTCTGGTAATACTCTTCCACATCAACCGGATGCATCGTAAGTCCCGTCTCTTCGTACATCTCCCGCACTGCCGCATCCACCATATCTTCACCGTCTTCCACCAGTCCTGCCGGAAATTCGTAAATGTAATCGTCGATTGGATATCGAAACTGCTTCACAAGTGCAAGCTTGTCATGCTGCTCTCCATACACTCCATAGATTGCCACACCATCTGGCGTGTTCTCTCTGGTTGCAATCTTCAGATCATCTGCTGTTTTTGCACGGGATGCCACGTAGTACGGTGCCGTCTTTCCATTCCTTCGCTCGGCCACCAATTCATAGGAATTCAAAAATCGATTATCCGTCTGCTTTTTGATTGATTTCACTCTGTTCATTCTTCTTATCCTCCAGATATAAGTAAATCTTATACTCAAAGTATAGTCGAAGGGGATACATAAAGCAATGACTTCGCATAATCGACATAAAGATTGGTCATTACAAGAAGAGCATCCTCATCAATATTGAATTTTTCATGATGATGCGGATATGCCGTCGCCTCATCCTTCCGGGATCCGACAAAGACATACTGCCCTTTCTTCTCCAGCAGATACTCTGCAAAATTGTCCGCCATCATGCTCTTGCAGACATCCAGTTTTACATTCTCTGCGGATACAATTTCTTCTGCAGCTTTTTTTATTTCTTCCGCAACTTCGGCATCATTAATCAGAGGACTGGCAAAGTCCACAAATTCTACCTCCGCAGCTCCACCATACATACTTGCCGTCTGCCTGGCGATTTCCTCAACACGCCGATTGAGCGTTCTTCTTGTCTCATGGTTAAATGCCCTGGTGGTCCCTTCCAGTACCGCATCTTTTGCAATAATATTGTAGTTGGTTCCGGCCTCCAGCCTGCCGACACCGACCACCCCCGACTCCAGCGGGTCAAGACCTCTTGCTACAATAGACTGAAGAGCGACTACAATCTGGCTCGCAATATAGAGTGCATCAATCCCGGCATGAGGCTTCGATACGTGGGCACTTTTTCCTGACACCGTAATTTTAAAATAATCACAGCTCGCATTGCTCTCTGTGATGTTGATTCCAATCTGTCCGGATTTCAGATAGCTCGCTATGTGGATTCCCATAACTCTGTCTGCCTTCTGAACCATCTCCTGTTCCATGAATTCCTTTGCCCCTTTTCCGACTTCCTCCGCCGGCTGGAAGAGAAACAGCACCGTTCCATTCAGAGAATCTTCCTGCGCTTTCAGAATCTTCACTGCACCCAGTAGTGCTGCTGCATGTGCATCATGACCACAGGCGTGCATCACACCTTCCTTCACGCTCTTATAGGGGATTCCATCATTGCGCTCCTGAATCGGAAGTGCATCAATATCGGCTCTCAGTGCCACCGTCTTTGCTGTAAAAGCATCCGAAAAATGGCGAACCACAGCCAGTACTCCGGTTGCGCCCACCCGCTGATGCTCCACCCCAAAACCATCTAATTCCGCTTCGATTTTTTCTGCTGTATGATATTCCTGCAGACTCAGCTCCGGGTGCTGATGAAAATATCGTCTTAAATCGATGATATACTCTTTTTCTGCTTCCACGTACCCCTTGATTGCCATATGTTTCACCTCCTGTGTTTCGTCTGTTCTCTCCTATCTTTTGCCTGTTATCTTTTGCCTATTATCTTTTCATTTTACGGATATCCGCCAGATTTTGCAATGCCTGATTCAGAGTTTCATCCCGCTTTGCAAAATGGAATCGAATCAAATGATTTACTTCTTCTTTGAAGAAGCTCGATCCCGGCACTGCTCCCACCTTCACTTTTTCTGCAAGGTCCTCGCAGAATTTCAGATCGCTCTCATAACCGTATTCACTGATATCAACCAGCACATAGTATGCCCCCTGAGGTTCCACAAAATTCAGTCCGATGTCTTTCAGGCCATTTACAAACAGATTCTTCATGTGCGTATAATGCGCCTGAAGCTCATTATAATAGGCATCTTCAAAGTTCAATCCCACAGTTGCGGCTTCCATAAGCGGTGCTGCTGCCCCCACTGTCAGAAAATCATGTACCTTTTTCACCCGGTCAATCACCTGAGGGGGTGCAATGACATACCCCAGTCTCCATCCTGTAATGGAGTAGGTCTTTGAGAGGGAACCGCACTCTATTGTACGCTCCCGCATTCCCGGCAGCGTGGCAAAATAGATATGTTTATGGGGTGCATAGACAATATGCTCGTACACCTCATCGGTAATGACATAGGCGTCATACCGCTGTGCCAGCTCCGCGATCACCTGCAGTTCCTCCAGTGTGAAGACTTTTCCACAGGGATTGGACGGATTGCAGAGAATCAGCGCCTTTGCACCTTGGCGGAAGGCATCCTCCAAAAGATTTGCATCAAAGGAAAAAGACGGGGGAACAAGAGGAATGTAAACTGGTGTTGCCCCCGACAGAATCGTATCCGCTCCATAATTTTCATAGAACGGAGAAAAGATTGCTACCTTGTCCCCCGGGTTTGTGACAGACATCATGGCCGCCATCATCGCTTCCGTCCCACCGCAAGTCACTACAATCTCGGTATCCGGATTCACTTTCATTCCCGAAAAATGTTCCTGCTTTCTTGCCAGTGCCTCCCGGAAATTTTGCGCGCCCCAGGTCAGTGCGTATTGGTGCGGTCCTTCGGATGCCACCTGGGATAATCGCTCTGTAATCTCCCTTGGCGGATCAAAATCCGGAAATCCCTGGGAGAGATTGACTGCACCATATCTATTTGAAATTCTCGTCATTCTCCGGATAACAGAATCCGTAAAACACTCGGTTCTTTTGCTTAGTTCTCTCATACTCGTTGCCCTTTATCTTCCTATATGTTATATGCAATATGATTATTTAAAATGCAATGCTCATCAAATGCTCTCTTAACCCGCCTCATAACATTCAGATTCTCATCCTTAGTCTCTGCAAGAAAATACTCTTTTTTTGATAAGCCGATTCCATGCTCGCCTGATGTCAGACCTCCGAGCTCATAAGCTTTTTTATAAATCAAAGACATCACTTTATGCTTTTCTCTCTTCCACTGTTCTTCCGTGCGGTTTCCTTTGACTACGCAGAGATGCACATTTCCATCTCCTGCATGGCCAAAACTGACAATCTGGACAGACAGCTCTTTCTCTAACTGATTTACATACTGAATATATTCTGCGGTCTTATCAATGGGAACAACGATATCCACCGGCTCCTGTTCTGAGATTGCTTCCACCGCTTTCACCAATACGCCGCGGAGCTTCCATACATCATTTCGAGTCTTCTCATCCTCAAGAATCAGATAGTCCAGCGCCCCCTGTTCCTTTACCAGTCTTCCAACCTTTTCTGCATTTTCGCGAACCTCATTTTCGTTGCCGTCAAAGGTCAGTATAATATATGCTTCTGCATTTTCATAGGGAAATCTGATGCCCAGATAATCCTCGCCTAATTGAAGCACCTTTCTTTCTACAAATTCCAAAGCGGTTGGATTGGCATTCTGCTGAATGATACGGAGTACATTTTCAATTCCATCTTTTAAACTGGGAAATGCTGCCACTGCACTGATCGTCGTCTCCGGTTTTGGCACGAGTTTTAAAATGCATTTTGTAATAACGGCAAGGGTTCCTTCTGACCCGATAATCAGATTCTTAAGTGAGAGGCCGGAGCTGTCTTTGATGTTCTTGCTGCCAAGATTTACGACCTCTCCGTCAGCAAGCACCACTTCCAGTCCCAGGACATAATCTCTGGTCACACCATACTTCACTGCCCGCATTCCACCTGCATTGGTACTGATGTTTCCACCGATGGTCGCAATTTTCTCCCCCGGATCCGGAGGATAGAAAAGTCCAAGCTCCTCTACCTGCTTTTGAAAATCTTCCAGAATGACACCAGGCTCAACTACAGCTGACAGCGTGTCCGTATCGATTTCCAGGACACGATTCATCCGGGACAGATCCAGTACAATTCCACCTTCTGTTGGAACCGTGGAACCTACGAGATTCGTACCGGCTCCTCTTGGCGTAACCTTGATTCCTTTTTCATTTGCATAGTTCAGGATTCGGCTGACCTCTTCTGTTGAAACAGGGAGCACAACGGCTCCCGCATTTCCCTTGATTCGCCCCAGCACATCGCTCTGGTATTTTTCATCAATGTTCTCTGTGATAACACGGTTTTCATCTGCAATCACCGCAAGCAGTTCCTGTCTGTTCATTTTCCATCGCCTCTCTTTTGCTTAAATAGTCTTTGCTGCTGTGTTTATTTTGTAAGCAAATCCTGATCCCATCCTACACTGATAAAATATCCGCCGTAATTTTCATCAAATACCTTCTGTGTCTCTTCTGTCTGGAAGGCATCGATGACCTTCTTGTAAAGCTCTACTTTGGAAGCATCCTCAAGATCTGCTGTTCTCGCAGCAATGAGATTCCAGTATGCCTGCTCATCGAGACTTGTATCTGCGAAGATTGCATCTTCTGTCTTAAGACCAAAATCCAGTGCATAGTTTCCATTTACAACTGCAGCAGTCACATCATCTAATGCAGATGGGATTGTATTGGCTGCCAGTTCCTGCAGTTCAATCTTTGTGTTGTAAGTTTCAATATCATCAACGGTCGGGCTCTCCGGTGCGTCTGCTTTCAGCGTAATCAGACCTGCCGCTTCGAGTACCTTCAATGCTCTTCCTCCATTTGTTACATCATTTGGAATTGCAACGGTATCACCATCTTTGATTTCACTGACAGCCTTTACTTTATTGGAATACAGATTCAATGGAATAATAAATGTATAGCCAACTGTTTCCACTTTATATCCATTGCTCTCTACGTCGGTGTCAAGATAAATCTGATGCTGGAATGCGTTGAGGTCAATCTCTCCACTGTCCAGTGCATTGTTCGGTGTTGCGTAATCTGCAAACTGAACGATGTCAAGATCGATTCCTTCCCCTGCAAGCTTTTCCTTTGCCGGAGCCCATAATTCCTCATACACGGAGCCTACCACTCCAAGCTTTACTGTCGTGTTTCCATCGGATGCGGCAGTGCTGTTGCTCTCGCTGCTTTTGTTTCCGCAGGCTGTAAGCCCTGTCACTAATAATGCTGCTGTAAGTACTGATGCTGTTATCTTCTTTAAATTCATTGTTTTATTCCTCCTTGAACGCAATATAAGTTTTGTTTTCATTGTTATAGATGTTTTTTTATTTCTTCTAGTAAGAACATTTCTTTTAGTGGGGACTTTTCTTTTAGTGGGAACTTTTCTTTGCCACAAAATTCCCCACAAGCTGGATAATACTCACAAGAATCACCAATACGATGATCGTTGCCAATGTGACATCCGTCTGATTCCGGTCATGTCCGTAGCGGACCGCAAAGTCACCCAGACCACCAGCTCCTACCACTCCTGCCATGGCTGTCAGACCAATCAGGCTGATTGCTGTAATGGAAACAGCTCTGGAAATCTGTGGTATGCTTTCCTTCAGATATACATTTGTGATGATCTGAAGCTTTGTGTTTCCCATGGATTCGGCTGCCTCCACCAGTCCCGCCGGAACCTGAGAAAGTGCACTTTCTATCTGCCTTGAGAAAAATGGAACAGTACCAAACACCAGTGGTACAATGGCACCTTCTACTCCGATTGCAGTTCCCATGATAATTCTGGTCAATGGCATGACTCCTGTCAGCAGAATAATAAATGGAATCGAGCGGAACAGATTCACAATCTTATCCAATATCTGAAACACGATTTGATTTTCCACCAGACCGCCTTTTCTTGTAATGACAAGCACGATACCGATGACTGTCCCTAAGATCAAGGAAATCACTCCCGACCAGATTACCATCTGAAAGGTCTGACCAATGCTCTCGTAGAATTCCGGAACCTTTGTCATAACGTTTGGAAAATAATTATTGAGAAATACGTTCATCCAGAATCACCTCCACTCCTACATTTTTCGCCTTCAGATAATCAAGTGCTGCCTCGATATCTTCCGCTTTTCCGCTGAGGATTGATACCAGACCTCCCAGAGGCTGTTGGTCAATCAGCTCGATATTTCCAAAAATGATGTTTACGTCTATATGAAACTGTCTTGATATCCCGGAAACCAGTGCCTCCGAGTAACTTTTCACCAGATAATTAAATTTTACGATACATTGTCCGGCTTTGATTTTGGTGATTTCTGCACCTTCCTTTATCAGTTCGTAGATCTTTGACAAATTGGATGTATTATTGATGAAATCTTTTGTAATTGCTTTCTTGGGTGATGCAAAGATAGAAAACACATCGCCGCTCTCTACCACTTTTCCGTTTTCCATAACCGCCACTCTGTCACAGATTTCTTTTACCACCTGCATTTCATGGGTAATCAGAATGATTGTAAGCTGGAGCTTTTTATTCAATGATTTTAATAACTTCAATATGGAATCTGTAGTCTGCGGATCCAACGCACTGGTTGCTTCATCACAAAGAAGAATCTTCGGATTACTTGCCAGAGCTCTTGCAATCGCAACTCTCTGCTTCTGTCCGCCGCTGAGCTGGGAAGGATAGGCATTTGCCTTGTCTGCAATCTCTACCAGTTCTAACAGTTCCTTGACCCTCTGGTCTTTCTCCTGTTTCGACATACCTGTATGTTTCAATGGATAGGCCACATTTGCTGCCACTGTTCTGGAATCAAACAGATTGAACTGCTGAAAAATCATTCCGATTTTCTTGCGGGCCGTCCTGAGCTCTGCAGGTCTTAGTTCCGTCAAGTCTATTCCATCGACAAGCACCTGACCAGAAGTCGGGCGCTCCAGCATGTTGATACATCGTACCAATGTACTCTTTCCGGCTCCGCTGTATCCGATTATTCCGAATACCTCTCCATCCTCAATTGTGAGATTCACATTCTGTGCAGCCGTTACAACTCTGTCACCAGACTGAAATGTCTTGTTCACATTTTTTATCTCTATCATGTGTTTGTCACCTCCTTAAGACATTTACAACTTTATCACAGCAATTCCTACTTGGATAATATGAAATACATATGGCTCGTTATAGGTTGAATCTATAGCCAATATTATTCGTTTTTTTGCACAAAAAAATAACCATCTAAAGATGGCCATTTTTTTATACTCTGAACGTCATTATTTACTACTTATCCACACCTTTTTTCTTGCAAATATCCTCCAGGCAACACCGATCACAATACGGCTTAGTGCGCGCAGTACAGACTTCTCTTCCATGATACACCAGACGGTGGCAGAAGTCGCTCCCTTCCTCCGCCGGAATAATCTTCCACAATTCCATTTCCACCTTCTTCGGCTCCTTGACTCCACTCACCAGTCCCATTCGGTTTGTCAGCCGGATACAATGGGTATCTGTTACAATGGCAGGCTTGCCAAAGACATCTCCCATAATCAAATTGGCACTTTTTCTTCCCACACCCGGAAGCTTCATCAGATCATCAAAATTATCAGGAACCTTTCCCCCGAACTCTTCCTGCAGCATCTTCATACAACCACTGATATCCCGTGCCTTGCTTCGCCCAAGGCCACAGGGTCTTACGATACTCTCAATATCATTTACATCCGCTTCTGCAAGTGTCGCCACATCCGGATACTTTTCAAACAATCCCTCTACCACGACATTTACTCTTGCATCTGTACATTGTGCCGCCAACCGGACACTGACCAGAAGTTTCCATGCCTGATCATAGTCCAGTGTGCATCCTGCGTCAGGATATTCTTTCTTTAATCTCTCTATAATTTCTTTTGCCAGTTGTTTTTTTGTCAAATCCTCTATCCTCTTTATACTTTCTTATATTTTTTCATAGATAATCTCTATAACATTGTCTTGGCTAATGTGCTGTACAGGACCTGTGTATCAATTGGCTTTGCAATATGTCCGTTCATTCCATTGGACAATGCCTGTGTCACATCCTCTGTAAATGCATTGGCAGTCATGGCATAAATTGGAATAATCTTTGCGTCTTCACGGTCCAGTTCACGAATCACCCTCGTTGCTTCGTATCCATCCATGACTGGCATCTGAACGTCCATTAAAATGGCATCGTAGGTTCCTGTCGGTGCATTTTCAAATTGCTCTACCACCTGCTGCCCATTTTCCGCTGCATCCACTTCCATATTAACAAGGTTCAAAAGCTCCATTGCAATCTCTCGATTCAATTCATTGTCCTCTGCCAAAAGTACCTTATGTCCGGTAAAATCAAATTCCGACTCATCCGCCGTGAGTTTCTTATATTTGCCTCCGGATAACATCATCAGCACATTAAATACCGTTGACTGAAACAATGGCTTTGTAACGAACTGGTTCGCACCGGCCGCCCTTGCCTCATCCTCCACTTCAGACAAATCATACGCAGAAACAATAATAACCAGGGTATCATCTTTGTAAATCTGTCGGATTTTTCTCGTGACATCAAGACCGGAAAGTCCCGGCATCCGCCAGTCAATAAAGCAGACATCATAACCCGAGCCCTGTTGATACGCATAATCCAACATCTTGATTGCCTCCTCACCGGACCGTGCTACTTCATGCTCCACTCCAATACGCGATAACACAGTAGAAGTATATTCCACAGATTCTTCTTCATCATCTACAATCAAAGCACGGATTGTCTTAAGCTTATTAAGCCCTTCCTCAGAAGTAGGCTGATTGCATAAACCAAACGGCAGATCCACTCTAAAAGTAGATCCCTTGTCTTTTTCACTCTCCACGCGAATCTGTCCTTGCATCATCTCAACCAGGTTCTTGACAATCGAAAGTCCCAGTCCACTGCCGCCATGCTTCATTGCAGTGCTGGAAGACTCCTGTTCAAATGGTTTGAAGAGTCTTGCCTTCATATCCTCGGTCATACCACATCCGGTATCAGACACGGAAAAATTCATATAGACTTTTTCTTTTGTCTTGGATGTCTGACTGATAAGTACCTGAATCTGACCGCCGGATTGCGTGAACTTCAAGGCATTTGACAGGAAATTGAGCAAAATCTGATTCAGTCTGAGTGCATCTCCGACCAGTTTTTCTTCTGTCACACCACGCAGCTCCATGTTGAATGCAATTCCTTTGTCCTTACATTGTGCATAATACAAGGTCGAGATTCCCATAAGAAGCTCTTTGAAATCAAATGGATTATTGGCAATCTTAAGCTTATTGCTCTCAATAGCTGACATATCCAGAACATCATTGATGATATTGAGCAATACCTTTGATGAGATAATAATTTTATCCAGATATTCCAGAACCTTCTCTTTTTCATTGACCTTGACCTTTGCCAGAGTAGTCATTCCGACAATTGCATTCATCGGCGTACGAATCTCATGGCTCATCCGGGCGAGAAACTGGCTCTTGGCTGCATTTGCCTGATCCGCCTGATCAATTGCAATGGAAAGCTGTTCATTCTTTTGAGACAGCTCCTGATTCTTGATAGCCTTGATTCTTCGTGAATGTGCCAATAAAGCATAACATACAAGCAGAAAAAATGTCACAACAGTCAGCATCCAGCGGTACTGATATGTAAAATCAAAAAATGTCAGTTCATACCGCTGATTATAAACATTTGAAATTACCATGCTGTTGAAATCTTTTTTCGAAATCTGACCAATGCATTTGTTTATAATAGAAATAAAACGGCCATCGGAAAGACGTGTATTCATATTAGTATCTACATCCGTATAAATAAGTGTTGCAATACAAAGCTCATCCTCTATGCTCTGAATTGGAATCACGCTCATATTGCTAAACTTCGGCTTCGTAAGCAGCGGCTCCACCACATAGCGATTTTCCATCATCAGATCTGCTTCGCCTTTTTTGACTGCCTCGAAACACTCTTCTACTGTCTCATAAGTCTTGATTGCAAAATTCGGATATGCTTCTTCAATCACCGCACTCAGAGAGGCCGACCCCGTAGCAAGTGCCAGTGTAAGTGAACTTTCTTCATCAAATTTCAGTTCTCCCGGTGCCACGAATACTTTTTCCGAACTCAAATACGGTGTCGAGAGCTGCAAAGTCTCAGTGGATGCGTTAATATCGTTGTCCTCCACATTAGAAAGGACATTGATTCCATTCTTCTTCAGATACTCTGATGTGACATCCGTTGGCGGCAGCGCTGCGTATTTGAATTTGAAACCAGATTTCTTCTCAATCGCATCCATGATATCTCTGGTGATTCCAGAAAACTCGCCTGTGGTCTCATCCCTGTAGGATAATGGAGCATGATTCACCTGATATCCCACTGTAATCTCCGGCATATCCTCAATATACTGCTGCTCTGCATAGGTGAACTGCGAGCTCCCATAAATAGAAAAGTATTCCGACATGAGTTCGGCTTGGAACGATGGATTATTCAGAAGCAGACGTGTCATTTCATTATCCAGTTCATTCCGAAGCTCCACATTATCCTTTGGCATAATATAATAACTCTCCATCGGTGAAAAACGCCCCAGAAGCTTTAAATCATCATCTGCAAATAAAATGTTCGTCACTGCCGCATCTACCTCCCCGGAGCGGAGGGCAGCCAGTACTTCAGTCATATTATTGTAATAAGTAATTGTTCTCGGCTTAAAACCATTCTCTACCGTATATTCATCAAGAAATTTCTGAGTAAAGCTGCTGTTTTCATAACTCACTGCTCCAAAAGACATCTGTCCAAGGGACTCAAAGTCTTCAAACATTGTCTTGCCATATGCGCCATCCGCAAGCGTATAAATTGCAGCACATTCCGTTGCCATAGTATACGCAGAATATCCAAACTCTTCCATCAGATAGTCTTTCTGCTGAACCGGCGCAATCAAATCCACCTGGCCTGCACGCATCTTATCGCACGCGTCCTGGAAGTTCTCCGTCTCTACATATTCATACTTCCAATGTGTATTGCGGGCAAGTTGATTAAGAAAATCCACGTTATATCCTCGGGCATTTCCCGCATCATCAAAGTACTGAAACTGTCCCAACGGAAAAATTGCAACCCGCACCGTCCGCTGGTCTATGGCAAATGCAGTAACTGGGAAAATAGACGCCGCCATAATGATGGCCGCTATTGCAGCAATCATTCTTTGCCATACACCTGTACTGCCTCTTCTCCTTTTTCTCATATCGTGCCCTCTCTATCTTATGGAACACCAGCCCATCTTAAATTTGGCTTCGCCAAATAGACCGATGCTGCATGTCAAGTTTTCTATAGAAAACTTGGCACAACCTCTCTCTTTGGAAATGCATCCAAAACTTCTGCTGCTTTTTCTAAGTCTTGACCAACCTTTAATTCGTAATTATCGATGTCCTGATAAGCCCCCATCTTAAAACCAACCTCATGCATGGTTCCGCAATAAGTAAATCCATATCGTTCATGTAGCTTCACGCTGGCTTCGTTCCCACTTGTGATTACTGAAATTACAGTATGTATCGTTGAATCCATTCTTGCTTTTTCAAGGATAATCGCCATCAGTGCCGTTGCAACACCCTGCTTTCGATACTTTTCTCCAATATAGACTGACAGCTCTACCGTTGTCTCGTACGCTTCCTTCGTCCGATATGCAGACAAAGTGGCATAACCTGCGACGTGCTGGTCAATCTCAGCGACAATCAAAGGATGATTGTTCACGTTATGGGCATCAAACCATCTCCGCCAGGCCCTAAGTGACTTTGGCTGCAGATCCAGGGTAGCCACACCATGCTCTACTTCATAATTATATATCTCCAGTAATTCTTCTAAGTCCTCTAATTCTGCTTTTCTAATATTCATTGTATTTCCTCTTTTTTTATTTTATGGGAATCGGACCCCCCGCAATTCGATTCGCTGTTCATTCATTATAATACTGTTCCTCAAATGTATCAATCCATTTGCTCAATCACATCCAGCGGTAACTGCATCTTCTTTGCTGTCTCTTCTTTGCTCATGCCAGCTTTCAGAAATCTTCTCGCCACATATTCCAGCTTCATAATTTACCCTCCTTCTCCTGACGTTTTACTTCTTTCCACAACGCCAGACTTTCTTCCGGTGTGTTCACTACAACGTCACCAAATACATGGGGATGTCTGCGAATCATCTTCTCACTCAGCGTCTGAATCACATCATCCAGTGTAAACGCCCCCCGCTCTGCTGCAATTTCACTGTTGAGCAGCACCTGCAGAAGTATGTCTCCTAATTCCTCACATAGATTTTCATCATCCCTATTGTCAACTGCCTGAAGTACCTCCTCGCACTCGTCTGTCAGACACTTTTTCAAAGTCTCATGAGTCTGTGCCCGATCCCATTTGCAGCCATTCTCACCTCTCAAAATTGTAATGATTTCTCTCAGTTCTTCAAAGTCATGTGCTTCTTTTTCTATATATTCTTTTCCATTATGTGTCATATTCATTCTCCTTGAAATTCTTGATATTTTAACCTCATTGGATAAAGCGGATTGCGAATATCCGTTTAACCGCCTTTACTGCTTTCCTTTTTATTCTATCATAATCTTTTGTCAAGATGGGAAGAAAGTAAAAAATCATATTCGCATCCTCCAACCCGGTCACAAACGGTCATTATTAGATGACATCCATTCATTTTTGTGTAAAACAGACAAAAAATCGTGCATTATTTTGGTTATTTGTAAGACCGTTTCTGATTGACCATGACCGTTTATGGTGTTATCATGTATATAACAAATAAAAAAGGAAAGGGAGTGGTGGAGAAATGTTGGCAGAGGAACGACAGAATAGAATCCTGCAGCTGGTGGAAAATAAGCTCTCTGTAACATTACCGGAACTAATGAACACCTTCGGGGCATCGGAGTCAACAATACGAAGGGATCTGCTTCAATTACACAAAGAGCACAAGCTTGTGAAGGTTTATGGAGGAGCAACCGCAATCGGTCAAAATTATCATGGAAAAGATGATGATTACGCTTTAAGAAGAGATAAGAATATCGAAGAAAAAATCCGGATTGCACAATATGCTGCGAACCTGATTGAACCGGAAGATTTTGTGTTTATCGATGGCGGAACGACAACAAGTCTGCTCATTGATTATATTGAAGAAAAAAAGGCAGTATACCTGACCAATGCACCGGAACATGCCAAGAAGTTAGCAATGAAGGGATGCGGGAACTCTTATATTCTTGGAGGAAGATACAAGGTTGTGACCGAAGCCAATGTAGGCGCAGAGGCCGTTCTGGCATTGGAAAAGTACAATTTCACAAAAGGCTTCTTTGGAACCAATGGCGTGACCATGGAACATGGATTCACAACACCGGAGATTGAAGAGTCTCTTGTAAAAAAGACAGCCATGAGCCGGACGAGGCAAAGTTATGTGCTCTGTGACTCATCCAAATTCGACCAGATTTCTCCTGTATGTTTTGGCGAATTTGAAAAAGCACATATTATTACAAATAAGTTAGATAATATTGCGTATCACGATAAAAAAAATATAACGGAGGTTTAAAGGAATGAAAATTTCAGATTTATTGAAAAAAAGCGGCATTGAACTAAATGGCCAGGTATCCACAAAAGCTGAAACCATTGATAAAATGGTGGACCTTATGGTTTCCACTGGAAACATCAGTAATAAAGAAAAGTATAAAGCCTGTGTCCTTGCAAGAGAGGAAGAGGGAACAACGGGAATCGGAGAAGGAATTGCAATTCCTCATGGAAAGACAGATGCTGTAAAGGCACCGGGACTGGCAGCAATGGTTGTTCCTGGCGGTGTTGATTATGAGTCTTTGGACGGTGCCCCGACGGATTTGATCTTTTTGATTGCCGCACCAAATACAGAAGATAATGTGCATCTCGAGGTACTGAGCCGCCTTTCTACGATGCTGATGGATGAGACATTTACAACGGCACTTAGAAACGCAGGTTCCGTAGATGAATTTCTTCAGATTGTGAATGAAGCTGAGAAAGCTCAGTTTGCCGCAGAGGATGCAAAAGCGGCAGAACTTGCCAGCAACAAAGGCGGTTTTCAGGTAATCGGTGTAACTGCGTGCCCTACTGGAATCGCTCACACCTACATGGCGGCCGAGAGTCTAGAGAATAAGGCAAAGGAGATGGGCTACACTGTAAAAATTGAGACCGATGGGTCCGGTGGCGTGAAAAATGAACTCACAAAAGAAGACATTTCCAATGCAGATGTCATTATTGTCGCAGCAGATAAGAATATTGAAATGGCACGTTTTGATGGTAAGCCAGTGATTCAGACTAAGGTTGCGGACGGCATCCATAAAGCAGAAGAGCTGATCACAAAGGGAATGAACGGGGAAGCACCTATCTACCATCATACCGGTGGTTCGGGAAGTGATTCTTCCGACAGCGGAAGCGGAGAAGGTGTCGGACGTTCCGTTTACAAGCATCTGATGAATGGTGTTTCCCACATGCTTCCCTTCGTTATCGGTGGTGGTATCCTGATTGCAATCGCATTCCTTTTAGATGACTATGCAATTGATCCAAGCAACTTTGGTATGAATACACCGATTGCTGCATTCTTCAAGACCGTTGGAGGCGAGGCATTTGGCTTTATGCTCCCGGTTCTCTCCGGATTTATCGCTATGAGTATCGCAGACAGACCCGGTCTTGCAGTCGGTTTTGTCGGTGGTGCAATCGCAAATGCAGGATATACCTTTGCAAGTGTAATGAATGGAAATGAGGGAGCAATCAGTTCCGGTTTCCTCGGCGCACTGCTTGCAGGTTTTGTTGCAGGTTATCTGATTCTGCTGCTTCGTAAAATCTGTGATAAGCTGCCAAAGAGTCTGGAGGGTATCAAACCGATTCTCATCTACCCTGTTGTCGGCATTCTTGCAATTGGATTTATCATGATTCTTGTAAATCCATTTGTAGGTGCACTGAACAACGCATTGAACAATGGTCTGAATTCCATGGGTGGTTCCAGCAAGATTCTGCTCGGTGCAGTACTCGGCGGTATGATGTCAATTGATATGGGTGGTCCATTTAACAAAGCTGCCTATGTATTTGGTACGGCATCTCTTGCCAGCGGTGGATTTGACATTATGGCGGCAGTTATGGCCGGTGGCATGGTACCTCCACTTGCAATTGCCATTTGTGCAACCATCTTCAAAAACAGATTCAACAAGAAGGACAGACAGTCCGCTTACGTAAACTATATTATGGGATTATCCTTTATCTCAGAAGGTGCCATTCCATTTGCAGCGCAGGATCCACTTCGTGTCATTCCTTCCTGCATCGTTGGTTCCGCAATCGCCGGTGCACTTTCCATGGCGTTTGACTGTGGACTTCGAGCACCTCATGGCGGAGTGTTCGTAATTCCACTTGTTACCAACCCATTGATGTATGTTGTTGCAATCGTTGTCGGTTCTGTCGTAGGGGCATTGATCCTGTCGGTACTGAAAAAACCGGTAAAAGAAGCATAATACAATAGAAATATCACAAAAGGCTCCATAGATGATATGCCCCAAGTGCGGGCAATCATTTTGCAGGCCATAGCAAAGCAAGGCCGCGGGAAATTTATGTTTCCCGCGGCCTTAAATATATCAATACCATTCCCGGCTTCTTCTGAAGCACCCTTTTCTATTTCAACTTCCAGATATCTCTGTCGTATTCTGCAATTGTTCTGTCAGATGAGAAATATCCTGCTTTGCTGATATTGACCAGCATCTTCTTTGCCCAGCCCTTCCGGTCTGTGTAGTCTGCAAATGCTTTCTCTTTCTTCTCTACATAATCCTTAAAATCAAGGAATGTCATAAACCAGTCTTTGTTCAGCAGTTCTTCCTTTACATGTGTAAGATGCTTCGCCTCACCAACTGCCAGCATTTCTTTTCCAGTGATAAAATCAACCGCCTTTTTCAGGTCCTTATCCTTTTCATAGTAGGTTCTTGAAACGTAATCGCTGTTTTTGTAGTGATGGATTACTTCTTCACTGGAGGCACCAAATACGTAAATGTTATCGTCCCCAACCAGTTCATGAATCTCTACATTTGCCCCGTCATCTGTCCCAAGTGTGACTGCCCCGTTTAACATGAACTTCATGTTTCCGGTTCCGCTTGCTTCTTTGGATGCCAGAGAAATCTGCTCTGAAATATCACATGCGGGAATCAGTTTTTCAGCCAGTGTTACATTGTAATTCTCTACCATAACAACATTCAGATACGGACTGACCTCCGGATCGTTATTCACGATTTCCTGCAGACATAAAATCAGATGAATAATTTCCTTTGCAACCGTATATGCCGGTGCTGCTTTCGCTCCGAAGATAACCGTAATTGGAGTCTCCGGAAGATTTCCGGCTTTGATCTGCTCATATTTGTAGATGACATAAAGTGCATTCATCTGCTGCCGTTTATATTCATGCAAACGCTTAATCTGGATATCAAAGATTGCATTTTCATTCAGTGTAATGTTCTGTGTATCTGCAAGATATTTTGCAAGGTTCGCTTTGTTATCCTTCTTGATTGCAAGAAGCTTTTCCAGTACGTCTTCTTTTGCTGCCAGTGTTTCTAGCCGCTCAAGTTCCATGGCATCCTTCTTGTATCCATCCCCGATCCACTCTGTAATCTGATCTGAGAGCTCCGGATTGCAGTGAAGAAGCCATCTTCTAAATGTAATACCGTTGGTCTTGTTATTAAATTTCTGCGGATAGATTTTGTAAAAGTTATTGAGCTCTGTATCCTTTAAAATCTCTGTATGAAGTGCGGCAACACCATTGACACTATAGCCATAGTGAATGTCAATATGAGCCATGTGCACATTATCATTTCTGTCAATGATTGCTACACTCTCGTCCGTGTATTTTCTGCGTACCTTGTCATCAAGGATTTCAATAATCGGAACCAATTGTGGAACTACATTCTGCAGATACGTAATCGGCCATGTCTCCAATGCTTCTGCAAGAATGGTATGGTTGGTGTACGCACAGGTTTTTGATACCACATCAATGGCTGTATCCATCGCCATACCACGTGCAGTGAGCAGACGAATCAGTTCCGGAATTACCATGGTCGGGTGCGTATCATTGATCTGAATTGCTGCATAGTCATACAAATCATATAGCGTGCTGCCTTTTTTTTCGCATTCTGTAAGGATAAGCTGGGCGGCATTGCTCACCATGAAATACTGTTGGTAAATACGAAGCAGTCTTCCTTTTTCATCACTGTCATCCGGATACAGGAACAACGTCAGGTTCTTTGCAATATCATCTTTATCAAACGAAATGCCGTCATGTACAATGGTTTCATCTACACTGTCTACATCGAAAAGCTGCAGTTTGTTAGTACGTCCCTCATATCCTGTAATGGCAATCTCATACATGGTTGACTGCAGTTTAAAGTCTTTGAATTCTACCGGATAGGAAATGGCTGTTTTTGTCAGCCAGCTTGGAGTTTCCATCCATGGGTTTGCTGTCTCCTTCTGCACTCTGTTTTCAAATACCTGTTTGAATAATCCAAGATGATAGTTCAGACCGATTCCGGCTCCCGTCATATTCAGCGTAGCAATGGAATCAAGGAAACAGGAAGCAAGTCTTCCAAGACCACCATTTCCCAGTGATGGTTCTACTTCGATCTCCTCAATCTCACAGATATCTTTACCGTGATCGGCAAGCAGCTTCTTTACTTCATCATAGATTCCCAGATTGATCATGTTGTTGGATAACAACTTACCGATCAAAAATTCCGCAGAGATATAATAAATTTTCTTTTTCCCCTCCGGTTTCTCCTGATTCTTTGCCTTGTTCTGTACAAGGGCAAGCAGTGCATTGTAAATCTCCTGATTCGTACTGTCTTTTATATCTTTCCCTAGCATTTCTTTTAATATCATTTCCACACTCATAATACTCTCCTTTTCTGGATTGGACAATTCTCAATTTTGTAACCGAACAACAACAGTATACAATCAATTTTTTAATTATTCTTGCATGATAACGGTCAATTATAGTACAATACTATCAGAATCGAGGAAAAACATGAATATAAATGAATACCAGCAATTATTAGAAGAAAAGACCCACACCGATGATTCCTTTCCATACAACACTTACCTTTGTACCATCCCGCTTGATTTTTCCTGCGTGCCAACCCACTGGCATGATGAAGTCGAACTGATCGTCATCAAAAAGGGGCAGGGACTTGTGCAAGTGGATCTAATCGAGTACGAAGTCTATGCCGGAGATGTCATTGTTGTGCTGCCAGGTAAGCTTCACTCCATAGAAGAAAAACCTCACCATAAGATGGAATATGAAAACATTCTTTTTCGACCCGAGTTTCTTCTTTCCCATACAGCGGATCTCTGCGAAACTGCATTTTTAAATCCTCTTCTCCATGGGAACCTGATGACCGACTGTTATATTCACACGTCTTTATCATATTATGAAGATATTTCTGCAATTATCCGTTCTATCGATCATGTCTGTTCCGCCAGACCGACTGGTTATCAGATTGCAGTAAAAGGATATCTTTATCAATTATTCTTTGTCATTTTATCTAATCGCAATAAAAAAGCTCCGCAGATTGCGGAGCAAAAAAATCTGGAAAAGATTAAATTAGTAGTAAAATATATCGAGGATCACTACAGAGAGCCCATTTCAGTATCTGACATGGCCGCTCTCTGCTATTACAGTGAATCTCACTTCATGAAATTCTTCAAGCAGCAGATGAAGGATAGTTTTGTCCATTATCTGAATAATTACCGACTGACGATGGCTGCAAGACTTCTCACCACCTCTACTTCCAGTATACTGGAAGTAGCAAATATGGTCGGGTTTGATAATCTGTCTTACTTTAACCGTCTGTTTAAACGTCGCTACGGAGTCACCCCCAAACAGATGCGGTAATTGCCGAAAGAACTTCTTCTGATTCTATGTTTCCCCGTTTCTTATGACAAACGAATCCTCTCATGTGCCACATGTTTATCTGCAATTTCCTTATTATTGAACGGCGTAATTCTAAAGGACAATTTGAACGGCTCGAATTTCGCACGATACTTATCTAACTGCCACTGTCCACAGGAGAAGGTTCCAAGCGCATTCTGCTTATAATCGATATTCAGAACAATGTAATCACGCTTTTTCAAATCACAGGTATGCTTTGCATCATCCAGATCCTTCTCTTCGTACCAGGAAGTGCTGAAGTTAAAGCTCTCCTCTGTAGATGCTACCAGTCCCATTCCACGGTCATTTGTCATGGCAACCCATTTGGTGTTCATATGATTGCCATTTGCCTGCGGAACCACGTAGTTGGTAAATAATCCGTCCACCGTATTTTCATAGACTCCCATCATTCCTGCCTCTTTGGAATCCGCGTAATTCTCTCCCGGTCCCATTCCGCAATAACGAACCTGATCCATGGACTGATCCAGATGCATGGTTACTCCGATTCTCGGGAACATCTCCGGTGCAAGCTCTACCCTTCCGGATGGAGTTCCTTCTACCTCAATCATCACATCTCCGGTGGGGCAAACTACATAGGTATATCTCGTCTTAAAATGCCATGCACTGTTGGTGGTACTATTGATCGTATCTACCTGAACTCTCAATACGTTATTCTCAGTCCAATACTGTACGTCCGATACCACTTCATGCTCCAGATGAAGGAAATGGATTTTTTTCATCTGATCAATGATTTCCATATCATTGCTGATTGGTGCCCGCCACAAGGTAAGACGTGGTCCCTTGCTCATCACTTCCATGCCGTCTCTTACAATGCTTGTAATATTGCCTCGTACCATATCGAATTCCACACAGAAATTGGCTCCTTCTGCGCGAAGGGTCATGTGCTCTCTTGTCACTGCAAGCGGCCCCTCCGGAATCACCTGAATGCCCGCCTCATGAATTGGAAGCATGAACTGCGCCGTTGCAAGCTCGTACCCCGCAGGTGCATACGCTGTATGCTCTCTTAGCTGGTATGAAATGTTCAGGCAATACTCTGCCCCGGCTACAGGCTCAATCGCATTCAAGTCGTAAGGCAATATAATCTCAGCCGCTGTCCTGGCAGGGATAGACGGGAGCTCAAGGCTTCCTGTCTGGAGCATCACATCATCTTCCATAATACTGTATACCAGGCGGAACTGGTTCAAATCCGCGAAGTCATATCTGCTCAGCAGAGAAATCCTTCCCTTTTCCAGATTGATTGCTGTTGTTGTCACCGGCTCCACTACTTTTTTATATTCGTATAATCCCGGTGAAGGTGTACGGTCCGGCATCAGCATTCCATCGATACAGAAGTCCTTGTTACTTGGATCATCACCAAAGTCTCCGCCATAGCGATAATATTTCTCTCCATCCTCCGTATAAGACTCAATTCCATGATCAAACCATTCCCAGATAAATCCACCCTGAAGCTTATCATGCGCATAGAACAGGTCCTGATATTCTTTCAAATTCCCCGGTCCATTTCCCATGGCATGACAGTACTCGCAGAGAAGATGCGGATGCTTCGAATTCTCAACGATGTCCTTCATCAGGAATGGCTTCTTTGGATTCTCCAGCCAGGTATACATGGTCGAGTATACATCCGCAGATTCCATATCAAAGTCTCCCTCATAATGTACCAGTCTGGTAGAATCCATCTCATGGGCAACTTCCGTCATCTTGACAAAGTTGCAACCAAACGCAGATTCATTTCCCAGAGACCACATAATGATAGATGGATGGTTCTTATCCCGTTCAATCATACGGGTCATTCGGGATACATAAGCAGTTTCCCAGGTTGGGTCATCCGTAATCCATTTGTAATCTCCTGTCAGCTCAAAGCCGTGGCACTCCAGATCCGTTTCGTCAATGAGATACATACCATATTCATCACACAAATCATAGAGATAGTAGGAGCTCGGGTAGTGACACGTACGGATGGCATTGACGTTGAACTGTTTCATAAGAACGATATCTTTTTCAATCTCCTCTCGTGCAACCACTCGTCCATTTCTCGGGTTGTAATCGTGACGGTTCATTCCTTTGAACTTGATTGCCACACCATTTACCAGGAAGGTATCTCCCTTTAGGCAAATGTTTCTGAAACCTACATTCTGTGGAATTACTTCAATCACTTCTCCATCTTTTTCTACCGTCATCAGCAGTTTATACAGATATGGGATTTCCGCGCTCCAGTGTCTGGCACCTTCCACAATCGACTCCATATGAACTTTTCCGCCAGCGGCCTGTACGCTCTGTGTCAGCACAGATTTTCCGTTGGCATCCAGCAGTTCAAAGGTCACTTGTACATCTGCCTCACTGCGAAGAGATGCGTCCACGGACAAGAGTCCATCTGTGTATGTATCACTCAAATCTGCGGTTACTTTAAAGTCTCTGATTCCATCCAGTGGTACTCCAATGAGTTCTACATCACGGAAGATTCCGCTCTCCCACCACATATCCTGATCTTCCAGATAAGTACCGTCTGACCACTGGTATACACGAACCGTCACGTCATTTTCTTCTCCGACTCTCACAAGATCGGTGATGTCGAATTCGGATTCATTTCTTGCCGCCTTACTGTAGCCAACGCTTTCGCCATTCACCCAGAGGTGGTAAGCGGAATCCACACCACAAAAACGAAGAATAATCTGCTTATCTGCAAAACTCTGTTCCACAAAAAAGGTGCGTTTGTAAATACCGGTCGGGTTCTCTGTCGGCACAAATGGTGGATTAATCGGGAAATTGTACCAAAGGTCCGAATAATGCATCTTTCCGTATCCCTGAACCTGCCAGTTTCCAGGCACGGTGATATCATCCATCTGATTGGCATCAAAATCACTGGACGCAAATCCCTCAGGACTGTACTCCGGAGCATCGAGGAACATAAACTTCCATACCCCATTAAGATTTTTGAATGCATGTGTATATTTGTTGTTATTAAATAATGCTCTATCCCTCGTTGGAAATGTTAAAAAATGTGCTCTTGCAGGCATTCTATTGATACCGTCAATCTGATGATTCTCCCATGTTTTCATATTGAAACCTCCTGATTTTTTGATTTTTCATCTATCTCTTTCCATTTATTTTTCAATTTCCTGTTTCATTTTCCCCAGCTTTACTTTCTTCTCATAACGTGCCCAGCAAATCCAGGCAATCCCTACAAACACCACGACTCCCACAACGTTGTACAACAGTGTTCCAATCGGGTTGGCAGTTCCTGCCGGAAGTGTTCCATCCATCGCCTGCTTAAGCAGTGTCGGCTCCGGAACGGTAGACATAAAGAACACGAACAGGAACAATACCATTAAGAAGATGCCTGCAGCGATTCCAAATGTTCTATTACCAAATTTAAAGTCTCGCTTCATGTCATCCTTCTTCCAGCGAAGCCCAATATAGGCCGCAATAAGGAATACCACAGGAAGAAGTGAAGTTGCAGCTGTCATGTTAATCAATGTCTCCAGAAAGCTGTCCATATTTCCAATTCCAAGTGCCGGAATTACAAGCAGTGCTGTTACAACAATTCCCTGAACGATCAATGCATTGGTTGGATTTCCTTCTTCATTTGTCTTAACAAGCCATTTTCCAAATACGCCTTCCGGAATCTCTGAAAAGAATATTTTTACCGGTGCTGCCGTCCAAAGTGCCAGTGATCCAAGACTTCCAAGAAATAAGATCACACCCACAAGTCGTACGATGACACCATCAGGAATTCCAAACTTTCCTGCAAGAATTTTGAAAATATCGAAGATACCATTGGAGAAGTTTCCTGCAAGCACATCTGTCGGAACAACCAGTCCTACTGCAACTGCACCTAGCACATACATGATTCCGACTACGATGGTAGAAAGAATCATAATCTTGACAAATGTTTTATTTCCACCCTTCACATCCTTGATGTAGACACCGATACTCTCTCCACCCCCAACTGCCTGAAGCACCCAGGCCATGGTCATGAAGAAGGTCCAGTTGAACTTTGGTGTTACCGACTTCATTGTAAATTCCTGCGCCGGAGCTTCGCCAAATCCAAATACCACAACAAATGCCAGTATTACAAATACTACTCCCATGAGCAGACGCGCACTTCCTGCGAATCCGGTTACCTTTGAAATCCAGCTGACGCCCTTCACACACACATAAGTTGCAAGCCAGAACAACGCGACTGAAATGATTGCGATGATTCTTGTTCCATTGTCACCTGCGAATACATTCTGTCCAAGAAATGCATAGGATCCGTAGATCAATGTCTGCGGAAGCAGGGAACAGAAGAAGAACAAATTAACAAAAAAGTATGTCCATGCACCAAGGAATGCCCACTTTGGTCCCAGAACACATTCCAGCCAGCTATGCACTCCCGACTCTTTTTCTGAGTTCGCAGATGCAAATTCTGCAATCATCAGAATGAATGGCAGGAAGTAAAATACTGACCCAAATATATAGGCCGGAATTGTTGCAAGACCAATCTGAATACTGTTATTAATAATGCTCGGAAATGCAAATACAGCTGAGAAGGTCATCATCATCAGGGCCATTGCCCCAAGTCGTTCTCTTGAATTGTTTTTTTCCATTAGGTTTTCTCCTTATCCTTTTAACTCATCATTTACCTTTGTTCGAAGCATTTGCGCATTTGCTTTGTGAGTATCATTCTAGCATTCTCAGTTTCGGAAATCTATAAAGGATGTTGAATCATTTTATATTTATGTTGACAACTAAGTAGTTGACTTTTATAATTGTATCAAAGCAGAGCATGTCTATATTTTTTTAGTTTTTCCTATTTTTTATTCATTTTTGACTATTTTTGAATGACATATTTGTTTAAATATAGAAAGCCACCTGTAAAATGTAATTGAAAGGTTCCACCCAATTATAATTCATGTTGATTTTTTATATCTATGTTGACCGCCAATAAAGGAGGAAGCAAATTTATGGGGAAGATTTTTCAAGACAACGTAAGTATTCTGGTAAATGAAGAAACAATTGGCAACGAATTCAACCTGTGTGAATGCGGCTACGAAGAATGCCAGCCAACAAAGCCTTATGAATTCATCCCGATTGACTACTGGGTGATTCACTACTGCATCGCAGGCGAGGGATTCTTTCAAATTTTAGACAAACAGAATCATATTCATCCCGGAGATATCTTCATGATTCCGCCGAATACAAAGAACAAGTACTACCCCGACCCTGAGAACCCGTGGAGTTATCGCTGGATTGGACTGCGTGGAACCAACGTAAAAAATATTCTGGCAAGATGCGGTCTTTCCCCGGAAAACTATGTGCTCCATCACAAGGTGGATGCACACTTGGAATCTCTCTTTGAAAATGTGTATGACACTTTCCAAAAGGGGCATGAACTGATGTCTCTCGGCTCTGCATTTTATCTATTGGATTATCTTAATAACAATGTGCGCAATGCCCTTATGGACCATTTGACTCCGGGTGAGCAGTATCTTCACTCTATGCTAGGCTATATACACAAGAATTATTTTAACAACATTACGGTTTCAGATATCGCTGCTGACAGCAGCATCGACCGCACTTACGTGTTCAAGCTTTTTCAAAAATATATGAATCTAAGTCCCAGCCAGTATTTGCAGCATTACCGCCTTGATAAAGCTTGTGTCCTGCTGAGAAAGAGCTCCATGAGCATTACAGACATCGGATATGCTGTTGGTTTTCAGCAGTCTCCATATTTCACGAAACTGTTTACCCAGTATATGGGAACTACACCTTCGGAGTATAGAAAACAATTCATGTATCTTGCAAAACAGCCTTGAAGGGTGTAAAACAGACGGTAAATCAGATGCTCAAAAAAAGCGAAAGCAATGGAATTTCCTTCAAGTACATGAGGTAAATAACCCCATCTGCTTGAAGAAAAGCCTGTTACTTTCGCCTCTCTCAGTTCTAAATCTGCGTGACACTAAATCAAAGGATCTCCCCCCATTCAATCCCGGCATGCTCTATCGTTTTTTCATAATCTCCTAACAACTCCTGCCAGCAATCACAGCTTGTCTGCAGAGTCATATTTTCCCAGATATTTCTGCAGTACCTCATACAAGGCTGCGACGGCAATCGGCTTTGTCACATACTCATTCATTCCATGTGCCAGGGATTCGCTGACATCCTCAGCAAAAGCATTCGCACTCATGGCAATGATCGGCAGCTGTGAATCTGCTCTATCCAGTCTGCGAATCTGCTCTGTGGCCTGATGTCCATCCATGACCGGCATGCGGATATCCATGAGGACCATATCATAGTAGTAAAGAGGTGATTTTTCAAATCGCTCTACAGCCAGCTGTCCATTGGCTGCAGTCTCAACCTGTATCCCCACATTTTCCAACAGTTTTTTAGCGATTTCCACGTTCAGCGGATGATCCTCTGCCAGTAGTATACGCTTATGTTCAAAATGGTAAGGCAGACCCGGCATTTTGGACGTAAAAGTTTCCGAATCTGTCTGTCCGGCAGGCTCCCCGCATTTGTCAAGACGTAAAATCACGCTGAATTCGGTTCCTTGACCGATCTGGCTCTTTACGGAGATGGTTCCCTGCATCAATGATACCAGATTTTTCACAATGGCAAGACCAAGACCGGTTCCACTGTGTTCACTGGTATGCCCCACCTCTTCACGCTCAAAATCATCATAGATTTTTGGCAGGAATTCTTCTGAGATGCCAATTCCATTATCACGTACTGTAAACAGAATCTCCGCTTTGTCTACGTTTTCGGATAATTTCCGAATACCAAATTCTATCAGACCTCCCCGATTTGTAAATTTCACGGCATTGTTTAATAAATTGATAAAAACCTGCTGCAGCCGCAGCTTATCCATCAAAAATACCTCCGACGGGATGTCTGTCCCCTGGCTGTTATAGGTAATCTCCTTCGCTTCTGCCAGCGGCCGGATAATGGTATCCACCATTGGAATAAACTCTGCAATTGTACATGGTTTCTGATCCAGTATGACCTTGTGGCTCTCAATGCGGGCCATGTCCAGAATGTCGTTGATCAAGGCCAGCAGATGCTCCGAGGCATGATCCATTTTCGCCAGATACTCCCGACTTTCCAGTGAGGTGGACGGACTAGTCAGGAGAATCTGGGTAATACCCATGATGGCATTCATCGGGGTTCGAATCTCATGGCTCATGCGGGAGAGAAATTCTGATTTAGCTGCATTTGCCTTCTCCGCCAAAGTCACTGCTTCGCACAATTCTTCATTCTTCTGTGCCAATACTTCATTTTTCTTTGAGCGAATTTTGGCAGCGTACAGCAAAGACACCACCACCGCAATTCCGCAGATAAGCAGCGTTGCCAATCCCACAAAAAACAACGGATATCTTCGCAGCAGCCCGCCAAATGACAGTGGGGCGGCTTCGATACTGGTATTATTGGCAATATACTTGTCAATATTTTCCTCCGTTATCTGCAGCAGCGATTTGTTGACAACCGAATAGAGCATCTGCGCAGATGTCTCTGATTCTGCCTGCAGGCTTTCCTCTCCAGCCGCTTCTGCTACTCCAAAGGAAATGGGTATCGATTCCATATTGGTGGATGCGATTGCCAGATCCGGATAATGATCCAGGAAGCTATCCGTCTGCATCAAATAGGAATTCAAAAACATAACATCCGCGCTGCCGCTTTCCACCAGGTCAAGGCCTTCCTCCACCGATTCCGCAGTCAAAAATGTCCAGTTTGTATGCGCTGTTTTCATATATTCCTGACTTCCGACAAAATTGGAAAGTAGGACCGCAGTAATATTCATGCCGGAAGTAATCATGCTGTTCTTTTTGGCCACGCCTACCAGATATTCATTCATATAAGAGGTTGTAAAGGTCATCTGATATTGCCTGGAAATCGAATCATTCCCATAGACCCCAGTCAGGAGATCGACCTCGCCCCTCTTCGCCAGCTCCCAGGCTTCTTTAAAAGAGTCCGTCTGCTTTATTTGAAAGGTCAATCCGCTAATTTCTGAAATGCGCTTTAAAAGATCTAAATCGATTCCCTTAAAACTGCGGCTTTTAGAATCGTACCAGGAAAATGGATAATTATCGCCATCACAGGCAACCGTAACCGGCGCAGCCTGTTCGATAAACTGGGCTTCCTCCCTGGAAAAGCTCTGTATCTGCCGCTGCATCGCCCCATAATACTTTTCCATTAAATTTATTGCAAATTTAGGTGTCTGCAGTTTCATCTGATACATGGCGTTATTGAGCGCAGGCATTATCGTCGTATCACTTTTGTTGGTAATGAAATAAGTGGGCATATAGTCAAATTTCGCCAACAGCTTTTGCTTCTCTGCAATGCTCATATTTCCGGTCACAATAGCATCTACTTCTTTGTCTTCCAGTCCCTGATTCAGTTCCTTCGTTGTGGAATAGTATTTCGTCTGATAATGGAAACCTTTTTGAGCAGCAAATTCCTCGAATTGTGTATTCAAAAAATTTCCTTCGATCATACCCACGGTAAGGCCGTCAAAATGATCATAATCCTCGAAATACAGTTCTTCCTCATCCGTGCGCGTCAAAAGCGCAACGTAATCAATGAAGCATTCCAAGGTACTGTAATTGTATTCCTGTGCGCGTTGCGGGCTGTACTCCGCCGGGAGCAGCAGGTCAATCTTACCTTCCTTGAGCCACTGCATACATTCATTCCAGGTACCTTTGACATATTCATAGCTCCAGCCAGTGTATTTGGACAATTCCCCCAGATACTCCGCACCATATCCGGAGGCCGTTCCATCCTCGTTCAGCACTAAAAAATTGTCAATATCCACACAGCCAACGCGAATCGTTGTTTTTGTCGTTTTCTGCGCAGCAAAAACAGGTACGACCGTCCCCACCAATAATAAGATACACAAAAGTATCGCTGTTGTGTTTTTGACTTTTTTCATATTCCGCCCCCATGTTGTTTTCGACTCTCTGCTCTAAATCTCGCCTGCCTGCTGGCTGCATACGAGATATCTCTGAAAACACGCTATATTTACTCTAAGAAAAGAAGCCCCAAGGCAGATTCCCATGCTATATGCATCGGTCTGCCTTGGGGCTTCTTTGCCTATCGTAACCCTCCAGAACAGTTACTCCTATTTATATATTACTACATGGATCTATTTTGTCAAGGTTTACCCGGGGGCATCACTTATTCACCTGGTAAAAATTTAAGAATCCTTTATTCAAGCGTGTAACGGGAAGGAAACTATTTTACCGCTACATGAGCAGTGTGAGATGCCGTCAGCATCTGAAAGAACTTTGCAAAGACCAAAATGCTGACCATGGCCACCGCCACTCCGATTAGGTTCGCAACGACTCGAATGCCTACCGCCTGGTCGGCCGGGAACATCAGGACCGCCGTAATCAGCGCACTAAATGAATTATAAATAGTTTTGATAAAATAGGAAGTAATGAACATGGACAAGAATCCAGCCAGTAAGATCAGCATAATCTGATACTGTGTGGGAACGAACATTTCAAACAAGGTAAATACAACAACACTTCCTATGATAGTAGCCGGAACTCTCCGTACCATCCGGTTTTTGTATTCTGCCTCCAATGGTGTGCTCAGTGAAAGCACCGTCAATGCAATCCACATAGTCTTTGGAAAATGCACCAGATCCCCAATCAGCATCACAAGAGACAATGTAACGACCAGTCTGATATACCACTGTGTTCTTGTGGAATCAATTCGATTCTCCTGGAACAGATCTTTCATCGTCCGTTTCTGTACTTCCTTTTTATGTACAAGATAATAAATTGCAGCGACCACGATTCCGCCCACCAACAGACTGATCCAGCGTTTTTGAAATGCCAGGCCAGTAACATCATATCCCTGAAGCATGATATATCCCATCGTAAATGGAAGATTTCCACTCTGTGAAAGGTCATGTCCCGAGAAGATCATAATAACTGTCAGCGACACCACATTGACAATCGCGCCAACTGCCGGATGAATCAAGGAAAGCTTCGGTGCAAATGCAAGCACTGCAAAAAGCCCCACGATGCAGATTGATGCCTGTCCTGCGTCATACCCCAGATCCGCCCCCAATAAGATAAGAATCCCCATCAGTAATACTACGCCAACGATACTATTCTCTTTCCCGCATAACCAGTTATAACCGTTTATGAACAACACGCAAAACAAGAAGACCGGCAGCTTTTTTACAACCTCTGTTCCTATCTGTTTCATCTTTTTTCCATTCATATTTTGCTCTTCTTTCTTTCAAGTCATTTCTAAATCCTTATTTTTTATATCCGATTTTGGAAGATGCAAGGAACAATTATAGTATCTAAATGGGAAATATGCAACACTGTAAAATATTTCTTTTTTCTAAATTTTGTAAAATATTTCTATACATTATTACTTTACTTCGTGCTGCTCAGACTTGAATCGATGAAAGCATGGATTCGCCCGATGGGAATCGCATCCATCGTCATGGGGGTTGGATGTGAACTTACAGATTTAAGCTCATTTGCTAATACTGTCAGCGTTCCCGGATGGTTTATGCCTGTCGGTATTGGACTTATGATAGTAGGTGCTATTATGGGATTAGCTTTTAATAAAATCTTTTTAAAAAAGATAAAATAATAACCGTGCCCTAATGGGAAGTTTATTGAATCTTCCCGTTAAGGTATGGTACATTCTGATTTTCTGCTATCTGAATCGCCAGTGTCTGATATAGCAGAGGTGGATCAATCGGCTTTGCCAGATGTCCATTCATACCTGCGGCCACAGCCTCCTCTTTATCTTCCTTGAATGCATTCGCTGTTATGGCAATAATTGGTATCGTTTGAGCCCATGTTTCTGGAAGTTTTCGTATCGCTCTGGCAGCACTAAGCCCATCCATCACCGGCATACGCATATCCATCAAGATAGCAGCATACTCTTTACCGTATTGTTCAAAGCATTCTACTGCCTCCTGTCCATTGTTCGCCAAAGTAACAGAAATCCCTACTTTTTGAAGTAGACGCTGCGTAATCTGTTGATTCATCGGATGATCTTCCACAACCAGGACATGACGATCCTGCAATATATCTAAATCGATCCGGCTTGTTTCCTCTATATGCCGATTTTCTGCTGCGATTTCCAAATCCAGTCGTACACAAACCGAAGTTCCTTTCCCCGGTTTTGATTCAACTGTCATCGTTCCACCCATCAGTCCAACGATTTCTCTCACGATAGAAAGACCAAGTCCACTGCCCTGCACTGCGCCCAGCGAATTTGTTTCACGTTCAAATGGTTCAAACATATGCGCCTGAAATTTTTCACTCATCCCTATTCCTGTATCAGAAATAAGAAATGTACATGGCATTTTTCCATTTTGAATCTCATCATGTTCAACTTCAAAGCTGACCGTTCCTCCTGCCGGGGTATATTTCACCGCATTGGAAAGTAGATTGAAACAAACTTGATTCAATCTGACTTTATCCACATATACGTCAATATTTTCTGTATTATCTTTCAAAATAAACCTGATATTTTTTGACTTGCAGAGTGGTTCAAACGTGCTGGAAAGATAATTTGAAAACTCCTGATAAGAATAGTTTTCAGGATGCAATTCAAGCTTCCCCTGTTCAATACGTGACATTTCCAGAATATCATTAATCAGAGCCAGCAGGAATGTATTTGAAGTCTCTACTTTTTCCAGATCTCAGAGTGCTGCATCCTTGTCATCAATTTCTTCTTTTACCAGACTCGTCAGATTTATAATTGTATTCATCGGAGTACGAATGTCATGGCTCATGCGAGAGAGAAATTCACTTTTGGCATGGTTTGCACGATCGGCTTCCATTTTCGCCATTTGAAGCTGTTCGCTGAGAAGCTGGTATTTTTGGCTCCTTCGGCTATTCTTCAGAATCATAATCCCGCTCATGATAAAACATACGATAATAACAAATAGAACCTGAAGGGTATGCACCAGTATCTGCTGGATTTCCGAATAAAGATAATTCTCATTCACAACTGTAATGACACTCCAATTACCAGAAACCCGAATTGGTGCCACTGAGATCACACAGTCCTTCCCATCATGTTGGTAATATCCTACTCCTGATATGTTTTCTTTCAGTGCCTTCTCCAAATCCGAAATCCGGCTTTCATTATGCATATATGTCGTTTTTCTCTCACTTAGAAGTTCCAGAATACTGGAAAAAGTTTTATTGCTGTCCGGTTGTTTAGAATACAGCACAGTAAAACCATCGGAGTCTACAATATAAGAATATCCGTTCCCACCATACACGGAAAGATTCATTGCATCGTACAGGGTCTCGTTATCCAAAGACGTCAAAACATAAAATGGTTGTCCCTGTGCACTTTGAAATGTGGAATAAGCAAATGTAGATCGCTTTCCTGTAATCGGATCGTATCCCGGTCCAATCAGACCATTTTCATTCGAGGTCAGACCATTCTCCAGACTGTCCTTGGAAACACCTATATTTTCACTGTTTAAAACGTCATTTCCACTTGCATCAATCACAAAAAAACTGTTTCCGTCAATCTCTGATGCCTGCTGCAAAGCACTATTCCAGGAATCCGTTGCAGTGTGATTTAAAGACTGTCCGACACTTTTAGTTAAATCAATCTTCGATGAAAAATAGATAGAAAATGTGTCTGCATCCCGCGAAGTAATTTCAGCTAAATTCTTGGTGTCACTTTCAATATGCATTCGGGCAATCTTTTGTGCATAAATTGCAAAGGAGACCGCAACTGCAATGACAAGAAGTATAACAATCATAATCTGGGTCGAAATGTATTTCATCCGTTTTCTTTTCATCAGTCAACTCCTCCTGTTGCTCATTCCCTGGTCTTTTCAATCATGACATCCAGACTTTGTACAGCCTCATCCGGGCTGGCCCCCTGCAGCATCTCCAAACCAGACTGTTGAATCCAATTCTGCAGTCTGGCAGTTAACTGATAATTCACAGAAGGAATTGCTTTTCCTTCCGAGATGATCTGAGTCACCGGATCAAGAGACTTTGCTTCCATTTCAGCGCCTTCAAGTGGTGACAGCGAGCCCTGTTTTTTCACATAAGACTCAATACGACTGCGCTGCGTGCAAAATTCCACAAAATCAAGAGCAATCTCCTTATTAGGGCTCTTTGCATTCACACAGAGTAAATGATCCGGAACAGACAACACAACGCCCTCTCCGCTGCTGACAGGAATCGGATACACCGCATAATTCAACGCCTCATTTTCTTCCAGAATGGACGCATTCAAGTCACTTGCCCCCAATAAAAACGCACTTTGACCAGAAGCAAAATCCTTTTCCGCCTGCTCTGTCGTATCATGTGATAACGCCATGTCCCGGTCTATGTAGCCCAAATCCAATAACTTACTTAGATTCTCAAACCCTTTTTGAAAATATGTTCCATAAGATACCTCACCATTACTAAGCCTCTCCCGCACCTGACTGTTCTCTGAGTCATAAATTTTTGCAAGTCCATCCGCATAAGCATATCCTGAAAATGGAATCAGCTGAGAAGATGCAACCGGAGTCAGCCCGTTCTCTTTTAGAGTTCGACAATCTCCCAAAAATTGATCAAACGTTGCAGGAACCGGCAAATCAAATTTCTCAAGCACATCCAAGTTACAATACAGACCAATTACCGTCCGTTCCATCGGAATACCATAGTAATGATGATTCGATAACAGAAACACCTTTTCCTCTTCTGCATATGCAGACCAGCTCTCCAACGCATCCAGCGGTTCCAGATAAGTTTCTTCTACAAGTGTCGGCAAATAACCTGCATAAGTGAAAAAAATATCGTCGCCATTCCCTGTAGACAATCGTTTTGATAAAAGCATTGTATAGTCGACCTCTAAAGAAGGATCAATTCCTTCATAAATGATATTCACATCTGGATGTTCCTTCATATACGCTGTAATCAATTCTTCAACTGGAATCATTTTGGAAGAGGCATTAATATTTCCAAAAAAAGTAAGTGTTGTCTGACTTGTCTCCTCAGATTCATAAGTAACAAACCCTGTCTCTTTACTGTTGCATGAAATAATGGAACATACCATAGTCCCAAATGCTATAAGAGATACCGCGCCCCGAAGACAGCGCCGATTTCCACATCGTATATTCATCTATCTTTCACTCCTTTCCTTTGTCCATAATATATTTCGATTTTATTATACCTCTATTATACACTTATTTTTTCTTTTGCACATATATTATACTATCAACAGATTTATTCGTTGAAAAACAAATTAAAAGGAGTTTTTTCTATGTCTTGTCCTACAACTGTTCATAATAATGTCTGCATTGATGCAGAAATTACAATAAAACCTGTCGTTACCGTTGGAGAAATCCGAACCTATTGTATCAAAGAAGCCGCCATTGGCCGATGCAGCGGAACCATTTCCCCGGATTGTTCCTTTCATGTCCGTCAGGAAATCTGCGTGCAGGTACCTCTCACATTTGAAGCGGATGCATCCGCAACACCGATAGGCATTGTCTGCGGTACCCCAGACACTGGAATCTGTAATGAATCTGACACCTGCACACGTACAATCGGATATTACAAGACGCATGAGAGCACACTCGCAGCATTACTGCTAGAAGCTGGCGGCAGCATTGTTCTGGGAAATAGTGCAGCCGGACTCGGATATACCGTCACCACGGTTGCCGAAGCAATTCATGTTTTGGAATTCAGCATTCCGGACTCGGCGCTTCCGACCACATCCGTATACGCCACACAATACCGCGTTTTATATGCGCAGCTGCTGGGTGCCAAGCTAAATGTTCTTGCCGGAGCTGACTGTTCCTATGCCAATACGGCAATCTCACAGGCAGATCACTTTTTAGCAGCTTCTCCGTCAGAAGGCACTTCCGGCGCACCTGATTACCAGTCCGCATTGGCTGTCTTCAATGAAGGGAATGCCGAAGGATGTCCGGAACATTGTGAATAAAAGGAGCTGAACTCTATGGGCTGCCAAAGAACCATCACCGCCAAAATCCAGACAGATACATGCATCAACCTCTGTCCTGAAACAAAAATAGGCTCCGTGAACTGTCGCTGCGTCGGCCGTCCACAATTAAAAGGATGTAACAATCGCTCAATAACTCCTCAGAATCGGAATTATATTGTGACTCAGATGTTCTGTGTAAGTTTTCCGCTCTGCATCTGTGCAAACACAAAACAACAGCCCCCAAAGCGAAGATGTATCCCGCCACTCCTTCGCTGCCTGCTTGCATTAAGCTTTGGGATGCGAATCTGATAAGAAACGCAGTTGGTTTTTATACCAGCTGCGCTTTTTATTAGATTCATTGACTGCCACAGGGCGGACAAAACCTGGAGCTTCAATAAACAGCTTTAGCGCTACTTCTAAAAATCTGCCTCTGTCTATAGCCTTTTTGCGGCAAATCGTGTAAGATATACTAGTACAAAACACTATTTGAAAGGATTTTTCATGCGAGACAAACTAAAACTTCCACCATTATTAATTGCTCTTCTTGTTAATAACTGTGTCTATTTTGGATCACGACTTCTCATGAGCGGCGCACACCACCACAATCTGGATTCCCTGCTCGATGCGCAAATCCCCTTTATTCCGCAGTTTATTATAGTCTATCTCGGCTGTTATCTATTCTGGATTTTGAATTACATCCTGATTGCATGCAGTGACAAGGAAGTATGCTTTCGTTTTTTTACTGCTGATTTTTACGGGCGAATCATTTGTCTGGTCTGCTTTCTTTTATTTCCAACAACAAATACAAGGCCCGATCTGATTGGAAATGATGTCTGGACTCAGTTGGTTCGTTTTTTATACTCAGCGGACGCGGCAAACAACCTGTTTCCGTCGATTCACTGTATGGTCAGTTGGTATTGTTGTGTCGGTCTTCGCAAATGCGATTGGATTCCCAAATGGTACCGGGCTGTGTCCTATGCGCTCGCCGTCACCGTCTGTATCTCGACCGTATGCCTCAAGCAGCACGTCCTCATTGATGTGATTGCCGGTATCGCTGCGGCAGAGATTACTTACGCTGTCAGCCAGCGAACAAACGGCTACCGGGTTTACCTGCACATTTCCGAATGGATTGAAAAACAAGTTCGCAGTCTACTACGCGGCAGAATGGATCAAAAGAAAAATGGAAAATAAGAAAAAATTATTGTTACAGGTATTGTTCCTGCTTGTTGTCTTTGCCGGAACAATCTACGGTATCTTCCACGGCGAAGATCTCGGCAAAATCCTGCATATTATCAGCACTGTCAACCCGCTCTATCTGTTACCGGCGGTTGCGTGTGTGGTGTTTTTTATCTGGGGCGAATCCATCATTATCTTTTATATGATGCACACGCTGAACATTCATCTGCGGAAATGGACCTGCTTTTTATTTTCATCCATCGGCTTTTTCTTTAGCTGCATTACGCCTTCCGCATCCGGCGGACAGCCTGCTCAGATTTATTATATGAAGAAGGAAGAGATTCCCATTCCGGTCTCAACGCTCGTATTGATGGTTGTCACGATTACTTATAAAGCTGTTCTCGTGATCATCGGGCTTGCGATTCTCATTTTCGGAAATGGATTTATAAAGCAGTATTTAACAGGTATTCTCCCTGTCTTTCATCTGGGGATTCTCTTAAATGTACTGTGCGTCATAGCTATGTTTGTACTGGTCTTTCACACGACTCTTGCAAAAGACATTTTGACCCGCGGGCTCTGGCTGCTCGAGAAGCTGCATCTTATGAAAAAGAAAGAGAGCCGTCATCAGCGGCTGGATGCCGCAATGACGGAATATCAGGATACTGCAGTTTATCTGAAGGATCATAAACAAGTAATCATCAATGTGCTTGCTATTACATTTGCACAGAGATTCGCATTGTTTTTATCCACTTATTTTGTCTACCGTGCCTTCGGATTAAAAGAATACTCTGTCGCAGTCATCGTCCTGCTGCAGGCTGTGATTTCCATCTCTGTTGATATGCTGCCTCTGCCCGGCGGAATGGGAATCAGCGAAACCCTATTCTTAACTATTTTCGTCCCGGTATTCGGAGCAAAGCTCCTGCTGCCCGGTATGATTTTAAGCAGAGGACTTAGTTATTATACAGAACTGATTTTGAGCGCAGCTCTGACTGTTCTGGCAAATTTTACAATTGGAGGAAAAAATAAGATATGCAAAAAGAAAAACAAGTTTTAGGATTTTACGATTATACGGTGATACTTACATATATCAGTCTTCTCATTTCAGTCGGTGGAATTTTCTTGGCCATCTGCGGATACCTGAAGCTATCGGTAACCGCACTTGCACTCTCCGGTCTCTGCGATATGTTCGACGGCAAGATTGCACGTACCAAAAAGAACCGTACGATTGATGAACAGCGTTTTGGTGTTCAAATTGATTCACTTTGCGATATGGTCTGTTTCGGAATTGCTCCGGCAATTATCTGTTTTCAGATGGGAATGAATCGTCCTACCGGCATCATCATTTTGATGATTTTCGTACTTACAGGTCTGATTCGTTTAGCATTTTATAATGTGATGACCGAAAACCCGGAGGAATGTCCGGAGGGAGAATGCAGTGTGTATCACGGTCTTCCAATCACTTCAAGCGCCATCGCACTTCCGCTTGTCATGATACTGCATCCGCTCCTCCGTCTGAATTTTATCTTTGTACTGCAGATCGTAATGCTGTCCATCGCCGTTCTGTACGTCACGAATTTTCGCTTGAAAAAACCCACGAACGCTGTTTTGGCCATCATGGTCATCATTGTCGGACTTGCAGTGTTAAAATTGCTGCACCTCTGCTAATAGAAAGGAGCTTCTATGAAATATATGGACCGATATGGCACTGTTACAACGGAAGATTCGACGCAGGATCGATTCCTTCGTATGCTTTATACGAATACGCCGGGCCGCATGCTGTTGAAACCTCTCGTCTCTCCTCTGTTTTCCAAAATCGGCGGAAGTGCTATGAACACACGTCTTTCCGCCGGACTGATTTCTGGCTTTATCCGCCACAATGCGATTGATCTGCGCCTTTACGAGCCAAAGATTTATAGCTCTTACAATGATTTTTTTACGAGAAGAATCAGACCACAGTATCGTCCAATCGCCGGATCGGAGGATATTCTGATCAGCCCATGTGACGGAAAACTCAGCGTATATCCCATCCACAATCATTGTTCGCTCTGCATCAAGGATACGGTCTACACCGTTTCGCAGCTCATTGGCAGCCGCCGGCTTGCCGCCAAATATGCCGATGGCTATGCCACGGTAATCCGTCTGACGGTCGATGATTATCACCGCTACTGCTACGTAGCAGACGGACTCAAATCAAAACAACACCGGATTCCCGGAATCTTTCATACTGTAAATCCAATTGCAAATGATGTGATGCCAATCTATAAAATGAATACCCGTGAATTTTGTCTGCTCAAGACAAAAAATATGGGCACCATCCTTTCAATGGAGGTTGGCGCCCTCATGGTCGGTAAAATTGTAAATAATGAAAGTTCATCCTGCCCGGTAACAAGGGGGGCAGAAAAGGGGCGGTTCGAATTTGGTGGGTCCACTATCGTTCTGCTGCTTCAAAAAGATGCAGTGACCATCGATGCCGATCTTCTGGCGAATACCAGGGCCGGATACGAGACCTATGTCAAATACGGGGAACAGATTGCGGTTACGCTTAATACCTGACACTTTTCCCGTAACCTGACTTCACATTCTGAGAAGATCTTTTATTCTCCCAATGCGAAGTTTTTGATATAATATCCTTGAAATAATATACTAAGGGAGAATTCGCTATGACCAAGTTCACAAAGCAGGCAATCTGCACCTCCTTCATGAAGCTTTTGAATGATAGACCTCTGAGCCAAATCACAGTAAAAGATATTGTTGATGATTGCGGCATTAACAGAAAGACCTTCTATTACTATTATCAAGATATTTATGCACTTATCGATGACTTGTTCAAAGCCGACCTTGAGCGCATCAAAGAAACATTTCCCACAGATGTGGAATGGCCAGAGGCACATAAAGCACTTGCAAATGAGCTGCTGAAAAATAAAACTGCAGTATTACATATTTACCGTTCGATTGATGATACCAAGCTGGAACAGACTGCATATGAGATTGGTATGCAGTCCATACCAATCTCCATACGTGCAAAGCTGGGAAATGTGGAGGTTGAAGATTCTGACCTCAATCTCATTGCAAGCCTGTCTGCGTCTGCATTGGCCGGATTTCTGGTCAGATGGGTTCGTGACGGAATGAAAGACGACCCGAATGCAATGATTGATAGAGCCACAGCCGTTATGCAGGGAACTACCGAACTTGCTCTTGCGAATGCGGCTAAATTGAAAAAGGAATAAAAAAATACGGACAAATGAAGCCAAGTGTTACAGATTTCCACACTCTACTTTATTTGTCCGTATTTTTTTGTCTTTTTATAAACTATACTTCAGTCAAGTTAAGACAGCGAGGATGTGCAACACCGACAATTCGGATTCAAGAAGATTATCAAATATAACTATAACAGGAGGTAGACTACAATGTATTCTATGAAGGAAATAAAAAAAGCTGTACGCAAGGATCGCGACCTCAAATCGTCACTCGTTAGGACCGCAGAGAAGGACACAATCCTGTTTGACATCACCGGTGACAAGGTGGCTGACATTGCCATTCTTGATGTGACTGGCGATGGCAATGCAGATACCATTGCCATTGATACGATTGGTGATGGCTATTTTGACACGGTATTCATCGATACCGATGGCAACGACATTCCCGATACAATTTTGTGCGGCAATTTGCAGCAGGGCGTTATCAATGAAGCTATTCAGGGGCCGGAGGTTGAGGCGGTCATTACGGAAATTGTCGACACGGTTATTTCCACAGTCATGGAGGCTGCTTTTACAGAAGTGGCGGTGGACACGGCTGCTGCAGCCATATGTACTGAACTGGAAGAGGCAGCCAAAGCTGCTGACAGGGAATACCGCACGAAAATGAAAGAAATAAAAAAAGCAGCGAACAAGGAAAGAAAAGTGAATGCCACAGAAGCAATGAAACAGCGGCTTAACGAGCGCAAGGTTAAAGTCGAAGCCGCTTTGAAGCGTGGAAAAAAGCAGTAGTCAGAAAACGACAATAAAAACACAGAAAGGAAAACCATCATGGAAAATATTATTATGGCAACATTCTCGGTTGAAAGCGAGGCTTATCAGGCTTTTTCAGAACTCAAACGCGATTTGAGCGGCACGAGTTTTCTCGTATCGCAGGCTGTTCTTGTGAAGAGAGAAAGAAATGAACTTACCACTTGCGAATCTTTTGACACCGGAATTGAGTCCACAGATGACACTATGACGGGCGGACTAATCGGCAGCTTTGTAGGTATTCTCGGAGGTCCCCTTGGCGTTTTGTTGGGGGCAGGCATTGGCAGCCTTGCAGGTGCCGTTGCTGATTCGGGCGATATCGCAAAAAACGGCTCCATGCTGGAAAAGGTTTCCGCAGATCTGACCGATGGAACCGTGGCGATTCTCGCCCTTGCCCAAGAGGAAGGCAACGCCGCAATAGACAGTAAGTTCGAAAAATACAATGCTGCAATTACCCGGTATGATGCAGCTGAAATCCAGACAGAGCTTGACGCAGCTAAAAAAACGCAAAAGGAAATGGAAAAGCAGGCCAGGGCTGCACTTCGGCAGGAAAAAGCCGATAAAAGTAAGGCCAAATACGAAGAAATCCGTGCAAAGATAGCCGGAAATTTTGATACACTGAAACACGAACTTAACAAATAAAGTTTATCCCCTCGCTTCGTACTCTTTTGTACTTAAAGCGGGGGGATTGCTTACCCTATATATATCCATTTATACTGAATTCTTTCTTATATGAATCACAACATCCGCTCTGCTTGCTAATTGTTTCGAATGCGTAACCAATATGACGCACTTATCATCCTCATGTGCAATTCTTAAAAACAATTCCATTATTTCTGCTACTGTCTCTTCATCCAGATTTCCAGTCGGTTCATCGGCCAGTATAATGTCCGCACCTTTCCCCAGAGCGCGTGCAATGGCAATTCTCTGCTGCTCACCACCTGAGATTTTCCTGACATTACGTTTTGCTGTCTCGCTGTCTATTCCTACTCTATCCAATAGCTCTTTGCACCTTTTTTCCGGCTCTTCCACAACATTTTTTGTGATTTCCATGGCGGTAAGGA
>JAQVCP010000022.1 GCA_028689735.1 Hespellia sp. | reverse complement strand
AATCAGATGGAAGTGGTGGATAACCTTTCTAAAAACCTAAAACTGGTGCTAAAACAGAAAAATTATTTTCTCTGTTTTGCACAAATATAGTACTTGTTAGATATTAGGGTACTGAACAGTTACAAAGAAATTAAAAATACTGCTACAATTATAAAACGTATCATGTCGAACGCTTCCTTTCATTTTATTGCTTTTATTATACTTTAGTGGGTATGAAAAGACAAGAAAGATAATAAGATGTTAAGGAGAATGTATGGAGAAAATGCATGGTAAGAAAGATATGGAACCTGACAGCCGCCGTACTGATGGTCCTGATTTTCTCAGGAGCGCTGGGAGGATGCGCAAAAAAAATGGATCGGACCGAGAAACTGAAGGACCTGGAATTCACGGTCGTAGAGGAAAGCGAGGTGCCAGAAGAGCTTGCAGACGCAGTAGAAGAGAAGAAACAGCAGCCATTTCAAATTACATTCGCAGATCAGGGATATCTCTACATAGCCAGGGGATACGGAGCACAGCTGACCAGCGGCTACAGCATTTCCGTGACGGAGCTTTATGAGACAACCAATGCCATCGTCATACGGACAGAACTTCTGGGGCCGCCGGGAGATGAGAGTGTGGAGGAGATTTCGACATTTCCGTATGTCGTGGTGAAGCTGGAATATCTGGATAAACATGTTATTTTTGATGAATAAGGAGGCAGTTACGATGGAATTAAGAAGGCAGCAGATTCACTGCAGCAAGCTCGGCAAGCGGATTCTGGACCAGTTTTATCTGGATGAGGATTACAATGTGCCGGATGCAAAGGAGGATGTGAAGAGCGTCATACAAAGCGAGGGATATCTGAAGATTGAAGATATGCGTTTGGTGGAGAATTATATTCGTCTGACCGGAAAATTTTACTTTCACATATTATATGCGACGGCAGAGAGTGAGCCACAGCTTGAAGTATTAGAAGGATTGATTCCGGTAGAAGAGATGATTTACGCGGAAGAGACGAAAGAGGATGAATTTTACCTGAAGGAAATGCGGATCGATATGAGTGCAACGCTGATTCATTCCAGAAAAATCGCCATTCGTGCCATGATTGAGGCGGAGATTGCCAGGGAGGCAATTCGGGATGAAGAGACGGTTACAGATATGGAGGATGAATCCCCTGTCTACAAAAAAAACAAACTGATCCATCTTTTGGAAATGCGTATGAACAAAGGTGATGTCTTTCGGATTAAGGAAGAAATAGAAGTTCCGGGGACCAAGGAAAATATAGGGAGGCTTCTCTGGGCCAGTGTAAAGCCAAGGAAGATTGAGACGAAGCTTGCTTCTGATGAACTGCGTATCAGCGGAGAATTACTGGTGTTCATCCTCTATGAGTCTGAGGAGGGAAAGGATGATTGGGCAGAGTGCAATGTGCCTTTTGAGGGACGCATTGACTGCAGTGGAGCCTCGGAAGAGCTGTTCTACCATGTTCAGTCCCGTCTGGAGGATGTGGACGTGGAGCCGCGTCTAGACAGTGATGGGGAAATGCGTGCACTGGGCATAGAAGGAACCTTAAAGCTGCACATCAGTATTTACGGAGAGGAGGAGTTGGAACTTTTAGAGGATGCATACAGCCTGAGGCAGCAGTGCTGTCTGGATACCCGGGAGGCAGTCTATGAGGAGCTGCTTCTTCAGAACCAGTCCAGATGCAAGATTGCCCAGCAGCTAGCCTTACCGGAGCTTCCAAAAGACATCCTGCAGATTTGTCACAGCAGCGCATCCATCCAGGTCGAGCAGCAGACGGTCACAGAGGAAGGCGTTAATATAGAGGGCATCCTCCATGTAAGCATCCTTTATGTCCGCGCGGATGATGCCATGCCATATGCTTCCTGGTCCGGGATGGTGCCGTTTAGTCATCTGATTGAGGTCAGGGGAATCAGCGAAAATACAATCTGTGAGCTATCCTGGCATTTAGAACAGCTGAGCGTGACCCTGTCCGGAAATGAACAGGCGGAGGTGAAAGCAGTTCTGGGCTTTGATGCATTTCTTCGAAACCCGGTTCCGACTCAGGTCATCCTGAGTGCGGAAATGAAGCCGCTGGATACTGCGCTTCTGGAAAAGCAGCCGGGAATTGTGGGTTATATGGTGAAATCCGGCGATACAATGTGGGATCTTGCGAAGCGGTATATGACAACAGTAGAAGGAATTCAGGCAGTAAATGAACTTCCCGATGAGACGCTGAAAGCAGGTGATAAACTATTGATTTTTAAGGAAAATATGAGTATACTGTAATCATAATGTATACAATGTTCAGAGGAAAAGAAAAGGTGCGGCATAAAGTGAAAGCCTACAAAAACCTTGAGAGGAAATGACGAGTATGGAACGAATGGATTTAAAAGCTCTGGCGAAGATTAATCTAGGGTTGGATGTACTGGGAATAAGGGACGATGGATATCATGATGTGAAGATGGTGATGCAGTCCATCTATTTGTACGATGATGTGATTGTGGAGAAGAAAGAAGAACCCGGAATCGAACTGATAAGCAATCTTTATTTTCTTCCAACGGATGATAAGAATATTGCTTACAAAGCGGCGAAGATGCTGATGGACGAATTTCAGGTGAAAGAGGGAGTGAGAATTACTCTTAAGAAGTTTATTCCCGTGGCGGCAGGACTGGCAGGGGGAAGTTCCAATGCGGCAGCAGTCTTATATGGAATGAACCAGATTTTCCACCTGGGACTGAGTCAGAAGGAACTGATGGAGAGGGGCGTGAAGCTTGGAGCTGACGTGCCTTACTGCATCATGCGTGGAACTGTGCTTGCAGAGGGAATCGGAGAGAAGCTTACACCGCTGCCGGCAATGCCGAAGTGCTATGTGCTGATTGCGAAGCCGCCGATTAGTGTGTCAACGCAGATGGTCTATGAGGAGCTGGATGCGAAGGAGATTGCAGAACACCCGGATATTGAGGGAATCATAAAAGGCCTGGAGCAAAATTCCCTGGATCAGATTGCAGCAGCCATGGGGAACGTACTGGAATTAGTTACCATCGATAAATATCCGGTGATTGAAGACATTAAGAATATCATGAAAGAGTGTGGAGCACTGAATGCTATGATGAGCGGAAGCGGTCCTACTGTATTTGGAATATTCAGGGAGCGTGCCAAAGCAAAACAGGCACAGATAAAGATTCGTGAGGCGAGACTTGCCAGGCAGGTCTATGTGACGAATGTTCACGGAAAGAGGAGACAATAGGATGGATGCGAAGTTTGAAGTTACAATGAATGAGTACCTGCCACTGCGAGATGTGGTATTCAACACTTTAAGACAGGCAATTCTGCGGGGAGAGCTAAAGCCGGGAGAACGGTTGATGGAGATTCAACTTGCCAATAAGCTGGGAGTGAGCCGCACACCGATCAGAGAGGCAATCCGTAAGCTGGAGCTGGAAGGTCTGGTTCTGATGATTCCGCGAAAGGGAGCTGAAGTGGCAGAGATTACAGAGAAGAGCCTGCGGGATGTGCTGGAGGTGCGAAAGGCATTAGAGGAGCTTGCCGTTCAGCTTGCATGTGACAAGATTACAGAAGAAGAGATAGAAAATCTAAAGCAGGCAGCGAAGGACTTTAAGGCAACGCTGGGCAGTGCGGATATTACGAAGGTCGCAGAGGCAGATGTGGCATTTCATGATGTTATTTACAATGCAACGGATAATCAGCGCCTGATTCAGCTGCTCAATAATCTGCGGGAGCAAATGTACCGGTTCCGCGTAGAATATCTGAAGCGGGAAGACTTTCATCCACAGCTGCTCTCTGAACACGAGGACATTATTGAACAGATCAGTTCCGGTCAGAAAAAGGAAGCGTCAGAAACGGTATGCCAGCATATTGACAATCAGGTAGAAGCGGTGATGGGAATCATACGGAAAAAGTAACGATACAGGAGGAACTCGAAGCAGCAGGCTGTCAAAGACACATTGCTCCGATTTCCGAAAAGAAAAAGAATAGATCTGTGTAATGTTGGGAAACCTCTTGTTAGAAAGAAAGCAGGAGGTTACATAATAAATGAGAATCAAATATCAATTCAAATATCAAAAAGAGACCATCATTATTTTCGCATTATCCCTCATAATTTCCGGACTTCTGACAGGATGGATTTTTCAGAAATCAGGCATGGAGGCTCAGGCGAAAGCACAGGAACATCTGGCAGGGGAAGTGCTGCGCTTCCATATTCTTGCCAACAGTGACAGCGAAGAAGATCAGAATCTGAAAATGAAAGTGAAAGAAGAAGTCCTTTCCTATCTGAAAACAATGCCGGAGGGATATGATGTCAAACAGACAAAGAACTGGATTCGTCTGCATTTGGATGAGATTGAGAATGCAAGCAGGAATGTAATCCGGCGGGAAGGCTATGGTTATCCGGTAAGCGGCGCAGTCACGCTGTGCTATTTTCCGGAAAAGACTTATGGAGACGTTACATTTCCGGCAGGAAATTATGAGGCACTTCGCATCGAAATCGGTGCAGGCGAGGGACACAACTGGTGGTGTGTGCTCTATCCGAATCTCTGCTTCGTGGACGCGGTCAACGCCGTGGTACCGGAGGAGGGAAAGGAGGAACTTCGGCAGGTTCTTACAGAAGAAGAATATAAGGAAGTTACAGCCGATTCTGACATGAAAATAAAATGGTATTTCAAGGAAGTCCTTGATAAACAGTAGTTTGTGAAGTGAATTGTGAGTGTCCGCTTTCCTTACAAAGGCCCCTTGGAATTACGTAGGAGAATAGAAATGACGGATTTTTTGGTAAAACGATTTATAAAGAATTATGAACATGTGGAAAAGGTGTCTGTCCGTACGGCTTATGGGGTGTTGGCAAGTATGGTAGGCATCTTTTGCAATATACTGCTTTTTCTGGCGAAGCTGTCAGTAGGAATTGCGCTCGGCAGTATTTCAGTTATGGCGGATGCATTTAACAACCTGTCCGATGCAGGCTCCTCGATTATCAGCTTTGTGGGCGTGAAGATGGCGAGCAAGCCTGCCGATGAGGACCATCCTTTCGGGCATGGCCGGATGGAGTACATATCAGCATTAGTGGTAGCGTTTCTGGTTATCCAGGTCGGATTCAGTTTTTTGAAAACATCTATCGGAAAAATTCGGACTCCGGAGGCACTGCATTTTCAGCTGGCTTCGGTGGTAATCCTGCTTTTATCCATTGTAGTGAAACTTTGGCTGGGACTGTTTAACCGGAGGCTGGGGGAACGGATTGATTCGAAAGTGATGATGGCAGTCTTCACAGACTCGATGGGAGATGTGATTACTACAGCGGCAACCATTTTATCACTGATATTTTTCCGGATTACAGGCTGGAATATCGATGGCTGGGTCGGTGCCTGTGTAGCGCTTGTTGTTATGTGGGCGGGAGTGAGCATTGCAAAGGATACGCTGGAACCGTTGATTGGCGAGGCAATCGAGCCCGAGGAGTACGAACGCATTTCTGATTATGTGGAGAAATATGACGGAATCGTTGGAAGCCATGACTTGATTATCCACAGCTATGGACCAACGAAGAAAATGGCATCCATCCATGCAGAGGTGCCGAACGATGTCAGCGTGGAGGTCTCTCATGAGATTATTGACCGTATTGAGCGTGATGCCATGCAGGAGTTGGGGATTTTTCTGGTTATACATATGGATCCTATTGAGACGAAGGACGAACAGATACTTGCTATCCGGAAGCAGGTTGAAGCGATTGCAGATAATCTGGAACATGGAGTCAGCGTGCATGACCTTAGAATAGTGGAGGGAATCCAACAAATAAATATTATATTTGACATGGTAGTTCCGCGCGATTATGATAAAGAACAGGCCAGAGAGGTAATAGCGCTGCTCAAGCAGAAATTAAAAGAGGCAGATCAGCGGTATGAATGTGTGATTACAGTAGAGCATAGCTATATCGGTGAGGCAAAAGAGGAGTAGAGACAGACATGAAGTATACATTTGACGGACGAGTGAGATACAGTGAGATTGACCATACAGGAACGATGACAATTCCCAGTCTGATTAATTATTTTCAGGACTGCAGCACCTTTCAGTCGGAAGATCTGGGTGTGGGACTGGAGCTTTTGAAGGAAAAACACCGGGCGTGGCTTTTGAACTCCTGGCAGATAGAATTTGTCAGGATGCCGAAGATGGGCGAGCGGATCACAGTAGGAACATTCGCCCATGAGTTCAAGGGACTGTTCGGGATGCGTAATTTTTTCCTGAAAGATTCCGCAGGGGAATATCTTGCATATGCAAATTCGGCATGGTTTTACCTGGATACTGAAAACGGGCGTCCATGCAAACCTGATCAGCAGGAAATTGCACTCTATGGAAGTGAACCGAAGCTCAAGATGGAGTACAAAGGAAGAAAAATCAAGCTCCCAAAAGAGACAGAGACGGCAGAGCCGTTTGCGGTCCGTAAGTATCATATCGATACAAATGACCATGTTAATAACAGCCAGTATGTACAGATGGCGCTGGAAATCCTCGGCGATGTACCGAAAATCCGGGAAGTCCGGGTAGAGTACAAGCAGGCCGCTGTCTATGGAGATATCATCTGTCCGAAAATCGCCAGAGAAGAAGACCGGATGGTGGTGGAATTATGCAGTCAGGAGGGTGCGGCTTACGCAGTTGTGGAGCTTATGGCGTAACCATACAAAAGAGGCTTCTAATTTAAGAAAAACGAAAAAATAAAAAATACAAAGAACGAAAGCGATTACGGAAGGAGAAATGAATGAAATTAGGAGAAAAGCAAGTACTGACAGTGGTGAAGACTGTGGACTTCGGGGTGTACCTGGGAACGGATGAGGAGCGTGTGCTTCTGCCGAAGAAACAGGTTCCGGCGGATATCGAACCGGGAGATCCTGTGGAGGTGTTTTTGTACAAGGATTCCGATGACCGTTTGATTGCAACTACACAGGAGCCAAAAATCAGCCTTGGCTCCCTTGCGGTGTTAAAGGTAGTGGATACGGCGAAAGTGGGGGCATTCCTGGACTGGGGATTGGAGAAGGACCTGCTGCTTCCATTTAAAGAGCAGACCGTGAAGGTACAAGTCGGAGATGAATGTCTTGTTTCTTTGTATATTGACAAGAGTGAACGTCTCTGTGCAACCATGAAAGTGTACCATCTGCTGGAAAATGATTCCCCATATCAGAAGGATGACAAGGTCAGCGGATTTATTTACGAAAAGAGCGATGAGTACGGAGCCTATGTTGCGGTAGATAACAAATACTCCGCACTGATTCCAAAGAAAGAGGCGTATGGCACCCTGACAGTGGGAACGGTGATTGAGGCGAGAGTGGCAGCAGTCAAAGAAGACGGCAAGTTGGATCTGAGCGTCCGTGAAAAGATTCCGGAGCAGATGGACAAGGATGCAACGTTGGTATTGAAGGTGATTGAGTCCTATGACGGAGAGCTTCCTTTTACAGACAAAGCGTCACCAGAGCAGATCAAGAGAGAATTCAGCTTGAGTAAGGCCGCCTTCAAGCGCGCAGTGGGCCGGCTTCTGAAAGAAGGAAAGATTGAAATTACGGACAAGGGCATCAATTTGAAGTAAAATACATTAGTAATATTGCCCAAAAATGATGGGATTTAGAAGAAACAGGTTGCATTTCATTAGGAACTATGTATAATTAAGGGCGTAAATGAGGAATATGTAGCGAACCGGTTAACAGATTGAAAGGAGATATAAGATGAAGGTACAGAATATTAGTGATATTGATGCATTTTTTAAGGTAGTAGATAGCTGTCAAGGCAGAGTAGAATTAGTAACAGGAGAGGGAGACAGACTGAACCTGAAATCTAAGCTTGCTCAGTATGTATCTATGGCGAACATCTTCTCTAATGGAGAGATTCCGGAGCTTGAGATCGTAGCTCACGAAAAAGAAGATATCGACAAATTAATCGCATTCATGATGAATGGAAAGTAAGAAACCGCAAAAAGCTGCAGGGTGCCGTGTTGGCATCCTGTTTTTTTGTGGGGAGAGCTGCTGTTTTCCACTCCAACTCCAGCCATAAAAACCTTATAAACAAACCCTACATCTACTTTACTTTCGAATTTAGATGGGGTAATCTATAGGTAAGTGTATTGAAAAGAAAACGATACAAATAGGAGAGATAAAGAGGAGATAGCATGAGCTTTGTACATTTGCATGTCCACACGGAGTACAGTCTGTTGGATGGTTCGAACAAGATAAAAGAATACGTTGCCAGGGTGAAGGAGCTTGGGATGAACAGCGCGGCGATTACGGACCACGGCGTGATGTATGGAGTCATTGATTTCTACCGTGCGGCGAAGGCTGTGGGGATTAAGCCGATTATCGGGTGTGAGGTCTATGTGGCTCCGAATTCCCGGTTCGACCGTGAGATTACGGGCGGAGAAGATCGGTACTACCATCTGGTGCTTCTGGCGGAGAATAACACCGGCTATGCCAACCTTATGAAGATCGTGTCCAAGGGATTTACGGAGGGCTATTATTACAAACCGCGTGTGGATAAGGAAGTGCTGGCAGAGTATCACGAGGGAATCATTGCTACCAGTGCGTGTCTGGCGGGAGAGGTACAGCGGTATCTGGCGAGAGGCATGTACGATGAAGCGCGGAAGGCAGCCCTTAGCTATCAAGACATTTTCGGGAAAGGAAATTATTTTCTGGAGCTTCAGGATACGGGAATCGCGGAGCAGCAGACGGTCAACCAGAGTCTGGTAAGAATGTCCCAGGAACTGGATATCGATCTGGTGGCCACCAATGACGTGCACTATACCTACAAGGATGACGTGAAACCTCACGATATTCTTCTGTGTATTCAGACCGGAAAAAAACTGGCAGATGAGAATAGGATGCGCTATGAAGGCGGACAATATTATGTGAAGTCTCCGGAGGAGATGGCGTTGCTGTTTCCTTATGCAACTCAGGCACTGGAGAATACACAGCGGATTGCCGACCGCTGCAATGTGGAGATTGAATTTGGTGTCACCAAGCTGCCACAGTACGATGTGCCGGATGGACTGACCTCCCTCCAGTATCTGACAAAGCTCTGCTATGAGGGACTGGATCGCCGTTACGGCGAGAGGGCAGAAGAGTTGAAGGAACGTCTTCAATATGAGCTGGATACCATTACGCATATGGGATATGTGGATTATTTCCTGATTGTGTGGGATTTTATTAATTATGCGAAGAAAACTGGAATCGCAGTGGGCCCGGGACGAGGCTCTGCCGCCGGAAGTATCGTGTCATACTGCCTGGAGATTACGAACATCGATCCCATCAAGTACCAGCTGCTGTTCGAGCGTTTCCTGAATCCGGAACGTGTATCCATGCCTGATATCGATATTGACTTCTGCTATGAGAGAAGGCAGGAAGTTATTGACTACGTCGTGAGAAAATACGGCAAAGACCGAGTGGTACAGATTGTAACCTTTGGTACGCTTGCAGCAAAGGGTGTCATCCGTGATGTGGGCCGTGTAATGGATTTGCCATATGCCTTTGTGGATTCCATCGCAAAAATGGTTCCGCAGGAACTGAACATGACCATTGATAAAGCCCTGCAGATGAACCCTGAGATGAGAAAGCTCTATGAGGATAATGAGCAGGTCAAGTATCTGATTGATATGTCCAAACGTCTGGAAGGACTGCCGCGGCACACTTCCATGCATGCTGCCGGAGTGGTAATCAGCTCCAAGGCAGTTGATGAATTTGTGCCATTATCCCGGGCATCTGATGGCTCCATTACGACTCAGTTTACCATGACGACGTTGGAAGAACTGGGCCTTTTGAAAATGGATTTCCTGGGACTTCGTACCTTGACCGTGATTCAGGATGCGGTCGCACTTGCAGATCGGAAGCGTGAGATGCCGCTCATAATGGAAGAGATTGATTACAACGATAAGAAGGTACTGAACTTAATTGGAAGCGGAAAGACCGATGGTGTGTTCCAGTTGGAGAGTGCGGGGATGAAGAGCTTTATGAAGGAGCTGCGCCCTGGCAATCTGGAAGATATCATTGCCGGAATCTCTCTTTACCGTCCGGGGCCGATGGACTTTATTCCACAGTACATCAAAGGAAAGAATAACCCGGACTCCATAGTGTATGACTGCCCGCAGTTGGAGCCGATACTTTCGCCGACCTATGGCTGTATCGTATATCAGGAACAGGTTATGCAGATTGTGCAGGAACTGGCAGGATACACGCTGGGACGAAGTGATCTTCTGCGCCGTGCCATGTCCAAGAAAAAGGGCGATGTCATGCAGAAGGAGCGTCAGAACTTCGTATATGGAAATGCAGAAAGCAACGTACCGGGCTGCATTGCCAATGGCATTGATGAAAAAATCGCCAACAAGATTTACGATGAGATGATTGACTTTGCAAAGTATGCATTTAACAAATCCCATGCGGCGGCGTATGCAATTGTGTCCTACCAGACCGCCTATTTGAAATGTTACTATCCGGTAGAATTCATGGCGGCGCTGATGACATCAGTCATCGATAATCCGCCGAAGGTGTCCGCTTATATCTATGCCTGCCGTCAGATGGGAATCCGGATTTTGCCGCCGGATGTCAACGAGGGGGAGGCGAATTTCTCTGTTGATAACGGGAATATCCGGTATGGGCTTACAGCAATCAAGAATGTAGGACGTCCCATCATCGCCGCACTGGTGGAAGACAGAGAGGAGTTTGGAAAGTTCAAGAACCTGGAGGACTTTATTGAGCGCCTGTCCATCAAGGATGTACTGAACAAGCGATGCATCGAGAATTTCATCAAAGCGGGTGCACTGGACAGCCTTTCCGGAACAAGAAAGCAGTTCATGAGCATTTATCTCCAGATCGTGGATCACGTGAATCAGGAAAAGAAATATGCTATGACAGGGCAGATGACCTTGTTTGATATGGTGGATGAGGAACAGAAGAAGGAATTCGAAATTCGGATGCCGGATGTAGGTGAGTATCAAAAAGAGACGATGCTCGCATTTGAAAAAGAAGTGCTCGGAATCTATGTAAGCGGTCATCCTTTGGAAGAATATGAAGGAAAATGGAAGAAAAGTATTTCAAAAACCACTCTGGATTTCCAACTGGATGATGAGACAAACCACGCAAAAGTGCGGGATGGAGCCAGAGAAATCATTGGCGGAATGATCGTCGAAAAAACGATCAAACACACCAAAACCAATCAAATGATGGCGTTTCTTACAATCGAAGACCTTCTTGGCACTGTGGAAGTTATTGTATTTCCGCGAGATTTTGAGAAAAACCGCGCATATCTTGAGGAAGACAGCAAGGTTTTCATAAAAGGAAGAGTGGCGGAGGAAGAGGACAAACCGAGCAAACTTATCTGTGAAAGCGTCATTCCATTTGAGCAGACGAAGAAAGAACTCTGGATCCAGTTTCAAAGCAAGGCTGATTTCCTAGAACATGAGCAGATTGTCTATGGATATATTGCAGATTCTGACGGAGATGATGAAGTAATTATTTATTGTCAGTCAGAAAAAGCCATAAAAAGACTGCCGAAGAGCAGGAATATACACATTGAACCGGGGGTTTTGAGCAGATTGACGAATCATTTCGGCGAAAAACGCATAAAAGTGGTTGAAAAGGCTATTGAAAACGTAAAGTAAATGGTATAGAATGAATCCTAAAGTGTTAAAATTTTTTCAAACTTTTAACACTATCACGCATGCTTTTTTAATAAAGAAGGAATAAGATAGAGAAACCGAACAATGGAAAAAGAAAGGAAAAGAAAAATGGGAAACGATTCAGAGAAAATAGTTAGAACAATCGGAGTTTTGACAAGTGGTGGTGATGCACCGGGAATGAACGCAGCAATTCGTGCAGTTGTCAGAACTGCTTTATCCAGAGGATTAAAAGTAAGAGGAATCAGAAGAGGGTATCTTGGACTTTTGAACGAGGAGATTATTGACCTTTCTGCAAGAGATGTATCTGATACGATCGAGCGTGGAGGTACTATTCTCCAGACAGCACGTTGTAAAGAGATGCGTACAGAAGAAGGACAGCAGAAAGCAGCAGCAATCTGCAAGAAGTATGGTATCGACGGTCTGGTAGTCATCGGTGGTGACGGTTCCTTCGCAGGAGCTCAGAAGCTTGCGAACCTCGGAGTGAATACAATCGGTCTTCCAGGAACTATCGACCTTGATATCGCCTGTACCGAGTATACGATCGGATTTGATACAGCAGTGAATACAGCCATGGAAGCAATCGATAAAGTGCGTGATACATCTACATCCCATGAGCGCTGCAGTATCATCGAAGTAATGGGCAGAGATGCAGGATACCTTGCACTGTGGTGTGGTATTGCCAACGGTGCAGAGAGAATTCTCATGCCGGAAGAGCAGGATTTTGATGAGAAGGTTCTGATTGAAGACATTCTTGAGAACAAGAGACGTGGTAAGAAGAACTATATCATCATCAACGCAGAGGGAATCGGGGATTCCATCAATATGGCGAAGAGAATTGAAGAGGCAACAGGTATTGAGACAAGAGCGACTATTCTTGGTCACATGCAGCGTGGAGGAAGCCCGACATGTAAAGACAGAGTATATGCTTCCATCATGGGTTCCCTTGCAGTAGACCTTTTGATTGCAGGAAAGTCAAACCGTGTTGTAGGATATAAGCACGGGGAATATATTGATTTTGATATTGATGAAGCGCTTGCAATGAGAAAAGCGATTCCGGAATATCAGTATGAGATTTCAAAGATCTTAGCGTTATAGGAGAGAATATGACAAAAGACGTATTAGTAAGTGTATCAGGAATCCATACGGATATCCTGGAAGCGGATGAGAATGAATCTGACAGCATCGAGGTTGTGACTCCGGCAAGCTATTATTGTAAAAATGGCAAGCATTACCTTGTTTATGATGAGGTAATCGAAGGCAGTACCGATGTAATCAAGAACAGAGTAAAGATTTGTGGGGATGACAGTATGGAGATTATCAAATCCGGTGCTGCCAGTACACACATGGTTTTTGAGAAGAATAAGAAGAATCTGACTTATTATCAGACTCCGTTTGGACAGATGCTGATCAGCGTAAACACGACTAATATGCAGGTTGACGTCACGGATAATAATATTGATGTAAATGTGCAGTATGAGCTGGATGTGAATCATGAGCCTCTGGCTGACTGCAACATACGTATGAATATCACTCCAAGGATGGATGGCAGATTCGAATTAGAAAGCTAAAATTTGGATACAAAAAGCTCCAGTAATTATGTGAATGGGATTGTTCACGGTTACTGGAGTTTTTTGTTCGAGCGTCCATAAGCAGTGGAGCAGATTCTGTATGCCTGTTTTACAAGGGCGAAAGAAAAACTGTGCCATATGGCACAGCCTCTGAATTACTTTTTCTTCTTTTTGAAAAATCCCTTTTTCGCTTCCGGTTTTTCCAGTGGACCACGAACGCCCTTCACTCCGGTGATGTAAATGCCGCTGACAACGGCTTTGACTTCTTTCTTAACAGGGATACTGTCGAACACCTTGGCATCGCACATCAAAGTCATGATCTTCGGTCCGACCTTTGCTTTGACAACCGGAACCTTAGAACGTCTTAAGTACTTCGGCGTATTCTCGAGTACGACGGATGGAAAACCAGCGTCCTTAAGCTTCATCTTGCCCTTATCGATAATCAACATAGATACGGTCTGTGCCGCAGCGTCTAACTGCTTCTGTTGATCTTCCTGCTTCTTCTCAGCCTTCTTACCGAGAAAATAGAGAACAACTAAAACTATGATTAAAACGATCAATACAGCAAGTAATATCTTGAATGTTAAGCTCACAATCATACCTCCTAATAATATATTCATTCCGTGTATAACACGAAATTAATTGTACCATTCTTTCCCTTGAAGTGCAAGTGATTTGCGTACTGACAGAGAGAATTTACGTACATATTATGGTTCGCACTACAGGTCGGCAGTAATGCATCCGACTTATCATTTTGGGGAGAAGACAGGTTAAAAGAGTGAAATATTTATGAACTCCTGTGGATAACTGTTCATTTTTCTTTAAATGTGTTAGACTAATAAAAGTACGTTTAAAAAAATAATGAGGTGTAAGTATGAAAAAGAAATTATTAGCAGTACTGGTAAGTGCTGCCGCAGTAGTGGCCCTGGCAGGGTGCAGTAATGGTGAGATATCGAATGATTATATTAAAATTTCACAATACAAAGGAATAGAAGTAGATCAGGTTGATGTTGCAGAGGTGACAGATGATGATGTGGAAAGCCAGGTTCAGAGTAATCTTTCGGCATCAGCGATTACGACAGATGTGACGGACAGAGCAGTACAGTCCGGAGATACAGCAACCATCGATTATACAGGAACAATTGACGGTGTAGCGTTTGATGGTGGCTCGGCTACAGATTATCCATTGACAATTGGCTCAGGAGCGTTTATGCCAGGGTTTGAGGATCAGATCATTGGACATAATATAGGGGAGACCTTTGATGTGAATGTTACGTTCCCGGAGGGGTACCAAAATGCAGACCTTGCGAATAAAGCAGCTGTCTTTTCAGTTACGATTAAGTCGCTTTCAGTTAGCACAACACCGGAGCTTACAGATGACTGGGTTGCAGCGAACAGTAAAGACTCTAAGAATGTTGATCAATACAAAAAAGAAATAAAAAAACAGCTTGAGACCTCGAATGAGGAATCGCAGAAGTCTTCATTGAAGAGCGAGTCTCTTGCAGCAGTTCTTGACAAGACCGAAGTTAAGAAGTATCCGGAGGGTGATGTAGAGGATCAGGAGGCAGCAATTAAGAATCAGTATACGTCCATGGCGGAATATTACGGTTTGGAGTTCGCGGATTTCTTACAGCAGTATATGGGCATGACTGAGGATGACTTTGCTGCACAGGTTACAGAGGCGGCGCAGACAACGGTGAAACAGAATCTGGTATGCGAACTGATTGCCAAAAAGCAGAAATTAGCACCTACAGATAAAGAATATAAATCAGAAATCAAGAAATATGCAGAAGATTATGGATATGAAGATTCCGATGCAATCATCAAGCAGGTTGGAGAGGATCAGCTCAAATCCCTGATTCTTCAGGATAAGGTGAGTGACTGGCTGGCTGACAATTGTGTTCAGGTAAAACCGGAAGCAGATAATACAACAACAGACGATACAGCAACAGATAACACAACAGACGGAACTTCAGACACAACAACGGACTCAGGTTCAGGAAGCTCCTCAGATAGTGCAGAACAAGACAGTGCACAGTAATTAAAAAATAAATACAGATTAGAATAAGGAAGCAGATTCCCTGATGCATATGAGCTAGGCTTAACTTGAATGCATGGAGGAATCTGTTTTTTGCTTTATGCATATAGTAAGTGGGCATATAGTAAGCGGGTATTCTTTTGGTTGAATGTTGAACCAACAAGATTTATAATATGAATAAGAGGCTGTCACCATATTTTTGGCCTTCCAATATAACCTTACAAAAGATGCCCCCGCTCCTAAGCGAAGCGAAAGCGGTGGGCAACATCTTTGTCTCAGTAGGAGTTGCAAGCGCCTGCTGAGACAGCAGCCAAGCTGGGTGAGGTTACGAGAAAGCAGTAAAGCGGATTCAGAGTGTCCGCTTGACTATGAGCTATAGCATAGATAAGAGAAACCGCAGAAAGAAGCGGAACAAAGGGGGTGCTCACTTGGAAAAACTGAAAACCATTCACCAATTAAAAGATGAGATTCTGGCCAGACTGTACCATTCATCTGACGTGGATATTGCAGTCAATGAGGTCATTAAAGTGATCGGAATCTATTTTAATGTAAGTCGCGTTTACATATTTGAAAATTCAGAAGACGATTTGTGTACAAGTAATACTTTTGAATGGTGTAATGAAGGAATCCGGTCTGAGATACAGAATCTACAGAATGTGCGCTATCTGGAGGATATGGGCGGAACCTGGTATGACAATTATGATGAAGAAGGACTATTCTTCTGCCAGGATATTGGAACACTTCCGCTGCAACAGCAAGAGGTCCTGAGACCACAGGGAATCTGTGGGATGCTGCAATGTGCAATTCGGGAAAATGGAATATATAAAGGGTTCATTGGATTTGATAACTGTGACCGGAAGAATCAAAATTGGAAAATGGATTCAGAGGCGGTAGAGACGCTGGTCTTCATTTCCAGACTGCTGAGCATCTTTTTACTGCAGCAGCGCGGTAAGACACGACTTGCAAGAAGCAAGGAAGAATTGGAAAATGCGCTGGTTTTAGCCAATGCCAACAACCGGATTTCGACCGAAGAGGCGGCACTTTATCAGAGTGTGGTGGAAGGTTCGGACACGGCGGTTGTAATTGTACAGAAAAAAGAGCAGAAAATCCTGTTTGCGAACAAGGCGTGGAAAAATCTAGAAGGATTTAGTGCTGAAGATGACATCGTTGGAAGTAACATGTTTGAAATTCTTGCGGAGAAAAAAATAATTTTTTCAGAAGAGGAAGTCACACAACTGCCGTATGATTCCTACCGGACATTCCACAAGATTCTTTCCAATGGTGTGTATCTTCAGATATCTGTCAGGGCAATTCACTGGAATGGGACAGAGTGCTACATTTCCTATATCATTGACGAGACGGAGATTCAGAAGTCGAAAGAACGGTTGAAAAAATTAATTGACGAGGTCCCGGGAGGCATTATTGTATGCAAAATCAACCAGGGACAGCTTTATCTTGATTATGTAAATGATGGATTTTTGAGGATGTTGGGAGATACGAGAAAAGCCAGAGAAAAATTCCTTGGTGATAAGGTGCTGGAAGCGATTCATCCAAAGGACCATAAGATCATTTTTCAGATGATACAACAATTTCAGCAGGGGGAAGATTTACAGGACGTGATCTACCGGATAAAAAACGGAGCGGGTGAGTATTACTGGATCCGTCTGGTGGCTTCTGTGGTTGATCGGAATCAGGATACGATTGTATTATATGGCAGCGTCTCGGACGTGGATGAGATTGAGGAAAAGCAAAAACAAGAATTGAATGAGGCGCTTAACAGGGTGAAGGAAGCAAACAATGCGAAGACAGAATTCTTTTCCCGGATGAGCCACGATATGAGAACACCGATGAACGGCATTCTGGGATTGGCATCCCTGTCGGAGGAGGAAGAAAATGCTGAGATTTTAAAAGAGAATATTTCCAAAATCAGAACTTCAGGGGAATATCTTCTGGGGCTGATTAATGATACTCTTGATTTCCAAAAAATAGAAAGCGGAAAGATGAAGATTAGTCCGCAGATCACGGAGTGCAGTTCGTTCATTGAAAATATGCTGGAAATGGTAAAGGTGTCAGCAAAAGAAAAGAAGATTGAACTGAAGGTAGAGATAGATTATCAGTCAATTCAAGGGTATGTTCAAATTGACCCAATTCGTATGAAGCAAGTGTTTCTGAATTTATTGTCGAATGCAATTAAATTTACACCTGAGTATGGAATTGTCGGATTTCAGATTAGCTGCAGGCAGAAGGCGGCGAATGTAAAACATGTCCTGGTAACAGTGTGGGATACCGGAATCGGAATGAGCGAAGAGTTTCTTCAGAACAAGATTTTCAAGTCATTTACTCAGGAGTATAACCAGATGTCAGCACAATATGCCGGCAGTGGACTGGGCCTGTCTATCGTGAAAAAATTAGTGGATATGATGGGTGGAACCATTAAAGTGGAAAGCACCTTAGGACAGGGGACTGCGTTTACAATTGAGATGGATGTGGAAACAGTTACTCCTCTGGATACCATAGGTCAGGTGACGAAAGGAGAAGCACAGAAATCTGTCACCAGAGAAAATCTATGCGGCAGGAGAATCCTTCTGGTGGAGGATCATGCGTTGAACGCAGAGATTGCAAAACGGCTGCTGCAGAAAGCTGGGTGCAGTGTTGTGTGGGTGGAAAACGGACGGCTTGGGGTCACGGAGTTTATGCGGTCAGAGCCGGGATATTATGATGCTATTCTAATGGACATTCGGATGCCCGTCATGGATGGGCTGGAGGCAGCAAAATCAATTCGAGATCTTCCGCGCAGGGATGCCGGGGTAATCCCGATTATTGCGATGACTGCCAATGCTTATGATGATGATGTGAGTAAATCCAAAGAGGCGGGAATGAATGCCCATTTATCAAAACCGATTGATACACAGAAGTTATATGAAACGCTAGGAACCTACATTGGGATGCTTTCATCGCAGCTGGTATCCACAGGCGTCAACAAAAAAGAAGAAATAGAAATCAATATTGAAACTCTAAAAAAGATGGTACGCTATGTATGGAAGGAAAGAGGTGCACTTGCTGTGGCCTATGGGTCCTTTAACAGTATTTATCAATTTTTGGAGCGCAATCTGGTAAGAACCAAACAGAATGTGCAGATTATTTTATTTACAGTCAGGGATAAAAGAGGAAATATCCCGACGCACATAGAATTGAAGCCGGTTATGGACGTGTTGTCCCACTCTGTACAATATTCACTTCGAACCGGGGACTTGATGATGGAATACAATGTCAATCAGCTGACCATTATTCTGGTGAATTGCGATGCGGTAAATGGAGAAATGGTGGTGGAACGTATTCTCAATGTTTACAACCAGAACAGCAGTGAGAATGACATGCAGATTCATTATGAAATCAGTGGAATTCAGGATGCCACAGAGGAAGAGCTATCGAGATAGAAGAGGTGGAACCGTGTCCTTTGGTATGAGTGAACGATATCGCGCCTCGCGGTCAGTGTGAAAACAGTGGCCGCGAGGCGCGTATCTTTTATGAGGCTATTCAGGTTCAAGGGAATTGAAATTCAGGTGATGCAGAATCTTCGGCGGCATCTCACCGTGTACCTGCTGATACAGCCAGGCATAGAAAACACCAATTGCATCGTCCCCTTCTCGAAGATCATCCAACACGAAGGTCTCTGTCTCCAGCTCCATTAGAATGTCATTTTGCTTCTCTGGGTGTTCATGGGCAGAAGCGACCAGATAGTCATAGTGGATTCGGTGCTCCTTCTTCAAATCACCAGACAGCTTTTTGTACAATTCCAGTATGACCCCATATTGTCTGGCAGTCATCAGCATCCGAAAGCCTTCTTTGACATAAGACAGGTCGCAGCTTCTTGCTGTGATTCCATGCTTTATGTAAGAAATCATGTCATCCATACATCCCGTTTTCCATGCAATGCAGGCGAATCCGTGATCCGTCCAGGGGTTTGGAACGGCTGTAAGCTCCGCTGCCCTCGTGAAAGATGCTTTTGCCCTTTCGTAATCTTCCCGGTACAGATGCATGGCACCCAACTGATAATGTGCATACCAGTTATTACGATTCTTTTCTTCATCAATGGTCTCTTTCAACTTTCTGTAAAAAATCTCATCATTCTGAAAATCGCCCGGCGCAAAAGAGAGATCGGAATGCGTCATAAAGATTCCCTTTTTTATAAATTCCAGCCATCCAGTCAGCTCCGGTGTCAGCTCATCATATTTCAGATGTGGTGATAAAGGCTTTTCTCCGGTCAAATGCCGGATACGGTTTGTCAATGTGGCGTATGATTTTCCATGGCTGTGCACGGCAGCCATTGTTCTTGCCATTGGGGCCGTGGCTGGCAGCAGGTCTTTTAACTTTCTGCCGGAAATCAGCGCACGGACTTTTTCTGTGACAAGCTTATGAAATTCAGGATAAGTCTGACTTCGAATGGATTCCGCTACGTGCACCCAGCTATATTGCTCTGCCCATTCCCAGGCAGTGTGTGCAGCAAGGGGAAGACAGCCGTATTGCGTCTGGGCGAGCCCGGCCTGTATCTCCACATATCTTCCGGCATCTTCTGTCAGAAACTCCTGCCAGCGCCCCGATGCATCATTCTGTCCCCAGGTGAACAGCTTGCGTCCCCTCAGGCGGTCTGTGGAAATGTGCAGCAATCCATATCCATGCTTATCCATATTCGCAATGTACTTTGGTTCATCCTTTGCGATATTGAAGAAATAGTCCACCTGATTCTTTATGTTCTGATAGTAGGAAGTGTCGGGATTTCCAGGAACAGGGAAAGCCGTCTTATATACCTGGCTTTTACTGCTGGTGTATTTGCAGGTAAAAGCCTCTTCTGTTGGAACAACGATACGTCCGCCCTGATATTCAGGTACAGCCATATTGCTCCACCAGTACATTGGAACGGTATTCTGGCTGGAATTTACCACACGCATACGGCAGGTCAGGTAATGATCATCTCCGGTGCTGTCCAGCCAGAAATCCATCTGGTATTCCAGTCCTCGAATTCTCTCGTAATTGTACATCCGCAGGACATCCTTTCCATCTGCAGTAGTAAGAGATGCCACGTTCATTGCTTCTGTGGTCAGCGGGGTGTGTCCTATGACACCGATATTCCATTCCACACCGCCGGAGAACCAGGCATTGCGGACCGCAAGATTGCTATAGCGCAGGACATCATTGGTATAAAGAAGGTCCCTTTCATGATCATAATCATAAAGTGACCAAAGGCGTCCGCCATATGCCGGAAGAAATATGGCACGCAGATGCCCATCATCCAGTACTGCGGCTTCGGTCTCCTGCTCCGTCAGCTTTCGGTCATAGGTGGTCAGCTCCCGGTAGGGGAAGCAGGATGAGGTGCGTCCATAGGCCTCGAATATCTCATCTGTTTCATCCAGAGCGAAATGGACTTCATTCTGGATCGTAAGATTTCCGAGGAAGGCGGGAACGGTTGCCTCCTGCCCGGGGGTGCCGGTCAAAAGACGCAGCGTTTCAAATGTTAATTCATTTGCCATAAAATCAATACCTCCTTTGCTGTATTATAATCTCTCGGAATCTCTAAGCCAGTAAGTTCAAGGCTTTCAGATTCCTTTTTTATTAACATCCCCCACTTTTTTTGCCAAAAGTACTTGACAACTTCATCGAAAAATGCGGCGCTTCGCGCCTGTTGATTAATAAGTACCGTTCACTTGTGGGCGACACACATTTTTCGATTGGAGGCGATTTTTTTGTTACCTGTTAACTGTGGCAGTCATATCGACTACCAAAACTTTGTTGTTGAAAATTTGCGTAAATATTACCCTAATCCTGATTCCATTGCACGTTCTACATGGGATATCATCGACCGTTTTTGGAACCTTGATCTTTCTTTTACAGATGAATTTATGAAGCCTAAATACTCTGTCTTTGGTCCAAAGCCAAGAACTCCATCCTGTATGCAGCGTTCCTACCTGTTGTCCATTGATTTTAAAGTATCTTCTGTAACAGACTGGGCTGCACAGCTTAAAATCAATCCTCTTTATGCCATTCTTAGTGGTTTTGAGTTTGGTGATACTCCGGGTGTTGGTACCTTCTATGACTTTTTCTCCAGGTTATGGGATCACGATGAAAATCACCTTTCTCCCCATATCCATCCGCTAAAAATTAAGGTAAAAAAACCTAAGAAAAAAGGTACAAAAGCCGATTCTGTCGAGAAAGTTACTGTAGAACACTTGCTTCCCGAATTGGAAAATACAACCTTTCTTATTGATGACCAACCTTATGGTTCTTTGTTTCAGTTATACAAAGCCGAATTCCTTGAAACTTCTGTTTCAAAAGGACTCATTGATACAACTGACCTTGCTCTCGCAGGAGATGGAACTCCTGTTGTCACCTCTCACAGAGAACGCAAGCATCGTGTCTGTGACTGTGCTTCTAAAGGTATCAGTGACTGTAAGTGTGACAGATATTTTTCTCAACCCGATTGCGATATAGGCTGGGATTCTTCCAGAGACTGTTGGTATCATGGTTACGACTTATATATGAATGTTGACTCCAAAAGCGACTTACCTGTTTTTCCATTACTTCATCCGGCATCCAAACACGATTCTCATGGATTCCTGCATAACTTTTTCCGATTAAAAAGCTTTTTACCTGATTACAATGTAACCAAACTACTCCTTGATTCCGCTCACGATGCGATGCCTTATTACAGGTATTGCAAACGGGCAAACATAACTCCGTTCATTGATCTAAATGGCAAAGGTGGCCGACCACCAGTTTATAAAAACGATTTCACCATTGATAAAGATGGGGTTCCTATCTGTCAGGCTGGATTTCGTATGCATCGTGATGGTGTTGAATTAGCTAAGGGAAGAAGCAAATTTAAGTGTCCCAAAATCAGTCGTAAAAACGGATGCATTTCCTGTACCTGTGATAATCCCTGCTCCGATGCAAAATACGGTCGCACAGTTCACTTGATAATGAATGATAATCCAAGATTGTTTAACAATCCGCCAAGAAGTAGTAAGGAATGGAAACTTGAATACAATGCAAGAACTTCTGCTGAACGCTCCAACAAGCGTGAGAAATTAGAAGACGGCAGACACCGATCATCTAAGATGTGGTACTGCCGCCTCTATCACATCCTGATGTTACAACATCTGGATGCATGGGATATGCCTTTTGAATCCGCCCTCAGAAAGTTGATTCTACAAACAGCATAATCCAAAGATTATTATATCTCATTTTTTCAAACATAGCGACAGTTATGTCTATTTCCTGTACCTATTTTTACGTTCATGGACAATATTTACTTTTCAAAGTACTATGCCAGAGTTTAGCTGGCATGATCACTCAAGATTCCGAGAGATCATTATTAAGATGGATAAGTTTTTTGCATATTATAATCTTACAAAAGATGTCCCCCGCTTCTAAGCGAAAGCGGATTCTGAGTATCCACTTGACTAGTAGGGGTTATGATTTCATCATACTTAATAATTCACAGAAAGACAACCTGTTATTTACACATTGTTTGTTTAGTGAAAGATGACATTGACTTCTGGCTATGCTAAAATATAAGAAATTATGGTGACGGTCTTATTAACTTTTGGATGTTTAATGTACAGTTGATGGCATTCCGATTTATTAATGGAGCCATTTACAAAGTGTCAGGAAAAGGTTGTCTATTTTTGCTGTTGGTTTGTATGAAAGAAAACAGAAATTTAAAGAACTGGATTTATTGCAGAAGTGATTAACAAATTTAGAATTGATATTCTTGTATAGCAGCTCCAAGGGAAAATATGAATCAAGAATTTAATGCAGTTATTACTTCTAATGGGCAGTTGAAAGATGATTTTCGTTATGGTTATTTCGGAACGATTTAATAAAAAAGGGAAAATTATTAATTGAAAATGGGAATGACATAGAAACATATAAAGTGATTCCAGAAATGGGAGTATCCGAAAAAAATGGGATTTACATTGTTCTCTAAATCAGTTTATTCAGGAAAGTAAGTTTGAATTTGTAGTAGAAAGGATATAGTTATGATATCAGAAAGAATAAGACCAGGGAATCCAGTGTTCGTTTTTATCGCCCTATTAACGCCTTGGAATCTTTTTAATACATATATTGATATAAATGGACAACAAATAATCTTTAGTAGATATTTTCAAGAAAGAAAGCATAGGCGTAAGCGAAAGGATGTGTTTAGCATATCTGAGGTTATTGCAATTGGATGGTCAAGCGAGTTGGGGATATCTATGCGTGAGGCAAAAGCACATGGTAGATCTGGAACGTATGCTGCACAGGAAATAGATTTTCTTTTAAAAAGTGGCGAGATAATTCCGCTTAATGTAAGACCTTATACAAAAAATCAATGCAGAAGACTGTTGAGTTTGTTTCCGTGTGAGAAGAAAAAGCGACTATCAAAAGCACTGGAATTATAAGCGTAATATTTCGATGTTAAATAAGAATTTGCCGAAAGGAGTAGAAAATAGCCGTTTTGTTCAAGAACAAGATTTAGAGCATTTCATGGAACAGCAGAAAATGAAATATACTTGTTCTAAATGTGGTGGAATTATTTCTATTCACGATAGAGAATGTAGCGAGTGTCAAGAAAAAATGAAATAGCAAAATTCCGGCTTGTCGGGATAAAAGGAGATATGATGTTTTGGATTCTTATAATATTGGGATTTGTGTTTGTTTTAGGAAGTGTATTTTTTAATGCAATATATTTTATGAATAATAGTAGAAGCGAATGTATTCCTGGGACAATAAATAGTATTGAGTACGGTGGTTCATGTAAGGGTGTTTATCGTTATCATATTTATGTGATGATTCAATATCCTCATAAGGAGTTTATTGTCTCTACAGGAGATTATTTTGCTTTGACATTTTTCAAAAAGGAAAGACTAAAAAAATTAGAACAAAAATATATTGGAACAAAAGTATATGTTTATTACAATTCCGAAAAGCCATATCAAGCATCAATAAAAGAATTTATGATGAAACGGTTGATGCACAATAGTTACATAGGTATATTGGGAATTGTTTTTATTGTTGCAAGCCTATTTGTATAGTTCATAAAAATTAAAAGAGATAAATTGCGAATTTACAGAGCTGACCGTTATTACAATAAATGGCATCGCCTGTTCCTATATGAGCAGAACCTTGTTTTCAAAATCTCGTTGACCTATTTACTGAAATACGAGCATTTTCTAAGGATTTTTCCTTTGACTTGTTTACGCAGTTTGGAAATCAGCTTGAAGTGCATAGGGTTGAGTTGCGGAATGGTTATAAGTGGAAAAGGGCGTTGAGATGAAGGTCTATTTGATTTATGATATAGGTAGATTTGAAGGAGAAGAAAATGAGTATAAAACAAGCGGTTTCGCCAGATTTAGAAACAATCAAAAATATTTCAACGGTCACAATCTCAGAAATCTATCCGCATTACTATCCTAAGGGTGCTGTAGAATTCTTTTTAAAGCATCATAATAAAGATAACATTTTGAAAGATATTGAAAATAAATGTTGCTTTCTTTGTTTAGATGCATTACAAAATATCGTTGGTACAGTCACAATAAAGGGCAATGAAATATCCCGGCTTTTTGTGCTCCCTCCCTGTCAAAGAATGGGATACGGAACAGAATTGCTTGATTTTGCAGAAAAAACAATCTTTAACCAGTATTCAAAAGTAATAATAGATGCTTCCTTGCCTGCAAAAAATATATATTTAAAGAGAGGATTTAAAGATAAAGACTTTAATATTATATGTACAAAAAACAATGACTTTTTGTGTTATGATATTATGGAAAAGCAACTATAAATCCCAGCTTGAAGAATTGAAAAAGGATATGAGAATTGATATGAAAAGATATATAGCCTTATTGCGGGGCATCAACATAAGCGGAAAAAATAAGATATCTATGGCAGAATTGAAATCCTATTTTGAAGAATTGGGTTATGCGGATGTTTTAACACATCTTAATAGTGGTAATGTCATTTTTTCAGTCAATGAAGGTGATGAAATCATTCTTGCAGATAGAATCAAAATGATGATAAAAAAACAGTTCGGCTTAGATATTCCTGTGTTTGTGATTTTACAGGAAAAGTTAAAAAGTTTATTGAGTAAAGCTCCCGCTTGGTGGGGAACGGATGACAAAGAGATATATGACAATTTGATTTTTGTAATGCCTTCCACTACCGCTGAAATAATAGCTGAAAAAACAGGAGAGCCAACGGAAGGGTTGGAGCGGGTATATGTTAACGAGAATGTCATTTTCTGGTCTTTTGACAGAAAGAGATATGCGAAAGCTAACTGGTGGAAAAAAACTGCAAGTGTAGGAATTGGAGAAATGATTACAATTAGGACAGCCAATACTTTGAAGAAGATTATTGCAATGTGATATTTGCACAATTCCAGCTTGTGTTGCGGAAAATTTCGACTATGGGGGAAGAAGATGGCATCAAGTAAAGAATATTTATCCGGCTTATTTCGTGCTATGTATGAGGAACTTCCCAGTCCGAAGCCCAGGAAGAATAGATAGATTCTAAGTCGTGGAGGTGTTCTATAAATGAAATTAGCAGATTTATCAACTGGTCCAGACTGGATGGTATATGTTGTATTTGTAATACTTGCTACATTTTCTATAGTTCTGATTTCTGGACATGGAGGGTGGCTTATTGCTGGATATAATACAGTTTCCGAGGAAGAAAAGAGAAAATATAATGAAAAAAAGTTATGTAGAATAACGGGAATTGGAATGTCTATTATTGCAATTCTTACATTAATTATGGGACTGTTTGAAGATGTTCTGCCAGCATTTTTTGCTTATATTGCAGCTGGCGTAATCTTAATTGATGTTGTCGTAATTATAGTTTTAAGTAATACAATATGTAAAAGGTAACGACTACTATCTTGCGGGAATGAAGGTTTGATTTATGGGGGGGCTTATTAAATGGTATCGGTAAATTGAAGCAAGTATCAAAAAACATTATTTCCTTTATAGCTTATTTACATACTTAAGTAATAATATATTGTTTTTATTGTTGTTTATCATCGTATTGATGATTACAAAACTACTATGGTTATGAATTTGTACAAGTATAACTTACATCTTTACAACTCCCAGCTTGTAGGGTTGGAAAATTGAAAACAATGCTGACGCATTCTCGTTACTTTAGTTGTGAGTTAGTCAGCATAAAATAATTATGTGCCTTTCGGCACTTGAGAATTCTATTCATTTTACTTTATCTGTCTTCGGATCGCTGTTCATTCACTATCTTTCACGAACTCATTTCGAACTATTTTATGCAACGCAGAGCAGAACATACATTCGGAAATGTCTTGATTTATATGCTTACATATGGTATTATATGTATATGGAAAAAACATTTGATTTAAACAATATTTCAAAACTTACGTATGGTCGTGGGTATGTCTACTCCTTACAATACCATATTGTCTGGTGTACAAATTATCGCAAACAAATTCTTAAAGATGGAATAGCGCAGGAGTGTAAAGACTTGCTTCAGCTTATTGCAGAGCAGTATGCATTTCGGATATTGGCAATGGAGGTTATGCCGGATTATATCCATCTTTTACTAGATTGTAGACCACAGTTTTTGATTTCAGATATGATCAAGATCATGAAAGGAAATTTGGCAAGAAGACTTTTCCTTGATCACCCGGAACTGAAATCAAGTTTGTGGGGCGGGCATCTCTGGAATCCGAGTTACTGTGCCGTCACGGTAAGTGACCGAAGTTTTGAGCAGGTGGAGCATTACATTGAGAGTCAGAAAAAGAAGTAGGAGTGAGGTCTGTGAACAGAGCGTTTTTGTATCGCATTTATCCGACAAAGGAACAGGAACAGAAGTTAAGGAATACATTTGGCTGTTGTCGTTTTGTATATAATCATTATCTTTCCAAGCAGAAAGAGCGATATGAAAAAGGGCAGAAGTATCTGAGCCGAACGGATTGCAATAACGATTGCAATCGTATACTGAAAAAAGAGTATCCATGGTTAAGGGAAGTGGATAAATTTGCGTTGACTAATGCAATCTATGCGCTGGATGCAGGATATCAAAGGTTCTTCAAAAAACAGGGAGGTTATCCAAGATTTAAGAGCAGGCACCGTAGCCGAACATCTTATACAACGAATTTTACAAACGGAAATATTAGGGTATTCGAAGATATGATTCAGCTTCCAAAGTTGGGGAAAGTGCGGGCTGTGATTCACCGAAAGGCAGACACCTTATGGAACATCAAGCAGGCAACGATTGTGATGGAACGTGATGGCAGTTTCTATGTGTCTGTTCTGTATGCTTATGAAGCAGAGATAATTCCGATAGAAGTCTGTTATAACAAGGTGGTAGGGCTTGATTATAAGTCGGACGGCCTTTATATGGATTCGAACGGAAAGAGTGCACATATGCCCCATTTTTACCGTGTTAATCAGAAAAAGTTAGCAAAAGCTCAGCGGAAACAGAAGCACAAAATCATCGGTTCTAAGAACTATGAGAAACAGAAACATAGGATTGCAAAAATCCATCGGAAATCATCAAACCAGAGAAAGGACTTCCTGCATAAGCAGTCAACCGAGATAGCCAATCGGTATGATATGGTGTGCATCGAAGATCTGAATCTGCGCAGTATGTCTAATCATGGTTTTAGAAATGGAAAAGCTACGTTAGATAATGGGTATGGGATGTTCACATCCGTGTTGGCGTATAAACTTGCAGATCGCGGGAAACAGCTGATGGTTGTTGATAAATGGTATCCATCCTCCAAAACCTGCAGTCGATGTGGGGGCGTGAAGGAAATATCATTGGAACAGAGACGATATATCTGTGAGTGTGGAATGAACCTGGACCGGGACTTAAACGCAGCGATCAACATTAGAAACAAAGGGTATGAGATGTACTGCCAAATGGCAGCATAAAAAATGTTACTTATAAAATAAACAAAAAAACTGTAGGGCAGGAACTGTCCAAACAGTATAATCTACGCCTGTGGAGTAAGCATAAGACCAGCATTTATTGTGGCGATTTACGCCGAAACAGGAAGCATGTAACTTCAGTCATGTGAGGGTTCACGATAAATAATCATTTTGAAATTTTTGATAACGAATGGTAATGTACATAGAGGACGTAATAAATGTGGAATTTTATAGTAAGGATAATGCCAGTGATGGGCGCTTATCTTATGATAAGATTTATTTTCTGGGAAAAAAGAAATAAGGATATGGAAAAGCCAGAAATTACAAATGAATATATTATCAAAAGCAACGGAATGGTAGCAGAAATTTTTTGTACTTACACGTGTTTTTCTTTATTACTCTTATACGGATGCCTATTCAAATATGGATTAAAAGACATTTTCACGATTGTATGTATATTGTTTGTGGTGCTGGGTGTTATAGGATCTCTTAATTCCATTGTTTGGCAGGTGCAGGTAAAAGATCAGGATATTATTGTTCGGTCAACTTTGGGAATTAAGCATTATTATTCCTTCAATAATATAAGCAGTGGGACATATAAAAAGAATGGCTCGTTCATTGTTTGGATAGAAAACAAAAGAATAATAAAATTTGACAATAATATACCATTTGAAAAATTCGTTATGCAAATGGCGCAGTACAATATTCCAATTAATCATATATAGGAAATATACTACTGGGAAGGGAATCTATGAATACCAAAGAATTATATATTGAAAGTAATCTAAAAATCAAACCCAAGAAAGCATATCTCTTTATTGGAGGATTTCTACTAATTTTATACTTTTGGTTTTTATGGACAATGATTGATATGCAAGAGCCGACTTATAATCTTTTTTCTTTTGGTGTTTGATTAGTCCGCTTTGCATAGGGGAAGGTCTAGGTGTATTTCTAACCTATGGAAGAAAAAGTTTGTGTATAAAGAATGGGCTGATAATTCTAACTCCCCCAATTGGAAAAAAGAAAGAATTTAGATTAAATCAATTATCAAAAATTGTAATATATAATAATGGAATGTTGCGTGAAAAAGAAAACTTTGAAAATATTGCTTAAATTAATGTGTATACCGAAAGATAATTATAATTTGGATGAAAGAGGTCGAAAGGTTGAACGATGGTGCTTATTTCATTCAAAAGATTATTGGCAAGTATATTATGCGGAACGTGGAATAAAGACTACTGATAAAAGATTTCGGACAGAATCAGAAGCTTGTCGTTATATTTTTCGAGAGATATTAGCTCGATAATTTCCAGTCTGCAGAATTGAAAATATGAATTTGTGAACGGAAAGAGATATTGAATATAATGGATATAGAAAACAGTATTATGGCTACAAGGCAGGGATTTGAATATAGTTTTTCTTCGGGAGATTTTTACAATAAACAGACACAAGATGAACATCATTTAAAAAATATTCTTGACTTTTTGCCGATTAAAGCTGATATGAAAATTTTAGATTTAGGTACAGGAAGCGGCTATTTGTCTTTTTCTATTGCCAAAAAATATTCAAATATATCAATAATTGGACTGGATATTGTCGAAAAGGCATTAGAAGTCAATCGTTGTAAGGCAAAGGAAGAAAACATCCGAAACATTAGTTTTATAACCTATGACGGCATGGATTTTCCATTTTCTGATTATGAGTTTGATATGGTTATTTCAAGATATGCGTTACATCATTTTCCAGATATACAGAAAAGTATTTCTGAGGTCAGCCGAGTGATGAAGCAAGAGGGTTTCCTGTTTATTTCAGACCCAACACCTGATGTCAATGATACCAGTCGATTTGTAGACGGATATATGCAGCTAAAAAAAGATGGCCATATAAAGTTTTACACAAAAGATGAGTGGCGGCAGATATGCGGGAAATATGGATTGAAATTCGAGAAATCTTTTGATAGTACAATTCGGTTTCCAAAGAAAAAAGATACAGCCTATGGATTTGATGAATTATGGAAGAAACATGATAAAGATATTATTGAGAGTTATGAGCTTGAAGTGGTGGGGGATGAAATATACATAACAGAACAGGTCAATAATATTTTGTTTTGCAAACGATAAATCCCAGCTCGTTCAACCGCAATATCCAATGGCATGACAAAGTTAAAAGAGTATCCAGATGAAAAAAATACGATTTCCTACGCCTATGCCATAACTCGTGAAGAATGGAAGTTGACGGGCAAGATTTAATTATTATAACCATGTTGGAAACGGAGGAAAGCAGTCGTGAAAGCAAAGGTTGTTACAAAAACATCTATATTTCCGGTAGGAGTCGATAAGGTATTTGAGCTGCTTCAGCGTTTAGATACATTGCAATTCATTGCAAAACCATATGCAACATTTGATCCCATAAATAATACTTCTGAAAAATTGCAGTTTTCAGGAGTGAAAACCAAAATTTGTCAGGGGGGATACAATGAAAATTCACATTATAGGTGGAAGTGGTTCTGGTAAAACTTATTTAGCAAATAAACTATCAAAAAAATATGGTATAGAGCATTATGATTTGGATGATTTGCAATGGGATAATAAAGCAGAATCATATGGGGTAAAAAGAAATACTGATGAGAGATGTGCAATGTTGCAGGACATTCTTAAAAATAAGCAGTGGATTATAGAAGGTGTCTATTATAAATGGTGCAAACAGTGTTTTGCTGATGCTGATAAGATATATTTATTACAAGTACCAAAGCAAGTATATTTGTATAGAATAATAAAACGATTCATAAAGAGAAAACTCGGATTAGAAAAAGGTAAAAAAGAAACTATAAAATCACTTATTGAATTGATTAAGTGGGCAGACTCATATGAGAAAATTGATATGGTCGAAATAAAGAAAATACTCAAACCATATATGTATAAGGTTATTGTAGAATAGTATGTTCTCAAAGAGATCCCCAAAATTGGAAGGCAATGATCTTAAATGATGAAGTATCCGCAAACTCTATCATGAAAAGATCAACCAAACATTACACCATAAACATAAATATCAAAAAAACTAATACATAATTTATGCGGCCGTTCTAAAACAGAACAGCGACCGCTGAGCTCCGTAAAATGCAGAAATGATGATTATATTCTTAGAAAAATGCATATAATCTTAATAGTATTATGTCTAGTATACTTAAGAACAACATGTTTATTGCGTCGAGTATAATGGACAATTCCGCTAAAATAGTGTAGAATATACACGACAGAATAAGAAGGAATTAATTAAAATGAACGGAGAAATGCAAATGAACAGCGATATATTGAAAACGATTATATATGATCAACATCAAATCATACGTGATTCTCTGATTATAAACCGAGAATATACATTTGAGAAAAACGGAAATTATATCTTGACAGGACTTAGGAGGGCAGGAAAGTCAACATTGCTATATAAAATCGCCAGGGAATTGGTAGACGCTGGAGTAGATTGGAGTCAGATCATTTATATTAATTTTGAAGATGAACGTTTGTTAGAGTTTCAGTTAAAAGATTTTAACGATATCCTGTTAGTTGCTAGTGAAATGAGTGAAAAGAAATCCTATTTTTTCTTAGATGAGATCCAAAATGTAGCAGGATGGGAGAGTTTTGTCAGGAGAATCGCAGATGCGAAGGAGCGTGTCTATATTACTGGAAGTAATGCACAGATGCTAAGTAGGGATATGGAGGCTAGATTGGGAGGAAGATATTTTACGAAGTATATCAGTCCTTACAACTTTAGAGAATATCTGATTGCAAAGGATGTAAAGCATGACGAGGCTGCAATTCGGACAACGAAACTGAATGGAAGAATAAGGGCGGCACTGGGGAGCTATTTTTATGAGGGCGGATTTCCAGAATCGCTGTTGTTTCAAGCTAAGCGAGAATATGTAGAGAATATATATCAGAAGATTCTATTAGGAGATATTGTAGCTAGGAATAGTATTCGAAATTCAGATGCAATGAGAATCTTGATGAAAAAGATTGCTGAGACAGTGATGCACGAGGTATCTTATACAAAACTGAAGAATATTGTGAATTCTATCGGAATCAAAATCAGTAAAGATTCTCTGATCAATTATATTGGTTATGCCGAGGATGCCTATCTCATATTTCATATCCAGAATTATGTCGCTGCCTTTGTAGAAAAGGAAAGTGTTCCAAAATATTATTTTAATGATAATGGACTTTTAAACTTATTTCTAACTAAGAAGGATTCAATGTTTCTGGAAAATATGGTTGCAGTATCGCTTTATAACCACTATCGAAATGAATTATATTATTTTAAGTCTTCAAAGGTTGGAATTGACATTGATTTTTATATTTCGGCGACTGGAACAGCAATTCAAGTGGCGTATAGTATTCAAGGGGAAGCTAGAATTCGTGAAGTAGGAAATTTAATTAAGATTGCAAAAGAGTTTTCGGAATCCAAAAGATATATGATTGTGACCTATGAGGAAGAAGAGGTAATCGAAGAAGATGGCGTTAAGATTGAAGTGATTCCGCTTTATAAGTTTTTGCTAAAATAGAGACAATATATTATAGAGCTACCGTACATAGCCGAGAGATTTCAGTTAATGAAATCCCCGGCTATTTAAATGGATAGTACAACATATGACTTAAGATATCTTCCCCTTTTTTATGAAGAGTTAGATGAGAAAGTATCTTATATAACTGAAACTTTGAAAAACAAAGATGCAGCAAAGAAATTTGGAGTGTCCAAGTCAACGGTACATACAGACATGACTATATCGGACGTTTCGTTTGGACAATAGAATAATGTATTCAAAAGGAAGGAGCAGAATAATTTGTACTAACTTAATACTATCCCCGCATACATTGTAAAAAACAGTGTATGCGGGGAATTTTAATGAAAGATTATATTGAGGAGCGGGCGGTGGAGATAGCCAATTATATTATTGAGAACCGGGTGACTGTGAGACAGGCGGCGCGGCAGTTCGGGGTGTCCAAGTCAACAGTACATAAGGACGTGACGGACCGTCTTCTGCAGATTAACCCAAGCCTTGCCCGGATGACCAGATCCGTTCTGGATGTCAATAAATCAGAACGACATATCAGAGGCGGACTGGCCACTCGGGAGAAATACCGGCACAGAAATGGGCTTTAAGCAGGTTCCGACCAGGGTTGGTATCATAAACGCAAGCGGCAGACTGTAACGAAAATAATAGCTGCCATTGACTGGAGAGATGAGGCATACTAAAAAGATGCTCAGTGCCGGAAGTGCGACCGCAAGGTATTTGAAGTTCCGTGAGTAAATCAGGTACATCATGATAATCAGCAGCGCCCAGGTGTAGAAGCCGGACGTCTCAATCCAAGAGAGAATCGGAGTCGCCAGAATCTTGTCGGAAACCTTTTCCAGATAAAGGGCAAGCTCTTTTGTCTGCGTCGGGTGATAGAAGGAAAAGCCCTTTGTGTCACTCCGCGTTGCCATGTAGTTACTGCTGGAATTCCAGTAATAGGTGTGGTGCCGGTCTGCCGGTTCGTAGCCCAGATAAAAGTATCCGTAGTAATTAGCGAGCGTTGCCTGAATATAACAGCCCGGGTGTTTAAAGAACATGGAAAACCAGACTTTAAAATATGCTTTCAGTTCAGTAGAAGTCGCTTCCTCGTTGAAGGTCTTCTTTACAGGATCGGAAATATTCGGATTATAATTTTTCTGGATATAGTCATAATTAAGTACTGCATCAATAGCTTCGCGTTCTTCCTTTGTCACCTCGTCACCATGTTCGCTTACATAACGTGCGGTCTGCTGAAATGGAATCGACAGCACTTCACGCTTGCTTCCGGGTGTGATTTCACAGAGCGGAAGCAGCACCTTTCCATAAAGGATAAAAAATCCAAGAGCAAGGAAAAATGCGATGGCGAGTTGTCTGCGCACTTGTGGCACGCGAAATGCGACAACCAGGATAGCAGCACCGAAAATGACTGCAAGGATTCCATTTTGCCGGAATAAAAGCACTCCAACCATGGAGCCGATGAAAGCAGCCTGTTTTGCTTTGCTGGCGAGCATCTCTTCAGGATTGCGGATCCATTTGATTAAAAAAATCTGGAAGAGCAGCATGAAGCAGGCAAAAAATGCATCCTTGCTCAGCAGCATGGCATACCTGGGAAAGGTCGGATAAAATGCAAAAATCATCAGTACGGCAAAGCGAAAAAGTCTGGGCGTTCCCTGACGGCGGAGAAATGTGACAGAGTAGGCAAGCACTGCTGAACACACACTATACTGGAGCAGCGTGTAGAGAAAAATTCCAATCACATCGGAGTGGAAAAGCATTTCCCCAAGATAGGTGCATCCCCCCATCAGCAAGGTGTGGATGACCGGGTGGTGCGCCGTGATCAGCTGGCTGCCTGAAATCAGATCGACACTCTCGGAAAATCCATTTGGCAGCTGAAAAAACTGGCAAATCTGTGCACTGGTATCGCCCATAAAAATACCCGGAAAATAGGCAATCATATAAGGCATCCAGGCTAAAAACAGAAAAGCCCAGATATAAGGAAATGTATTGTGCTTTGGAGCAACGGCTTTGACATCGTCTGCCGTAATCTGCCGGATATGCTGGTAGAGAAGATGAATGCCAAGTGCATAAATCAGTGCAAGCAGGATAAATCTTAGAATCGAGGACTCGATGGCGTGGGGACTTTGGACAATCAGATTCAAAGTGCCTGTCTTGGCAAAGCTGTGTCCAACAACAGTGAATCCGGAAAACAGAATCGACAACAGGAGGACCTCGATGGACGGGGTCTGTATAGATGGAACCGTGACAGCAGGAAGCTGTACAGGTTTTATTTTCTTCATGATAAAAACTCAGATCCTTTCTGAACATATATTAAAGTGTTAAAGTAGGCAGCAATTGGAACAATGGTTTTAACTGCAAACTATTCTTACATCAAAACGTTAAGGGATATTGTAACTCGTAAATGTGAAGTTTATGTGTTGATTATTGTTAAATATTTATTAAAGTGGATTAAAAATCGTGTTTTTTGAAGAAAATATTGAGTAAATGCATTCTCATGACTTGTCACTCCCGTGTCAGGTAGCGTATAATGAACAGGTTAAGGAGAATGCAATATGAGAGAGAGAAAAGAAAAAAGTGGATATTTGTTTACCAACAAGATGCTGGTGGCATTGATTCTTCCGCTGATTATTGAACAATTACTTGCCATTTTAGTGGGAATGGCAGATTCGATTATGATTGCAAGCGTGGGTGAGTCTGCGGTGTCCGGCGTATCTCTGGTGGATCAGATTATGGTGCTGTTCATCAACGCATTTGCGGCACTCGCCACAGGCGGCGCGGTGGTATCGGGCCAGTACCTGGGGATGAAGGATGAAGAGCGGGCGCGGGGCGCTGCCAAGCAATTGGTGTGGTTTATCACCCTTTGCGCTCTGGTCATCACGGTAATCATTTATCTTAGAAAATATTTTATCCTGCATGTAGTATTCGGTTCCATCGATGCAGACGTGATGGGACATGCCAACACCTATCTGGTAATCGTGGCGGCATCGATTCCCTTTATCGCACTGTACAACGGAGGAGCGGCAATTTTCCGTGCCATGGGAAATTCCCAGATGTCCATGCGGGTCTCCATCCTCATGAACGCGATCAATGTATGCGGAAATGCAATCCTCATTTATGGTTTTCATCGTGGAACCGAGGGCGTTGCCATCCCAACGCTGGTGTCCAGAATGGTGGCGGCCATCGTGATTATTGCGATGCTCTGCAGTCACAAACATCAGCTGTATTTTGAAAAAATATTTTCCTACCGTCCGGATGGAAAGATGATCAAGCGAATCTTAAGTATTGGTGTGCCAAATGGACTGGAAAACAGCATGTTTCAGCTCGGGAAAATCCTGGTGCTGAGCTTGGTTTCCACTTTTGGAACCTACGCCATTGCGGCAAATGCTGTTTCCAATGCCGTTGCCATGTTCCAGATTCTTCCGGGACTGGCGATGGGACTTGCCATGACCACGGTCATTGCCCGGTGTGTGGGGGCGGGAGATTACGGACAGGCAAAGTACTACACGAAGAAAATGATGGCCATTACATACGTCAGCATCTGGGTGATGAATGCCTTGGTGTTCGTACTACTTCCATTTATATTGAAGGCGTACAACCTGTCGGATATCACAGCAGCGACCACAGAGAAAATCCTCATTTTCCACAGCATCTCCTGCATGATCATCTGGCCAGTTTCATTTTCCCTGCCGTGCACCCTGCGTGCGTCCGGTGATGCGAAAATGCCGATGTACATTTCCATTGTATCCATGTGGGTGTTCCGTATCGGATTCAGCTATGTCCTTGGTAAATATATGGGCTGGGGCGTGTTTGGCGTCTGGGTGGCGATGGTCATCGACTGGTGCTTCCGCGCGGTGCTGATGTTTGTGCGGTATCTGAGTGGGAAGTGGATGCATTTTAAGACGGTGTGAGGCGGAGAATTGAATTTAGGGTTGTAAATCAAAAGTGCCTACTTTATAATAGGAAAAGACATAATAATCAAAAGTTAACGGTTATTTAGCAAAAGAGAAATAGGAGGAAGTAATCTTGAAAAAAGAATTAGTCATTGTTATTGATTTTGGCGGTCAATACAACCAGTTAGTTGCAAGACGTGTCAGAGAATGTAACGTGTATTGCGAGATTTATTCTTATAAGACAGATATAGAAAAGATCAAGGAAATGGAACCGAAGGGAATCATCTTGACGGGTGGACCAAACAGCTGTTACGAGCCGGATTCACCGACCTACAGCAAAGAGTTGTTTGAACTGGGAATTCCGGTACTTGGCTTATGCTACGGTGCACAGTTGATGATGCATGTGCTCGGCGGCAAAGTGGAGACACCGGAGGTCGGCGAATATGGCAAGACAGAGGTGTTGCTTGACAAGACCAGTTCCAAAGTTTTCCAGGGTGTTCCAGAAAAGAGCATCGTATGGATGAGCCATTTTGACCGCATCGCAAAGACAGCACCGGGATTTGAAATTACAGCTCACACTGCAGACTGTCCGGTGGCAGCAGCGGAGAATGAAGCAGACAGATTATATGCAATCCAGTTCCATCCGGAAGTACTGCACACACAGTATGGGAAAGAAATGCTGAGTAACTATGTATTAAACGTATGTGGATGCGCTGGTGACTGGAGAATGGATGCATTTGTAGAAGAATCCATTCAGGCAATTCGCGATAAGGTTGGAGACGGAAAAGTGCTCTGCGCACTGTCTGGTGGAGTTGACTCCTCCGTAGCAGCGGTCATGTTATCCAAAGCAATTGGCAATCAACTGACCTGCGTATTCGTAGACCACGGTCTTCTCCGCAAAGACGAAGGCGATGAAGTTGAATCGGTCTTCGGACCGGAAGGCAATTATGACCTCAACTTTATCCGTGTCAATGCACAGGAAAGATACTATAGCAAATTAGCCGGAGTCTCAGACCCTGAGACCAAGAGAAAGATTATTGGAGAAGAATTCATCCGTGTCTTCGAAGAAGAAGCAAAGAAAATCGGAACCGTAGACTTCCTTGTACAGGGAACCATTTACCCGGACGTAGTAGAGTCAGGAGTCGGCGGAGAATCCGCAGTCATTAAATCTCACCACAACGTAGGGGGACTTCCGGACTGCGTAGATTTCAAAGAAATCATCGAGCCGCTTCGCGACCTGTTCAAAGATGAGGTGCGTAAAGTAGGGCTGGAACTTGGAATTCCGGAAAGATTAGTCTTCAGACAACCATTCCCAGGTCCGGGACTTGGCATCCGAATCATCGGTGAAGTCACCGAGGAGAAGGTAAAGATGGTGCAGGAAGCAGACGCAATCTATCGCGAAGAGATGGACAAAGCCGGGATGAACAAGACGGTTGGTCAGTACTTTGCTGCATTAACTAACATGCGGAGCGTTGGGGTTATGGGGGATGAGAGAACCTATGACTACGCGATTGCACTGAGAGCGGTGAATACGATTGACTTTATGACGGCGGAGAGCGCCCAGGTGCCTTGGGAGGTACTGCAGAAGGTTACCAGTAGGATTGTGAATGAGGTTAGTCATGTGAATCGAGTGATGTATGATTTGACGGGGAAGCCGCCTGGGACAATCGAATTTGAGTGATGTAAGTGCTAAAAAGAACCCAGTGTTTATGCGGATTCCAAACAAATATGTTTAAGCCGTGGCAACGATTTGGCAACATTTGGCTCTCACTCAACGAGTAAAATTTATTTCAATATGACATAGAAAAACCTTACTGATTTTCAAAATATGAAAGTTGGTAAGGTTTTTTGCGTTGATTTAGCTTAAACATAATTGACAATATAATTGCCCTAATGAATTAACTTGTATATAGCGTTGAGTTTGACTTCCGCTTACACTGCTAATACTCATGGATTTCATAGCTGAATCTAATAAACCAAGTGCGATCAATCTATCAGCTTTATAAACAGTACACTGAGAGGTGTCGGAGATTTGACCATTTGCTACTTTATATAACACATCTAAATCAGAAATAAACAAACGAGATGTGATATCAGAAAATTCACAAAATGTAGACCAGTCAATTTCTTCGTTAACGTATGCACGATAAAATTTTGCTAAAAGATCTGATTTTTTGATTTCAACATTAGAATTAAGAAGAATAATTACACGCCCTAGTTCTTCCTCAGCAAAGCGTGGGTTTGTTTGTAACTTGTTTTTATGCTTTACCAATTTTTGGGGATCAATAGATTTTTCATTAAAACTGTTAATAAATTTTATGGTTTGTTTTAGTAAATTCCTGTCATGAATATTTTGAGCAGTTTTTCCAACACCTACCAAAAGACTGACAACGGGAATACTTTTGAATACTCCATCATCCAACAAAGAATCAATACCTAGTTCAGTTATGTCCGCACAAGCATCACTTAGTGTTGAATCAAATAGGGTTGTTTCAAAAGCGGGAATAATTTTATCCATGGGAATACCTCCAATTCGATTCAGTGCTATTTTTTAGTGAGCATATCGCTCAATTCTTGCGAAGGAACTTTAGCCCAGCGTTTTGATGTGTCAAGTGCTGGATATTTATATCGCCATTCATCATATTCCTCTTTAGAGATTTCTCCAGCTTCAAGTCGGGTACTCTGTACCTGCCATGAGCGAAACATATCGTCTAAAGTTGAACCGGGGGCGGTAACTGATTTATCCAGACGCAGACAAATTTCTCCATCCATCTCTCCGATTTTCAAACCATATATATCTTCCAATGCAAAAAAGGTGTGCATCAGACCAAGATAGGTATCTATATCTGGTACGTTGAGAGCATGAGTACTGACATCAAAGATATTAGCCATCTCTTTTACCAGTTCAGCTTTGGGAACTCTGGCTTCTGATTCATATTGAGCCATACGAACATCAGAGGTTTTTCCAAGAAAGCCCAGAATTTCGCCCAGATACTTTTGTGTCATGCCTTTTCTGTTACGAAAAAATTTAATGCGTTGTCCGATTGCCATAATGAAACCTCCTAAACTTATTTGCTTATGTAGAGTATAACACGAAGAAAAAAGGATAGCAACAAGAACCTAAACAAAAAAAGTTAATATTTACTTGAAAACCTATTGACTTAACTTAAAATGTTTAGCATGATAACTTTACAAAACTTAAACAAAACAGTTTAGGAACAACAAAACGAGGGAGGAAACCACATGGAACAGAAAACTTTTATGAGCGTACAGGACGTAGCCGATGAAATCGGGGTATCAAAATCTTATGCATACAAAATTGTAAAGCAGATGAATAAAGAATTACAGAAGATGGGATATATCACTGTTTCATCCAGAGTAAATACGGAGTTCTTCAAAAAGAAAATGTGTTACAGCGAACAATAGAAGGGAGTTGATAGAATGGCTGTTTACAAAGATGGAGATAAGTGGCGTGTGGTCTTTCGTTTCACAGATTGGAGAGGGGAACGGAAGCAGACACAGAAAAGGGGTTTTGCGACAAAGCGTGAAGCCCAGATGTGGGAACGTGAGGAACTGTTAAAGCAGGGTGGGAAACTGGATATGACCTTTGGCAGCTTCTTTGAAATCTACGAAACGGATAAGAAGAAACGAGTAAAGGAGAACACATGGGAATCTAAGAGCCACATTATCAGAACCAAAATTATTCCCTATTTTGAAAATCGAAAGATGGAGGAAATCGAACCAAAGGACATTATTGCATGGCAGAATGAGTTGTTAGCTTATCGGGATGAGAATGGAGAACCCCATGCACCAACCTATCTGAAAACAATTCACGCACAGCTAAGTGCCATATTCAATCATGCGGTAAGGTTTTATCACCTGACTTCCAATCCAGCACAGAAAGCAGGCTCTATGGGTTCAGAGGAACACAAGGAAATGCTGTTCTGGACGAAGGAAGAATATTTGAAATTTGCAGATGCCATGATGGATAAGCCACAGTCCTATTATGCCTTTGAAATGCTCTACTGGTGCGGTATCCGAATGGGCGAACTATTAGCCCTTACTCCTGCCGACTTTGACTTCGACAAGTGCAATCTTCGTATTAACAAGTCATACCAGAGATTAAAGGGGCAGGATGTGATTACTTCCCCCAAAACACCCAAGAGCAACCGAGTGA
>JAQVCP010000021.1 GCA_028689735.1 Hespellia sp. | reverse complement strand
AGTGATTGATGTGACTGTATCATTTTCACCTTCTACCGTTATATGACATCCCATCGGACAAATCGTACAAATGATTTCTTTTTTCATGTCCTTAATCCTCCTTTACCACTTCCACAGTTACCTGATTTCCATCAATATCCCCTGTGTTAAAATCAATATGTTCCATTTCCCCCGGATTCACTCTGAGTACCTTCTTCGCTGCCAGTACCTTCTCTCCTGCCAGGGCACGAAGTGTTACCTTGGTGTCTGGGTGAAGCACACGGAAATAGAGACTCACTTTTTCATTCTCCCCGGAATCGCTGATCTGCTGCGGACATAAATAACGCACATTATCTCCCGTCTGACTGACGATTCTTTTCTGCTCTTTCGGAAGGGTTCCCATGGCATACTGTGCAGCAAATTTTCCGGCTTTCATACTTTCAGCACTTACATTATCTACAAGATCGTTTACATGCACTACATTTCCACTTGCAAAGATTCCTTCTGCCGAGGTCTCCATATACTGGTTGACGACTGGACCGTTGGTGATTCTTGAGATTTCGATCTGTGCTTTTCTTGTCAGTTCGTTTTCCGGGATCAGACCCACAGACAACAGTACGGTATCGCATTCGATATACTGCTCCGTCTCTTTGATCGGTTTCTTATTCTCGTCGACTTCGGCAAATGTCACGCCTGTCACTCTCTGATATCCGTCAATTTTTGTAATGGTATGAGCCAGATAAAGCGGAATTCCAAAGTCATCCAGGCACTGCACTTTATTTCTGGTCAAACCTGCCAGACAATCCATCAGCTCAATCACTGCCAGAACCTTTGCACCCTCCAGAGTCATTCTTCTCGCCATGATCATTCCAATGTCTCCAGAGCCAAGAATCACGACTCGCTTACCGACCATTTCATTCTGCCTATTTACCAGTCTCTGTGCCGATCCTGCCGTGTAGATTCCTGCCGGACGTGCTCCCGGAATCATAATGTTGGCACGGGTTCTCTCCCTGCATCCCATAGCCAGGAGGATACTTTTTGCTTTTACCTCTGTCATGCCATAATCTTTATTTACGCAAAGGATAGTCTTTTTCTCTTCATTGACTTCAAGAACCATGGAGTTTAAGAAGAACTCCACTCCAAGTTCAATCGCCTCATCGGCAAATCTTCCGGCATACTCCGGTCCTGTCAGCTCTTCTTTAAAATAAGTCAGTCCAAATCCCGGATGGATACATTGCTGCAGGATTCCGCCAATACTTTCATCTCTCTCAATAACCAGGACCTTCTGTGCGCCTTCTTTTTTTGCTGCAACTGCTGCTGATAATCCGGCAGGGCCTCCACCAACGATTGCAACATCACATTCTAATTTATACATAGCTATTCTCCTTCCATTCCCCTTACTTATTTTTTCCTGTTATCATGTAAGAACCTTCCAGATTTTTGTTGACCTGCTCCGTTGGAATGTTCAGTTCTCTCGCAAGGATTTCAATGACCTTCGGACCGCAGAACCCGCCTTGGCAGCGTCCCATGCCGGCTCTGACTCTCCGCTTCACTGCATCTACGGTTTTTGCGCCCAGCGGACGATGGATTGCTCTTAAGATTTCTCCCTCGGTGATGGTCTCACAGCGACATACGATATTGCCATACAGGGGTTCTTCTTTTACGATTGCTTCCTGCTCTTCTATGGTCATCTGGTGGAAACATGGAATGCCTTTTCTGGTTGCTTTGAAATCATCCTTAAATACCAGTTCACAGCCGATTTCTTTCATCTTCTCTGCCACGTATTTTCCCATAGATACCGACAGGGTCAGTCCTGTGGAACGTACTCCGGATAAATTCACATATCCTTTTAAGTCATCGTATACATCGACATGAAGTCCTTCCGGATTCCGGTTTGGACGAAGTCCGCTGTACTGTGTGATAGTGTCTCTGATATTGACATTTGGAATCATCTTGCTTACGTCTGCGTAAATGCTGTCCAGTCCTTCAGTTGTCACAGAGACATCTACCTTGTCCGGAAGATCTTCTGCGGTTGGTCCAACCAGCATGTTTCCATGAATGGTCGGTGTCATGAGCTTTCCTTTTGTCACTTTGGTCGGAATTGGAAGAACAATATTCTGCACCTTACAGCTTGTATTTTTATCAAGAATATAAAACTGTCCGCGTCTTGCGACTACCTTATAATCTGCTTTGCCGACCATTGCTGCGATATCATCACAGTGGAGTGCTGCTGCATTGACTACAAAACTGGTCTCAATCGTCCCACCAGTAGTCTCAACTGCTTTGATTGCCCCGTCTTCTACCTTGATGTCTGTCACTTCGGTGTTCAGCATAAAGTTTACACCATTTTCATTGGCATTTTCCGCCAGAGCCTGCACCAGGATAAATGGATCGATGATACTCTCTCTCGGAATAAATAAGCCGCCCAGCACATCTTTATTGAGTTCCGGTTCCTTCGCAAGAATCTCTTCTTTTGATAAATATTCCACATCATACACATGGTTCTTAAATGCCTTCTCCTTGATGGAAGGAAGCTTTTCAAACTGCTCCTCGTTAAATGCAGGTAGCACTGCGCCGATTCTGTCAAACGGAACATCCAGATCCTTTGTCAGCTGGTCATACATCGGATTCGCTGCCACAACAAGCTGGGACTCCAGCGTTCCCGGTGCTGCATCGTATCCGGTATGGATAATTGCGCTGTTTGACTTTGAAGCATCGCCACCCACATCATCTCGTTTGTCTACTACGGTAACATTGATTTTATACTTGGACAATTCCCGTGCGATTGCACAGCCGACTGCCCCTGCTCCAATTACAACAACATCTGTTTTTACCATTTTTCTTTCCTCCATTTTCTAATCTTCTTCCCAATCTTTCGCCCGCTCTACTGCCTTATGCCATTTATGTAAAAGACGTGCTCTTGTTTCCTCGTCCATTTGTGGTTCGTATCTCTTTTTCAGCTTCCATTTTCCCTTGATATCATCAATACTCTTAAAATCTCCGATTCCATAAGCTGCCAGATATGCTGCTCCCAAAGCCGTTGTGTCTGTGATTTCCGGAACATCCACCGGAATACCAAGAATGTCTGCCTGGAACTGCATCAGGAAACCATTGACCGATGCTCCGCCATCCACACGCATGACTTCGATTGGAATTTTGGAATCTCCCACCATGACATCCAGGTTGTCCTTCACCTGATATGCCATACTCTCAAGTGTTGCCCTCACAATCTGCTCTTTGGTCGTTCCCCCGGTAATTCCCACTATGGTGCCTCTCGCATACTGATCCCAATGCGGTGCCGCCAGTCCGGAAAATGCCGGAACAAAGAACACACCACCTGTATCATCTACACTGTTAGCAATCTCTTCTGTCTCGGAGGCACTCGTAATCAGCTTCATCTTATCTCGCAGCCACTGCACTGCCGCTCCGGCGATATAGATTCCCCCGTCCAAAGCAAATGTCATCTCTCCGCCATCCAATCCCCAGCCAACTGTAGTAAGAAGCCCATTATCCGAATATACCGGTTTATCTCCTGTATTCATCAGCATGAAGCATCCTGTACCATAAGTCGTCTTCACAGTTCCCGGTTCAAAGCAGGTCTGACCAAACAATGCGGCCTGCTGATCGACCACAGAACCTGAGATCGGAATTCTTGCTCCAAAGAAATCCAACGGGTCCGTATTTCCATAAACCGCTGCACTGTCTTTGATTTCCGGAAGGATTGATTTTGGTATGTCCAGAGCCCCTAGGATTTCATCATCCCATTCTCCTGTATGTACATTAAACAGCATGGTTCTGGATGCCGTGGACTGGTCTGTCACAAATACCTTTCCATGTGTGAGTTTCCAGATCATCCATGTATCGAGAGTTCCTGCATTGATTCTGTTCCGCTCGATTTTCTCCTTCACACCCGGCACATTTTCAATCACCCATTTTATCTTGGTGGCACTGAAATATGCATCAATAATCAGTCCTGTCTTTTCACGGATCATTTCCCCGTATTGCTCTGCAATTATATCTGCTTCTCTTGCCGTTCTACGGTCCTGCCAGACAATGGCGTTGTAGACGGGAACCCCTGTCACATTGTCCCAGAGTACTACGGTTTCTCCCTGGTTATCCAGACCGATACATGCAATGTCGTCTACATTTTTCACATCTGCCTTTTCCATTGCTATCCCTACGGACGCCCGGATTGCGTCCCAGATTTCCAGCGGATCATGCTCCACCCAGCCGGGCTGCGGAAAATATTGGGTATGTTCTTTATAACCTCTCGAAAGACAGTTCCATTCTTCATCCAGAATCAGTACGGTTGTTCCCGTCGTTCCCTGATCGATTCCCATATAATATTTACTCATCTTTTTATCTCCTTTATAGAATTAGACCATTTTGTCTATTTTGTTTTCATCTATTCTGCCGCCACAATATTTTCGTCATCCTTCATTTTTTTCGTCATGAAATATGCAAGAATGATTGCTGCCACACCTGCTGTCAGCTTTCCGATCACTACCGGAGTAATCATGGAAGGCTGCACCCCTGCAGTAAATCCCAGATGATCTCCAAGGGCTGCCGTTGCCGGAACCAGCCATGCCGTGTTGATGATAATTCCCTTTTTCTTCATACTCTTCATCATGGTATAGACCGGAACAGAATTTGCCAGTGTAAATACAATTCCGGCTGCGCTTGTCGCATCCATTCCCAGCTTTCTCCCTATGGCATTCAGCGGTTTATTCAGCACTTTCACCAGCACTGCCAAAACAGGGAATGTTCCAAGAAGAACGATGGCGATTCCAGCAATTGCATTCATACCATCCATGATTGGTGCCATTCCTTTGATGATCGTGACTCCGGTGATGTATTCAAATGCTGCGCAGGCAAGACCTACATATATGATAATTGTAATAACCTGTCCGAAAATAGTACAGCCCTTTATCATTTTCTCAGGAATGAGTTTTAATCCAAGAGCCAGAAGCAGTGAGATAATCAAAATCGGAATTGTATTGCTGATGATAAGTCCCATTGGAAATCCTGCTACGATTCCACCCACAATACAGCCAATCGGTATGGTAATCAAACCGATCAGCAGACCCTGTGAAAAAAATGCACGGTCCTCTTTTTCAATCAATCCAAGTCCCACTGGAATGGAGAATACCAGTGTACATCCCAGCATAGAAGCTACGATATTTCCTGCAAAAAGTCCTGCCTGCTCATTCTGTGCAAGCTCCATTGCCAGAGAATAGCCGCCCATGTCATTTGCGAGAATGGAGCCAAACAAAGCCGGATCAGCGCCAATCGCCTTACATGCCGGAATGATAATCGGTCCGAGAAGATTGGAAATAACCGGCGCAAGACAGACAATTCCAACCATCCCCAGAGCCAGAGATCCCATTGCCTGGAATCCTTCGTCGAATTTCTCGCCCAGTCCCAGATGGTTTCCTGTAATCTTATCTATCGCGCCAACCAGAAGTCCAATTGCCATTACCCACAAAATAATCTGATCAAATGTCATTGCTTCACCTTTCCCTTTCTATCCCTCCAAATAAGGTTCTATTCTGAAAATAACAGGTCGGAAGCCATCGGTACAGCTTGCAATCTGAGATTTCTTATCGAGGGTTCCAATACAGTCCATGTTATTTCTCACAAAGATAATATCCTTAAAGATGTCTGCCCACGCCCAGGTACAAAAACCTTCCGGCACAGTTCGTCCATCCGTGATAAAAGTATCGCCTTCTTCAAACTTACCACAGATTTTAATTGCACCTTTTCCTGCATACTCATCTGCAATCTCTTCCATCAATGTTTTCTTCAATACAGTAATTTTAACTAGATCTGACATTTTATTTCCTCCTTTTATTTTGAACGGCCATTCATTTTGTAATCACAATCTATCACAATATCTTTTTTTGTGCAAACGCACTTTTTTTCATTTTTTTGTTGGTTTTTCCCAATTTTAATCTGTTTAAAATGTGCACAGAAACATTTTCGCAATTTTTCGCACATTTTGATATTTCTGTTTTCTAACTTTTAATTATCTCTTTCCATTTTTATAGATAGCACCTTCTCATGTCGGGAAGCGCGAAAAACTGTTGAAAATGTCTATCCCACTTATTTAAATTTACAGGAATTACTCTTTTCATAAATCTTTGCTTCTATCTGATTCTTAGTGCCGCTTACAGTTCGTTTGTTTTCAAGAATAAAACCACATCCCATCCACAGCAAATCTATGCTTTTTACACAAAATTGAGCATTTTTGGCTTTTTTATCTGACATTTGATTTATTTGAGTTCCAAAAAGACCAGGTATCTGCTTGTCCTAAACAGATACCTGGTCTCTTTCTAATCAGACGATACTCTGAATCCCCCTGATCCCTCGTAACCCTGCGCTTCTTTGGTAAGATTACTCTATGCAAGAATGACTTGCACTCCCTTCTCATTCAAACGTTTAATCACCTTTTTACTCGTTTTCTCGTCCGTAACTATATAATCAATTTTAGGGGTCTCGCACACCATGTTCAAAGCATCTGCCTCGAATTTACTATAGTCCGCCAACCCGATAATCTGTTTTGCATGATGGATAAAATGCCTTCGCAGATTACTTTCTTCTATATGATAATCCATAATTCCCTTTTCTGTCTCCAAGGTCCCCACACCGAGAAATAGTTTGTCTGCATAGAATTGATCCACCATCTCTTCCGCCCAGTATCCAGAGGTACTCCCCTCTCCGAGGCGGACCTTTCCGCCAAAGATAATTACCGTTATATTAGGATCATCCATCAATTCAAATGCAATCTTCAGGGAATTTGTAAGGACTGTCACCTTCTTTTTTCCTCTGAGAAATCTGGCAAATTCCAATGTGGTAGTTCCAATATCAATAATAATTGTCTCTCCATCTTCAACAAGAGAAACCGCCTTTTTCCCAATCAGCAGCTTTTCTTCGTAATTTTTGATTTCCCGGTAAGAGTAATCCGGTTCAACACTGTGGGCAAGATTGATCACAGCTCCGCCATGTACGCGCTTTACAATTCCTTCTTTTTCCAGTTCTTCTAAATCTCTTCTGATGGTCTCCATTGAGACCTGAAATTTTTCTGACAGTAAATTTGCCTTGACCACCTTATCCTCTGTGACCATGTGGATGATTTCATCCTTGCGCTCTATTCTCATCTGTGTGCCCCTTCCTTACAATTACAATTTTCTATATTGCTCTTCTTTTATGAGAATATCATATTTTATCTCTTTCAGCAATTTGAATCCTTCCTGTGGTACCATTTAGAATGAAAACGACCGGCGTTTTTCGTGTCAGAAAAATTGCGTCTCAAAATCGTTCAGGTTCCCCCTTCCAATTGACATTGCTCTCAATCCACTGTATCATGAAATTGTACATCAAATTTATCGCTGTACATCAAATCAATTATATTTTAGGAGGACTTTTCATATGACACTCAAACAAAAAAAGCTTGTCGCTCTTACCGTCGTTTTTTCACTCTGTATGGGAATCACACCCGTGGCAAATGCAATGCATATCATGGAAGGGTATCTTCCTATTTCATTCTGTATATCGTGGGGAATTCTCTGTCTGCCCTTTTTAGCAGCGGGCTTTTTCTCCATTCGCAAAACGCTTCGTGAAAATAGGAAGGCCATCACTATTCTGGCAATGGCCGGTGCCTATGTCTTTGTAATTTCTTCCCTTAAGATTCCGTCAGTGACCGGAAGCTGTTCCCACATGACCGGAACCGGTCTTGGTGCCATCTTATTTGGACCCGGTGCAGTCAGTATTCTGGGAGTGATTGTTCTGCTGTTCCAGGCGATTCTGCTTGCACATGGCGGGCTCACAACACTGGGAGCCAATACCTTTTCCATGGCGGTCGCAGGACCGTTTCTGGCATATGGTGTCTACAAACTATGTGGGAAATGTAACGTCAACAGACGGGTTTCCATTTTCCTTGCAGCGATGCTGGGGGATTTATTCACTTACTGTGTGACCAGTTTTCAGCTGGCACTTGCCTATCCATCCACTAGTGGCGGCGTTGCAGCCTCTGCTGTAAAATTTCTGGGAGTCTTCGCCCCAACGCAGCTTCCTTTGGCTGTCATCGAAGGAATTCTCACGGTAATCCTTGTGATTGGACTGGAAACCTACGCAAAACCGGAGTTAAAATCCATCGGATTCATAAAGGAGGGACCAACACATGAGTAAAAACACAAAAACAGTTTTGATTCTTCTGGCTCTGGTCCTTGTGATCGCCATCGTTCCTCTGTTTGCTTTAAAGGGTGCTGAATTTGGCGGTTCCGACGATGCCGGGAGCGTTATGATCGAGAAGATAAACGGACACTATGAACCCTGGTTTACTCCAGTGCTTGAGACGCTCATCGGAGGCGAGCTTCCCGGCGAGATTGAGAGCCTGCTCTTCTGCGTCCAGACCGGAATCGGTGTCGGTATCATTGCCTTTTTCATGGGTCGCTTTGTGGAGCGCAAAAAATGGCAGGACAAAGAGAACGCAGACAAACCAAAAGAGAAATGAGAGAATCCGCATGATTGTAATTGACAAACTTTGTTATCAATCCAATTTAAGATATGTCAACGCTGGTGAGAAATTTGCATTTTCAGTGCTGACACTCCTGGTATGCGTAATCAGCCGTTCCATTGTCATTGCCGCCATTGTTCTGGCTGTCACTGGATTTCTGACTGTGTACAAGGGTCAGATTCCGCTTTTCCGCTATCTGCGTCTGCTTCGGCTGCCGCTTGTATTTCTTTTTTTGAGCACGCTGGCAATCATTCTGAACTTTTCTCCGGATCCGATGGACGCATTTGCCGTATCCATCGGTTCCATTTATATCACCACCAGTTACGCAAACCTGCGATTTGCGCTGCAGCTGATACTGACTGCACTGGCAAGTGTTTCCTGCCTCTACTTTTTATCCCTGTCCACACCCATGACAGATATTCTGGAGGTGCTGAAAAAGATCCACTGTCCTGCAATTCTAATCGAACTCATGCTGCTGATCTATCGTTTTATCTTTATACTACTGGACATTGCATCTGCCATGTCTCTGTCCCAGAAATCGCGCCTGGGGAACCGCAATTTCCGGACCTCCTGTCACTCTTTTGGAGCCATCGGCGGCATGCTCCTGATCCGTGCGCTCGGGAAATCCAATGCCCTCTATGACGCGATGGAAGCGAGATGCTACGATGGAACAATCCGTGTACTTACCGAGAGCCATCCCACCAGAAAACAGGAAATTGCATGGATTGTTTTCTTTGAGATTGGGCTGATTTTTCTCGCAATATTCTTACGTATATAATCATTTTTCAATGGAGGATTTTATGATGAAAAACATTACAACCGAACCGGTCCTGAAAGCCGAGAATCTTTTCTTCTCCTATGACGATGAGAAAAGTCATTCCCTAGACGGATTGTCTCTGGAAATAAAACGAGGCCAGAAAGTTGCCTGTATGGGTGCAAATGGCTCCGGTAAATCCACTTTTTTTCTCTGCTGTAACGGCATTCATAAGCCTCTCCGCGGAACCTTATTTTTCGATGGTGCTCCCATTAATTACTCCAGAAAAGGACTTTTGGATCTGCGCAGTAAAGTCGGTATCGTATTTCAGGACCCTGACAACCAGCTCTTTTCCGCCAGTGTTTATCAGGAGATTTCTTTTGGTGCTCTGAATATCGGGCTCTCCAGCGAAGCTGCAAAAAAGGAAGTTCATCAGGTCATGGAACAGCTGGAGATTACGGGCTTTTCCCAGAATCCAACCCATGCCCTCAGCGGTGGACAGAAAAAGCAGGTCTCCATCGCAGATATCCTTGTCATGCATCCGGAAGTGATCATCCTCGATGAACCCGCCGCTGCTCTTGACCCTAAGCACACCCAGATGGTCCAGCATATTGTAGAGGAGCTTACCCAAGAGGGAATTACCGTCATTATGTCAACCCACGATGTAGACTATGCACTGAAATGGGCCGACGAAGTCATTCTCTTTCACGAGGGGAAGGTTCTCATGCAGGGGGACCCCATCACAGTCTTCTCCAACCGCAGAGCACTTCAGATGACCAATCTGGAACAGCCGGCTATTATGCAGCTCTTTGATCGGCTCTGTCAGCGTGGAATACTCTCCGCTTCCCTGGAAATGCCCAGAGAGCTGTCCACCCTGGAGCATTATATTGAAAAAGCGACCCTATCCAATACATTTACAGGAGGATACACTATGCAGACTGAATCTAAAAAAGCGATTCTAATCGTAAGCTTTGGAACCACCCACAATGACACCCGTGCAGTTACCATCGATGCCATTGAGCAGGCCGCCAGAGAAGCATTTCCACAGTATCAGATCTATCGGGGCTGGACAAGCAAGATGATCATCTCCCGGCTCAAGAAACGGGATAACATCCACATTCCAACCGTTTCTGAGGCAATGGCTGCAATGAGTAAGGACGGCATCACTGACGTGATTGTACAGCTAACCCATATCATCAACGGCATTGAAAATGAACAGATGATTGCGGACGCTCTCGCCTTTCAGAAGTCATTTCATTCTATCCGTTTTGGCAATCCGCTGCTCACTACCACCCAAGATCATCACAAGGCGATTCGAGCCATTGCGCATGAATTTCCTGATCTGCCCGCAGATACTGCGCTGGTGCTCATGGGCCATGGCACCACACATTTTGCCAATTCCGTCTATGCGGCACTGGATTACACTTTCAAGGATCTTGGCTACAGCAACATTTTCCTTGGAACTGTAGAAGCTTACCCCAGCATGGAATCTCTCATAAAAATGGTCAAATCTTATGGTGCAAAAAAAATTATCCTCGCCCCATTCATGATTGTTGCCGGCGATCACGCCAAGAACGATATGTCCGGGGAAGATGAAGATTCCTGGTATTATCAATTTAAACAGGCGGGATATGATGTGAAATGTGTCCTCAAAGGACTGGGAGAATACCCGGAAATTCGAGATTTGCTGATGGAACATATCAGCGATGTGATATAACCTTACAGCAGCGAAACTGTGTAAAAGTTACGAGGAGGCAGCAAAGCGGACTTCAGGCATCCGCCTGACTTCGCATTTCAGGCCCACTACATCATGAGTAACTGCACGATTACGTAAGGCCCGTCCGGACACAGTCCGGATGGGCCTTACGTAGGTAACATCTCCTTCGGAAACGTCACAAATAATGGAACATAGGGGGATCGAACCCCTGACCTCAAGATTGCGAACCTTGCGCTCTCCCAGCTGAGCTAATGCCCCGGATATAAGAAAAATGGAGACAGCGGGGCTCGAACCCGCGACCTCTCGCGTGTGAGGCGAACGCTCATCCCGGCTGAGCTATATCTCCATACCCCCTACTATACTCTTCTTTTTTTCTTCTTTCAAGTGTGTATTTTATCTTAAATAGATTTGAAATACCCTTTTGATTATCCTGTGTTATTTACTTTCCAGAAGCTCACAATAAATCTGATAGTTTTCTTCTTCATTCAGAACGAACACAACCTGGTCCATCTGGTCTGGATTGTCCAAAAGGAATTCCTGCACGGACTGAATCGCAATCTTTGCCGCCTCTTCCTTCGGGTACCGATAAGTCCCCGTAGAAATTGCAGGGAAAGCAATGGTTCTGATTCCATTGGCCGCCGCAAGAAGCAGAGTTCTTCTGTAGCAGCTTGCAAGATACATCTCTTCTCCGTACTTACCGCCGCGCCACAATGGTCCCACTGTATGAATCACATATTTACACGGCAGACGATATGCTTTTGTCAACTTGGCTTCTCCGGTATTGCAGCCTCTAAGAGCCAGACACTCTTCCATCAGCTGCGGGCCTGCTGCACGATGTATCGCCCCGTCTATTCCATCGCCGCCTCTAAGTGAATGCTTCGTCGCACTTACAATTGCATCCACCGTATCTATTTTTGTTATATCCCCTAACATTACTTTTATCTTCATTGCCAGTCTATCCTCTTGCCCTTCTCAAAACTCTTCTATCCTTTGATGGCGGTGCTCATTATTGTATCAATTCCACTTATGCGCAGTACAGTGGGATTCCACTCCGCTGTATGCTGCACTGCCCATTACCATCATGTACATTATACCATATTTCCAGTGGGGTAACTGCACTATTTTTTCCATTTTCGCTTTTTTACCCTATTTTGATTAGATTTGTCATTCTTTAAAACCACTGGCATTAATCCAAACTCTATAACATACGTTATCTGCCCTGAATTCCTTATGCCATCTCTTTAGAAAGATTGTAAAACGTGAAATTCCCGTCAATCAGAACCTGTTCTTCATCATTCGTAATCTTAATCGAAAACACAGAAATTCTTCTTCCGTGACGAACCACTCGTGCTCTGCAATTTACATAATTCGTATTTTCAACCGGGAGCAGATAGTTCATGGACGCGTTCAATGTAGTCACATAAGTGCCATATGTCGCCGCTGCAATTCCGGATACTGTATCCGCCAGTGAATACGCGCAGCCACCATGCATCCCTCCATAAATGTTCTCATGCTGTCTTTCAAAATTGATTCGTCCAAACGCATATCCTTCGTCAACCTCCACCAATTCCATTCCAATATATTTTGCAAATGGGTTTTGCCCCGCTAATGCTTTGATTCTCTGTATCTCTTGCTCTTTCACGACTCTTCCTCTCTCTTTCTTATCATTTTTCCCATATAAAATAGTAACTCAAAATGACATAAATAGCAATGGGAGCCTAAGTATGTCGAGCAAATACTCGAAATCCGCTTTGCAGCATCCGTGTATCATACGCCGCTCCGCTTAGATACGGGGGATATCTTTTATAAGGTCATAAAATTCCAACGCCTTGCAGCAAAATCTTAAGACCGATCAGAATCAGGATGACTCCACCGCCAAGCTCTGCTCTTGATTTATACCGGGTTCCAAAGATACTCCCGATTTTCACTCCGATTGCTGAACAGACAAAAGTCACTACTCCGATAAAAGAAACTGCCGGTATAATCGCCACCTTCAAAAAAGCAAAGGTCACGCCCACTGCCAGCGCATCAATACTGGTGGCAACTGCCAGAACAAACATGGACTTAATCGACATCGAGCTGTCTGTACATTCCTCTTCTCTCGACTCTTTTATCATACTTCCTCCGATAAACACAAGCAGGATAAAAGCAATCCAATGATCGTATGCAACAATTTTATCCGCAAAAAAACTGCCCAGATAATATCCGATCAAAGGCATCAACGCCTGAAATCCGCCAAACCATGCGCCTGCGATGCACATGTGTTTTGCCTTGATTTTCCCTAAAGATAAACCTTTACAGATTGATACTGCAAATGCGTCCATTGACAATCCTACCGCTAAAATGAACAGTTCTAATAATCCCATAATCTTCTTCCTTTCATAAAAAAGGACCCACGGGCAGCATTTCTGTTGCCCATGAGTCTCATCATTTAAAATAATACCGGGTGTTATATGTACCACACCATTATGTCGACATTATCACATCTGATACAGACCGCGGATTCTTCTAATCCCACTCCATCCTGTCAGATGCCGATTACTCCCTCTTGGAGATTCTGTTGCGATTGTATCATGTGGTTGCCCTATTTTCAGTAATTGCTACGCACGTATAATCGCGTTTCCTATTGTATCATACTGATAAATGATTATCAAGAAGAAAATGTCACTTATCCTTTTCCTGCTTATCCTTTTTTTCCATTTACAACAATCTTCCACAGTAATCATTGCCGTTTGCAGCTTTTCTAATATTACGCTTTTACGGCCCACCGCATCTTTGTCGATCTGGCTCTCGGATTGCGGAAACATTCCTCTGAAGAAGGACGAATCACATCTGAGGAGACTTCCTGATAAATGCCTTCCCGGAGCAGACGCTTAAAGGATTTTTTCACCAGACGGTCCTCGCCGGAATGAAAAGTCAGAATTGCAACACGTCCGCCGGAAGCAAGTGCATCCGGTATCTTTTCCAAAAGCTGGTAAAGCACCTCGTACTCACTGTTCACATCAATTCTAAGTGCCTGGAAGGTTCTCTGACAAGTCTTTTTCACTGTCTCCTTCCGCTCTTTTTCCGGAACAAAGCACAATGCTTCTTCAATTACTTCCCTCAGTTTTGTAGTGGTGTCAATTTTTCTGCCCTTTTTTATCTCACCTACCACTGCCTTCGAGATTTCCAGGGCATAGGGCTCGTCTGCATTTTCCATCAGCATCCCCTGCAGTTCTTCCTGGGAAATGTCTGAAAGACGCTCCGCTGCTGAAATCCCTTTTTCCGGATTCAGCCTCAGGTCCAGAGGACCTTCTGTTTTATACGAAAATCCACGCTCCGGATTATCAATCTGCATCGAAGATACACCCAGATCTGCCATCATAAAATCAAATGGCCCATGTTCCTTCGCCACCAGATCAATGTTTGCAAAATTCTCATTGATGATCGTCAGAATCTCTTCACCATATCCCTGCCGCTTCAACCGCTCTTTTGTCTTAGCAGACTCAATCGGATCTACATCCAGTGCATACATATGACCTTTCTTCTCGAGACATTTCATCATCTCCATCGTATGTCCGCCATATCCCAGAGTACAATCCAACCCCTTTTGTCCCGGCTGTATCTGAAGAAAATCCAGTATCTCCCTGACCATAATGGAAATATGCATTCCCACCGGAGTGCTGCCTTTACTCATGACTTTTTCTACCGTATCGGCATACTTTTCTGGATTCAGCTCCTTGTATTTCTCATTGTATTTTGTCGGATGTGTTCCCTTGTACCTGACACGTCGTTTGTGTGGCTTACCTGTTTCCTTATTTTCCATTTTTTACCGCCTTAATAAATTGCATGCTATAGTTTTTTCTCCAATTCATCCAAGCTGTGGCTTTTTCTGTATTCCTCATCCTCAAACGGATTCTCTTCCGGTCTGTCGGCAAATTCAAGATATGGTCTATGATGTCCTACATATCGATACGCCGGACGGATAATCTTTCCCGCATTGACAAGTTCTTCCATTCGATGTGCTGTCCAACCTGGAATACGTGCGATTGCAAAAATCGGAGTAAATAGCTCCCTCGGGATTCCTAACATAGTATACACAAATCCACTGTAAAAGTCCACATTGGCACATACCGGTTTGAACAGCTTTCTTTTTCTCATAATCAGGTCTCCGGCAATGGATTCCACTCTCTCGTAGAGACTTAATTGTCTTTGAAGTCCTTTTTCCTCCGCCAGATATTTTGCATACTTTTTAAGAATTACTTCTCTTGGGTCGCTCAGTGTATAGACTGCATGTCCCATCCCATAAATCAATCCCGCATGGTCAAATACCTTCTTGTCCAGAATTGCATTCAGATATGTTCTCAGTCGTTCATCATCCTCCCAGTCCGGACAATTCTCCTGAATATCTGCAAACATGTCCTGCACCTTCAGATTGGCACCACCATGCTTCGGTCCTTTCAGAGAACCAATGGATGCTGATATTGCAGAATAAGTATCTGTTCCGCTGGAAGTTACTACATGTGTGGTAAAAGTCGAGTTATTACCACCACCATGCTCCGCATGGAGTACCAGTGCAATATCCAGAACCTTTGTCTCCAGATCTGTAAACTGGCCATCCTCCCTGAGCATATAGAGCAGGTTCTCCGAAAGTGTATACTCCTTCTTCGGGCTCTTAATCAGCAGATTTTCGTCCAGACGAAAATGGCGGTACGAATGATAAGAATATACCGCAATCAATGGCAGCTTTGCAATGAGCTGCATCGACTGTCTAAGCGCATTCGGAATGGAAATGTCATCTGCCCTGTCGTCATATGTATACAATGTCAATATACACCGCTGCATGGCGTTCATAATATTCTCATTAGATGCCTTCATGATTACATCACGGATGAAACGCTGGGAAAGTTCCATCATATCTGACAGAATCCTGGTAAACATCTCAAATTGTCTTTCGTTGGGAGATCGCCCAAAGAGCAGGGTATAAATGACTTCTTCAAAGCCCTGCTTTCTATTCTTCATACTTTCTACCATATCAGCAACATTATACCCCTGGTAATAGAGATTCCCGTCTGCCGGAATCTTCCGGCCATCTTCTATCTCATATGCACAAACATCCGAAATCTCAGTAAGACCAGTTAGGACACCTTTACCGTTGGAATCACGAAGGCCTCTTTTTACATCATATTCCTGATACAAATTCTGATCGATATGTCCAGAAGCAAGGCAGTATTCCAAAAGCTCGCGAAATTGTTCCTCGTGGTTCTTTGCCAATTCCAGTATTTCATCTTTTTTTTCATCTTTTTTCAAATTCATTCTATCCCTCCTAGCCTAATTTCGTATAATTGTATACAATTATACCATTTGTTGTCAAGTTCATTCCGGATATATTAAAATATATCAATATTTTTTTGTTAATATCCCTCAATTATCTAACCATCTTATACAGCCATATCTATTTTCATACTTTGGACAAATCGTAGCTGTATCGCAGATATTACCGTCTGAAGATGCTCAAAGAGCTTTCCCGCACAAACAACGTCCTATCCGCTTGGCGAACTGCACCTGACATTCAGTAAAGCAGACAACAAAAAGGGCAATGAAGTCCTTTGACCTCATTGCCCTTTCGTATTGTATCATCTATCCCATTTATTTGCAAGATTATGTATCTCTGTTTCAAATTTTGCCGTGTCTTTATTGGCAAGACCTTCGTTCTTACGAATGACCTCCAGTAATCTGGCACCGGCTGCAAGGAGTCTTTCAAATGCTGCATTGGCACGCTTTCTCGCCTGCGTCTCGGCCTTGATTGGAATTCTGACACCTTCTGTGATGATCTCTCCGGTGGCAAGATCTACCTGGCCTCCGGAATACGGTGCAAATGCCTCACAGCCAATCTGCTCATGAACCGTCCGGGCAAAGGAGTCTGTCACACCATCCTCGCCATGTACAACGAACACATGCTCCAGTGGCGTCTCAAAGCCCTTCAGCCAGTCAAGAAGACCGTTCATATCCGCATGACCACTGATTCCCTTCAGGTTCTTGATTCTCGCCTTCACTTCAATCGGCTCACCGAAAATCTTAACCTGAGTCTCGCCTTCAATCAATTTTCTCCCAAGCGTTCCCACTGCCTGATATCCCACAAAAAGTATGGTAGAATCACTCCGCCATAAATTGTGTTTTAAGTGATGACGGATACGTCCGGCATCACACATTCCAGATGCGGAAATGATGACTTTGGGATTCTCATTAAAATTAATAGCCCGGGAATCATCACTGGTAGTCGTCGTCTTAAGTCCTGGGAACACCAACGGGTTAATCCCCTGTTCAACAAGATTCACCGCCTCCTCATCAAAGCAATCGTAAATGTTCTTATTAAATATGTGGGTCGCCTCAATTGCCAGCGGACTGTCGACGTACACTTCAAAATTCGGGAAATCCGGAAGAAGCTTTTGCTCTTTGATCTCACGAATGAAATACAACATCTCCTGAGTACGGCCTACCGCAAATGACGGGATGACTACATTTCCACCCCGGGTAAATGTATCCTGCAGCACCTCTGTGAACTCCTTGACATAGTCCGGTTTTTCATCCGCGTGCACCCTATCTCCATAGGTCGACTCCACTACAACATAGTCTGCCACTTTTGTAGGGCTTGGATCCTTGATAATGGGCTGGTTAACATTTCCCACATCACCGGAGAAGACAATCTTTTTCGAAATATCCCCCTCCTGAAGCCACACCTCGATACTCGCCGATCCAAGTAGATGGCCAATATCCGTGAATCTGACATCGATTCCTTCGCAAAGATTGATGCGGTCACCATAAGCACATGGAGCAAACAATTCGATAGCAGCAAGTGCGTCATCCATATTATACATGGGCTCGATGGGATCTCTCCCTGCACGTTTTCCTTTCCTGTTGCGCCACTCTGCCTCGAATTCCTGGATGTGTGCACTGTCTTGCAGCATGACATTACACAAATCTGCCGTGGCAAATGTCGTAACAATCTCTCCTGTAAACCCTTTCTTACATAACAATGGTAATAATCCGGAATGATCGATATGTGCGTGTGTCAAAAGTACATAATCAACATCACTCTCCGGAATTGGAAGCTCCTGGTTCTCGTATAAATCAGGCCCTTGTTCCATGCCACAGTCTATCAGAACGTTCTTTCCATTCACCTGTAGAAGATGGCAGCTTCCAGTCACTTCATGAGCCGCACCAATAAATGTCAACTTCATATGTCTCACCAACCCTTTTCAATTGTGTCTGCCTTGGTATATCTTTTCCGCACCGGATATACCTGATCTCTTGTAATAATTTTGCAGGAGATGCTTCCTGCATACATCCCTCCAAACGCAGTTCGCATTCTATCGGATGTACTTCTTTTCTTTACCCTATTGTATCACTTTTCAGCTCCGCATGCACCATTTCCCGCTTTAATCGCTGCATTATTTTCTTCTCTAACCGTGAAATGTAAGACTGGGATATTCCAAGGATGTCGGCCACCTCTTTTTGTGTCTTTTCCTCTCCTTCCGGGTTATCCAGTCCAAATCTCATTTTCACGATAGCACGTTCTCTTGCCGTCAGTTTATTGATTGCCCGAACCAGTAGTTTCTGTTCTACTTCATTTTCCAAATTCTTATAAATCGTGTCCTCTTCCGTCCCCAGAATGTCCGAGAGAAGCAATTCGTTTCCATCCCAGTCCACGTTGAGCGGCTCATCAATCGAGACCTCCAGCTTCGTCTTGTTATTTCTCCGCAGATACATCAGAATTTCGTTTTCAATACAGCGGGATGCGTAGGTTGCCAGTTTAATATTTTTCATCGGATTGAAGGTATTGATTGCCTTGATTAGTCCGATGGTCCCGATTGAAATTAAATCTTCCACACCAACTCCGGTATTGTCAAATTTCTTTGCAATATATACGACCAGTCTCAGATTGTGCTCAATCAGAGATTTCTTTGCTTCTTTGTCCGTCTCGCTCCCAAGCGCTGCAATTGCAACCTGCTCCTGAGGTGCGGATAATGGTGCCGGAAGTACCTCCGACCCTCCTATGTAATGAACCTCCCGCTCTTTTGGGAAGATAAATCCTTTAAAACTTGGTACGATTTTTAGCTGAAACTGATGTGGTACTGATACTTTCATAACCATTTTATATTCCTCCTAATATGTCAGGATTCAAAATCATCTGATATTCTTCTGTTTTTGATACGTCATTCTCACAAATTCCGATGGAAGGACTCTCTACCCAGTACTCCTGCCGGCTGTCTTGGCAATGGATACACATTCTTGGAATCGTCACGATTGGCAGCACTCCGCTCCCTGTAATGGAATGGTAGGGAATATAGTGAAGATTTCCTTCACTGATATCTCCAATAATCTTTCCGGCTGTGCGCTGCTGAAGGATACTGACCGGTTTTTTTGTGTATAAATCTTCCAAACGGTTCCCGGTGTCGATCAGTGCCTGAATCGTGTAATGTCCTTTATCTGTACATAGCTGTACTTCACAGAGCTCCTTCTGCATTCTTTTCAGACCCCTGAGCAGGCCAAGCAATTTCACCCCTATGAAATATGTCAAAACTGTAACTGCAAAGAACAGGCTTCCTGCCCGAAGATACTGGCGAAGCCATGTGGCGATTCCGCCCATAAGAAAGGAGGACAGATATAACGCCGGCAATGCCCTGAGAAATGAATATCCGAATCTTATTTTCAATCCAATTCTAATCATTATTGTATTTACGACTGTGTGAAATAATAGTATTTTAATACCTCTGTATGGTATCGGAAGGGCAATGATCAGGCATGTGATCAAAGAGCCTGCAAGGCCGCCAAGAATAATGCGTCCATGTGTGGTAGGACATTTCAGCAATTTCCAGCTGAGCAGCAGAATCAGACTATCCATCATGAAGTTTATAAGGAACAAAATATCTATGTAGACTTCATAGTACATGGTCCGCCCTCTTTCTCTTGGGATATTTCTATCCATAGTGGAAAACGTTTTGCACTCAAGCAAGGTTTATTATAGTTGGATTGGTGTTCAAAAATTGTCAGATGTTCGTTGAAAAACGAGATATTTTTTCGACAAAAAATTTGATAAACTGAAAGGACGTGAATATCCGGAGAACTTTTCCAGACAATAAAAAAGATTCCTTGTCTAAAAAACAAGGAATCCTCTTAATATCATATCTGATTATTTCTTAAAGAAATCTGGAATCTTAATAGATTGCTCTTTTACGTGACTGGATGGTGTTCTTGGCTGATTCAGCGATGGCACTGTTCCGCTCTGTGTGTTATTACGGGCTTTTGGCGCTGCCTGGATGTTGTGATCCGGCTTTACAGCTGCTGTTCTGCTTGCAGATAACAAATCGCTGTTCGGCAGTACAGAACCTGGCTTAGCCTGTCCTTCCAATCTTGCTTTTAACTTCGATGCGCTTCCGCCTACATTATGTAAGCCGGTTGCGATTACTGTAATAGTTGCCTCATCAGACTTCGTATCATCATAAGTAGCACCAAAGATGATGTTCGCTCCATCACCGGCAAGATCCTGTACATACTCAGCTGCATCACTGGCATCCATAAGCGTGATATCTCCGGATACATTGATGATAACATGAGAAGCACCTGTAATCGTTGTCTCGAGAAGAGGACTTGCAACAGCTTCTTTTACTGCCTCTAAAGCCTTGTCATCTCCCTTGCCCTGTCCAATACCAATATGAGCAATTCCCTTGTCCTTCATAACTGTCTGTACATCGGCGAAATCCAGGTTGATCAGTGATGGTACATTGATCAGATCTGTGATACCCTGGATACCTTGCTGAAGAACTTCGTCAGCCTTCTTCAGTGCTTCCGGCATCGTCGTGCGTCTGTCTACTACTTCAAGTAATTTATCGTTAGGAATTACAATCAAAGTATCAACGTTCTCTTTGAGTTTGTCGATACCGCCTAATGCATTATCCATACGTGTCTTTGATTCAAATCTAAATGGCTTTGTTACGACACCAACTGTAAGAGCCCCTTGCTCTCTTGCAATTCTTGCCACTACAGGTGTTGCTCCTGTTCCTGTTCCACCGCCCATTCCGCAGGTAACGAAAACCATGTCCGCTCCCTTTAATGCCGCTGAAATCTCTTCTGAGCTTTCTTCTGCTGCTTTCTCTCCAACCTCAGGTTTTGCTCCCGCACCAAGACCTTTGGTAAGCTTATCACCAATCTGCATCAATGTTGGTGCCTTACATAACTGAAGAGCCTGCTTATCTGTATTGATTGCAATAAATTCAACACCTGCAATCTGTTCATCTATCATTCGATTTACAGCATTGTTACCGCCGCCACCGACACCGATAACTATAATTCTTGCAGCTGCCTCTGATTCGTTTGTTTTAATTTCTAACAAGAGTATTTCCTCCTTTGTCATCCTATTACATTAATTATACATCCCATTTATTGATTGATACAACTCAATAAGTATATAATATAGTTTTTTCACCAAATAATCAATAGAATTTTGGTTATTTTCTAATTTTTTTGTACATTTTAAACACTATCTTTTCGCTTATAATCTCCAATACTCCGACAGCTTGACAATCTGTCTGATACCTTTGCAAATATCGCACAAGAAGTCCGTCAATGGCATAATTTCTAAACAGAGCGCCTCCTCGTTCAAAACTCATTCCATCCGCCCTTTTGTTCTGCCTAATAGGAGTCCTCTTCATAATTCCCATCGTAAGATTCATCATAATCCTGATCATAATTTTCATCATTGGACTCATCTGTATCTTCGTCATAATTTTCATCATAGGACTCCGTATCTTCGTCATAGCTGGTGTCCAGGTTATCATCGTTATTCACATCTTCTGAAGAGCTATCTGTATTACCTTCTGCTGCAGGCTCTGCTGCTGCCTCTTTTTCAAAACTGATCGCCGTATTCGTTCCAGTGTAGTTTTCCAAATGAAGAGTGCCTTTCTGATCCGGATAGTTCTCCCGGATTTTTGTAAGAATCGGTGCCAGCTGTGTAAGCTTATCTGTTAAGTTATTACTTCCCAAAGCAACTGTAACGTTGCCGAAATACATTGTGACATCATTCCCAGAAAACACCACACGATCTGGACTCAGCTCATACTTCTGTACCATCTGCGACACTTCCAGTATATATTCAAACACTTTTTTATCACTGACCTTCAAGGTCTTATGGAGCTTTACATCTGACACATCCAGTCCTTCAATGCAAGGAACTCCATCCAGTGTATCTGTTGTTTTGAGCATTACCGTGCCATCCTTGTCAAAATATGTATTCTTGTTGTCATAAACCAGATAGCCTATGATACCCTTTTCATAGACACGCACCTGTACCGTCCACGGATTCTTCAGCTGTATCTCCGATGCCTCCACCAGCGGCAGCTGGGACACACTGGTAAAATTGTATTTCCACCAGATGTAGAGCGAATTGGAGGCAAGCTTATCCTTTTGTACCCATTCGATTACTTCATCCGCACTGCAGTATTCATTGCCGGTTACTTTCACCTCCCGCACATTGAAAACAAGCATAAACGTAAAAAACAGTATCGCCGCCACGCATACCGTGATGAGTATCCTAAATACAGGTCCACGCATCCATTTGTTCTTATTCCGCTTCTCTGCTTTGTCAGACTCCTCATCGACATAGTAGAAATCATCATCATCAAACCTTCTATTCACATTGCTCCTCCTTGGTAAAGATAGTCTTATTCTATCAGATTAGACACACTTAGCACAACCCCCATCTCCATTAATAAAAATAATATCGATGTTCCTCCATAACTGATGAACGGCAGTGTAATTCCTGTATTAGGAATCGAATTTGTTACAACCGCAATATTTAAGATAACTTGTATCATCATATGGGACATTGCCCCCGTGCAGATCAGGCTTCCAAATAAATCTTTTGTTCTTGTAGCAATTACGAAGAACCGCCAAATCAGAATCAGGAACAGCACTACAATGAAGACAGCACCCGTCAGACCCAGTTCCTCGCAGACAATGGAAAAAATCATATCATTCTGAGCTTCCGGCAAAAAACCCAGCTTCTGGACGCTTGCTCCAAGCCCCTGTCCGAAGAGGCCGCCAGAGCCGATGGCATAGAGTCCCTGTAATGTCTGATATCCTTTTTCATAGGCTTCTGGATTCCGCCAGATTGCCAGACGCTCCAGGCGGTAGCTTTCCAATGCCAGAAAGATACCCATGATTCCGCTTCCCAGAACTCCCATCCAGATAAACTGTACATAGTTTGGACTGGCTGAAAAAATTAAAACCACACCGATTCCCAGTATGATGATTGCCGTACTGAGATTGCTGGCTCCCACCAGCACCACCGCTGGCAGCACAAACAGCATCACCTTGAACATTGCCTTAATTTTCCCCATTTCCTTTACATGCCTGGCAACATACTGTGCCAGGAACAGTATCACTGCCACCTTGGCAAACTCGGATGGCTGAAAAGAAATGGGTCCCAAAGACAACCATCTTTTGGACCCATTGTATTCATCTCCTATAAGCAGCACCGCAACCAGCAGCAGAATAGACACCAGGTAAGCCAGAGGTACAAGACGCTCCCATCTGTGATAGTCGATATGTGCCATGACATACATCCCTGCAAGACCAAGTGCCGTCGCAAAGCTCTGTTTTTTCAGATAATAGAAGGTATCGTGAAATTTGACCTCTCCATTGTAAGCGCTGGTGCTGTATAGAAGCACCAGCCCGACAGCAATCAGAATCAGGATTACTGTTAAAAGTACAAAATCGTACCCATGTTTCTTTTTGGTTTGTTCCAAGAATATCCCCCTGTTTTTACAGATTTTGAACTAATTCTTTGAACTTATCTCCGCGCTCTTCAAAATTCTTGAACATTCCCCAGCTTGCACATGCCGGTGAAAGCAGCACTGCATCCCCTGGCACTGCACCTCTGGCACAGATATCAACTGCCTCATCAAAAGTATCTGCCATAACAATGTCCATAAAGCCATGTGCCTTGGCGGTCTCTGCAATCTTTTCTCTGGTTGCCCCAAGAAGCACCAGCTTTTTCACCTTGCCATCAAACGCTTCAATCCACTCATCATACGCAGAATCCTTGTCGTAACCTCCTCCGATCAGCCAGGTAGGACGATTCATCGCCTGAATGCCCTTGATTGCCGCATCGGGATTCGTTCCTTTGGAATCATTGTAATATGCCACACCATTTTTTTCTGTAACAAATTCGATTCTGTGTTCCACTCCTCCAAAAACCTTAATGGTATCGCGAATCACATCCAGAGGTGTGCCATATGCCGCAGCCATGGCAACAGCTGCCATTACATTCTCATAATTATGTGTTCCCAGAAGCTGGAGTTCATCCACATTACAAATCAGCTCTTCTGTTCCTACATTATATATAATATTCCCGTTTTCCAGATAGATTCCTTTTTTCAGTTTACGCTGACTGCTGAAATATAGAACAGATGCTTTCACCTTTTCACCAAATGCTCTGGTCTCCGGATCTTCGTAGTTCAGCACACAGGTATTTTCCGCTGTCTGATTCCGGGCAATATTCTTTTTTGCCTCCATATAAGCTTCCATCGTATGATGACGGTTCAGATGATCCGGTGTGAAGTTGAGAATTGCGCTGACCTTCGGACGGAACGTATCGATCGTCTCCAACTGAAAACTGCTCATCTCTGCCACCACTACCGTGTCATCTGTCATCTCCAGTGCAACACTTGTGTAAGGATTCCCGATGTTGCCCACCACATAAGTACTCTCTTTGTAGTTCTTCATGATTTCTCCCAGAAGCGCAGTCGTTGTTGTTTTTCCGTTAGTTCCCGTAATGGCCAGTACATCTCCTTTTCCATAGACATAAGCAAGCTCTATCTCGCCCCAGATTGGAATCTGTTTCTCGCGGATGCGGTTTACCACCGGCAAATCGGTAGGGACGCCTGGACTGATAACCATCAGGGCTAGGGAATCCATAATAGTCTCTGAAAGTTCTCCCAAAATCACAGTGACCGCTCCCCCTATCTGTTCCTGAATCTTCTCTGCATCCAGTTTTTCGTTGCCATCATATAATATTACATCTGCTCCTATAGTCTGAAGCATCTTACTTGCCGCGATTCCGCTGATACCGGAACCAAAAACCAATACCTTTTTTCCTGAAAGTTCCATTTTCCTATCCTCCTATAATGTAAGGCCCCTTACAAAGCCATAAGCGCAACCAGACAAAGGATTGCTGTCACGATTGAGAACACTGCAACTACTCTGGTCTCTGACCAGCCACATAATTCAAAATGATGGTGGATCGGTGCCATCTTAAAGAACCTTTTTCCGCCAGTTGCCTTGAAATATGTAACCTGAATCATAACTGAGATCACTTCTATCAGATAAATCAGGCCCACAATACAGATAAAAATCGGCATCTGCATCATATACGCTGTTGCTGCTACGAATCCACCCAGAGCAAGGGAGCCTGTATCTCCCATAAACACGCTTGCAGGGTATACATTAAATAACAGGAAGCCAAGCAGTGCTCCGACCACCGCACAGGTAATCGGTTCAATTCCGCTCCTCGTTCCGATTGCAACCACTGTGAAAAATGTTGCAACTAAAACAGTAACACTGGAAGCCAGACCATCCAGACCATCTGTAAAGTTCGTGCCATTGACCGTCCCGATCACTGCGATAAACAGCAGTGGAATTGAAAGCCAGCCAATATTCAGATACTTCCCTCCGGTAAACGGAATCAGAAGGGTCAGTGGAATCTTCGCCACCTTCACGATATAAAATGCAAAAATTGCAGTTACTACGATCTGCAATGCCATCTTCTGTTTGGGATACAATCCATCCGAACGCTTCATGACTACCTTTAGATAATCATCCAGAAAACCGATCAGTCCAAATCCCACTGTCAGAAACAGTATCGGAATAATCTTCGGGTAATCCTTCAAATAGAACAGTGAGGTAATCACAATACTTCCCAGTATAATCACCCCGCCCATAGTCGGGGTTCCGGCTTTCTTTAAATGTGACTGTACTCCGTCCTCACGCTCTGTCTGCCCCATCTTGAGCCTTCTTAAAAAAGGGATTACAATGGGTCCCATAATCACGCTTAGCGCAAAAGAAATTAACACTGGTATCACTACATTATAGTTCATAAACGCACCTCTTTTTTTCATTCGTCATTGTCTAAAACAGTATACCCCATTCTATTTTGTTTTTCAACCATTTGTAGTGGGTACCTGGCAGCTTTTCCTCACTCGCTGTTTCCTTGTTGTTCACCTTCCTCCGGGAGTGTATTTCCCTCCTGTTTTTCTATCCCCAGATAAGGAAAAATATTTTCAAAAATATCCCGGATTACCGGTGCCGCGATCGTCCCCCCGTAGTAGATTCCCTGGGGATTATAAATAACACACATTCCAAGTACCGTCGGATTGTCAGCCGGAGCAAAGCCAATAAAGGAAGAAATGTATTTGTTGGCACTTCTCGGAAGTGTCTGGGAAGTCGCTGTCTTTCCTCCGATTTCATATCCTTCAATATAACCATTGATTCCAGATCCATCTTCCACCACGCTTTTCAAAAGCTGCTGCATAGTTTCCGAAGTTTCTTTGGAAACTATTTCGTTCTGAATACTGTATTTGAATTTCTCGATTGTTTTACCTTCCTGATCTACCACCTGTACTCCGAAGTGGGGAGTCACACGAGTTCCTCCATTGACCAGCGAACTTACGGTGGTAGCCATCTGGATTGGTGTAATCTGAAAGGACTGGCCAAAGGTCATGGTAGCAAGCTCAACTAATCCAATATCTTCTTTTTTATGCATGATCGTCGCCGCCTCCCCCGGGAGATCAATCTTTGTCTTTCCAAGCAGCCCGAACTGCTCAAAATAATCATAAAAGCGCTCTGCCCCCAGACGCAGTCCGATATCAATAAACACAGGATTGCAGGAATTCTGTATTCCTTCTACAAAGGTTTCCCCTCCGTGTCCACCGACTTTATGGCATCGGATTTTCCGATCTTCTACCACCCGGTACCCAGGGCAGCTAAAGGTATCCGAAAGCTTCACGACACCTTCCTCCAGACAGGCTGAAGAGGTAATAATCTTAAAGGTTGACCCCGGTTCATACGTATCATTGATGCAGCCGTTTCGCCACATCTGATTCAGACGGTTCTGTCGTTCCTCATCTGTGATTCCTTCCCCGCTGCCACTTAAGGTATAAGGGTCGTTGAGATTGAATTCCGGCACATTTACCATCGCCAGCACTTCTCCATTCTGGGGATTCATCAGTATGATAGCGACTTTGTCTGCCTGCTTTTCTTCCATGACCTTTTCCGCCGCCTGCTGTGCATAGCTCTGGATATTGTAATCCAGACTAATTTGCAGATTTTCGCCGGCAACCGGCTCAATCCGGTCTTCTGCAACACCTTCCAGCTCCACACCCCGGGCATCTGTCATCGTCAGGATTTTCCCATTTTCCCCTTTCAGATATTCCTCATAGACCACCTCCAGACCGATGATTCCCTGGTTGTCGCCACCGGTAAAGCCAAGAACCTTGGAGGCCAGCTCATTGTAAGGATAATATCGTTTATAATCCTCATCCACTTTTACTCCCGGAAGGTCATACGCCCGAATCTTATCTCCTGTTTCCTTTTCTACATTCGTCTTGATTCGCTCAATCGAAGAAACCTTTTCCACCTGTTTTCTTACTTCCTCCACCTCCATTCCAAGCTCTGCTGTCAGAACTTGGATAACACGCTCAGCATCCTCGATCTGATTATGGATGACCGATATGGTACAGACCGTCCTATTCGCCGCAAGTACAGTCCCTCTGCAGTCCAGGATTTCTCCCCTTGCTGCCTTGATGTCACGTTCCCGCTCATGGAGCGTCCTGGCTTTCTCCTGATAATATTCCGCACGAAAGATCATCAGATAAACCAGCCTGCCCATAAGCGAAAGCAAAATGAGGACTGCTCCAAAAAATACAATCATTTCTTTTTTTCTGATATATGTTTTATTTTTCATTGCAAACAAAAACCTCAGGAAGATGTTGTTATAATTTATTACATCATTCCTAAGGTTATTCATTTCTATCTCAATTTACTACTATTCTGCGCTTTCATCTTGAGAATCATCTGTCACCCAGTCTGTATAATCCGGGTCATAATTTTCATCTCCATAGTAGCCGTCTTCGTTATTGTAGTTGTCGTCATATTCTTCATCGTAGGAAGTATATTCTTCTGTAGCTGCTTCCTCCTGTGCCGCTTCTTTTGCAGCTGCAGCTGCCGCCACCGGGTCATATCCTTCCACTGTTGTAATGTTCAGATAAGGAAATGCCTGCGCCATAATCTTCTGCGATAATCCCGCCACCAAAGCACTGTTGGACTGGTTGTCTGAGTTTGCCTCGTCAATCACAACATACACTACCACCTCCGGATTTTCCTGTGGTGCGTAGCCTACAAAAGACAGCAGATAATTCCCCTCTCCTCTCGGAAGTTTCTCTGCGGTACCCGTCTTGCCGCCGATATCGTATCCTTCCACCTGGCATTCGGTTCCCGTCCCATAATCTACTACTGCTTTCATGTACTGCTTCAACAGAGTAGAGGTTTCCTCCGAAATTGTCTTTTTCAGAAGTGTCGGTGTCTTGGTCTCGATTACATTACCATTCTGATCCTGTATCTGTTTCACAACGTGAGGCTCATAATAGTTTCCACCGTTTATCAGTGAGCTAAAGCCCGTCACCAGCTGAGTCATTGTCACATTAAAATTCTGGCCAAATGAATTGGTTGCCAAATCTGTAATTCCCATGCTGTCAGCGGAGTAGAGCAGGGATGATGTAGACGCTTCTCCTGGAAGATCGATTCCAGTATATTCTCCAAAACCAAAAATGTGCTGGTATTTCGTGAAGTTCTCCACGCCGATTACTTCTGCAATCTCCATCAGCGCCACGTTGCAGGAATTGGCAACCGCTTCCTCCACAGTCTCCGTCCCATGCCCGGAACGCAGATGGCAATGAATGTCATAATCGCCGACATGAAGAGCGCCGCTGCAATTATAGGTCTCTGATCCATTGATTGCACCGGTCTCTAACGCAGCAGCTATGGTAAATGGTTTCACCGTGGATCCCGGTTCATAGGCATCACTGACGCAGAAGTTCCTCCACAGTGCATTCAGCGCCTCCAGCTTCTGCTCATCCGACATAGCAGCAATCGCTTCCGCCGAGTACGCAGTCGTAAGCTCTCTCGGATTGTTCAAATCAAAATTTGGATATGATGCTTCTGCCAGAATCTCGCCAGTATTTGGATTCATAATAATGACTCCGGTATTCTTGCTTCCCGGCTCCCCAGCCCTTGCCGTATTGGCATGCTCGTCGTTGAACTCCTTGATGCACTGCTCCACTATGCTCTGCAGCGTCACATCGATGGTCGTCACTACGTTGTATCCATCTGTCGCTTCTTTGACTGTACGCTCCAGGGATGAATCCTCCGTCAGGTATCCATATTCTCTTCCATCTGTTCCATTTAAAACAGAATTGTAAGCCGCTTCAATCCCAGCAGTTCCCACATTTCCAGATGCTGTAAAACCAATCAAATCACTTGCCAGACTATTATACGGGTAAGTCCGGCTGTAATCATCCTCAAGCCAGATTCCCGCAATATCCGGATAATTCTCATCATCTGCATCGATCTCTTTGAATTTCTTTGCAGTATCGTAGTCCACACCTTTTTTTAAAATAGTATATCGGCTAGTAGGGCTGTCCGTGAGAATCGTCTGCACATCCGTCTCTTCGATGCCAAAGCAGTCCTTTAGCACCTTCAATGTCGGTGTTAAATATTTCTTATCATCCATAAGAAGTTTAGCATCCAGAATGACATTGTACACCCGCTCGCTTGTTGCAACCTTCGTTCCATTCCGGTCAATGATATCCCCTCGTTTGTACGGGATTGTCTGACTGTCGTATTGCTGCTGTTCCAGAACAATCTTTGTATACTTATCTCCTTTGGAAGCATTGATATAAGTAATTCTACCTATAAGTACAACAAAAGCTAGTACAATAGCTGTAAAGACCATTGCTAGCTTTTTCTGCATACGCTTCGGAAATTTTCGTTTCAGAAACTGAAACCGATTTTTTTTGTATCTCCTCGCCATATTTTCACCTTTTTAATTCTTACTCCATAATACTCTATTTTTCTGCTTCATCCGACTGGGCGAGTACACCACTTTCTGGTATATCTGCATACTGTGTTACATAATCACTGGTCGGGCTGTCATACGAAATAACCTGTCCATTGACTGCATACACCATACCCATCTCGTTCATCGCTTTGTTTCTGATATCTTCAATATTTATAGAATCCACTACTACATTGTACGCCGTGTCATTTTCTTCTTTCAACGATGTAAGTTCCAGCTGAAGAGTTGAAATTTTATCTGTTCTTGTCTTGATCTCAGATTGAATCTGAAGGAAATGTATGCACACAATCATCATACAGATTGCTGCTGCTGCCAAAAATGCAACGTATGCAAAATCCATATTAAAAGCCCGGTTGCGGTTCTGCCTCACCTGTCTGCTTGTATGTTGCGGCTTACGGACTCTTACTTTTTTCTTCGTCCTTGGTAGTACTTCGGGTTGACGCGCAGCATTGCCGTAGATGTATGCTTGTCTGTCACTGTAATATTGTTGTCTTGAGACACTTTGCTGTCTCTGTCTTCTGTCTGCCATGCTGCTTACCCCTTTCTCCCCGTACTACTTGCGTTCGAAGATACGAAGTTTTGCACTCTTGGAGCGACTGTTGCTCTCCAGTTCCTCTTCACTTGGTAATATTGGTTTCTTTGTTATAACTCTCCCCTTTGAGACATTCCCACATACACACATGGGAAATGAACTCGGACAGGTGCAAGGGTTCTCATTTTTTCGGAAGATACTCTTAACAATCCTGTCTTCCAGTGAATGGAAGGTAATAATACAAATCCTTCCTCCTGGATTAAGCAAATCAATCATGTCATCCAGCGAATCCCGCAATACTTCCAGCTCCCTGTTCAATTCAATTCGAATTGCCTGAAAGGTTCTCTTCGCCGGATGTCCCGACGTCTTCTGCATCTTCATTGGTATGGCATGTCTTATGATTTCTATCAATTGTCCTGTTGTTTCAATAGTACCTTTTTCGCGTTCGATTACGATATGCTTGGCAATATTCTTGGCAAACTTATCTTCCCCATAATCTCTGATAACACGAAAAAGGTCCATCTCACTGTAGCCATTGACGATGTCCTTGGCAGTCATCTCCTGCCTCTGGTCCATTCTCATGTCCAGCGGTGCATCATAACGATAAGAAAATCCCCGGTCTGCCGTGTCAAGCTGATATGAAGACACGCCCAGATCAAGAACGATCCCATCGACTTTGTCAATGCCTATCTCATGAAGCTTCGACTTCATTTCGCAATAATTGCTTCTGATTATTGTTACTTTCTCCCCGAAGTCGCCTAGTCGAACACTGGCAGCAGCAATTGCAGCAGCGTCCTGGTCTATTCCTATAAAACTCCCCTTGTTACCTAGTTTCCTACACACCTCATAGGCATGTCCGCCTCCTCCGAGTGTAGCATCGACGTAAATGCCATCTGGCTTAACAGCCAATCCATCTACCGTCTCATTCAGTAAAACTGATGTGTGCTTGAATGCCATAACATCCTCCATTCTCGTAACGCTTTTGAAAAAGAAGCATTACCTGCGTACATCCGATTTGAACTTAGTTCAAATTCTTATTAGATGTGCCCATTAAAGTAATTCTGTATACCATGTCTCCCCACGGTATCCTGCAAGTCCTTAGATTCTGATTCCAATCGACTCCATACGTTCTGCAATTGCATCCATATCGTCTTCGGAAATATCGCTCTGATCTTCCCAACGGGCCTTATCCCAAATCTCGACACGATCCTGTACCCCTACTAGAACCACATCTTTCTCCAGATTGGCAGCCTTTCGGAGTGATGGTGTAATCAGTACTCTTCCCTGCTTGTCAAAACTACCTTCTGATGCACTTCCAAAAAAATAACGCTTGAAAGCTCTGGCATCTTTGTTCATCCGTGGTAAGGTTTCTAGCTCTCCTACAAAGTTTTCCCATTCTTCTTGAGAATACACAAACAAGCATCCTTCTAAGCCGTTACAAATAACGAAGCTGTCACCCAGCTCCTCACGTAACTTAGCAGGAATGATTAATCTGCCCTTATCATCAATACTATGATTGTATTCTCCTAATAACATATGGGTACACCCTCTTTCAAAGTGGACAATGCATCTACCACTTTGTCACCACTATCTACCACTTCCTACCACTTGACTCCATTCTATACCACCCGCCCACCATTTTCAACCCTTTTTTTCTGTTTTTTCCCGTTTTAAGCATTTTGCACAAATGGTCAAAAATCTTAAAATTCAAGGCTTTTGACCATTCATTATCTCCAAAGTACTTAGTGTAGTGTTCCATCTTCGTTAATTCACCATATGTTGTGTTTATGTGTTTTTTTTACATTTTTTTACCATGCCAAATGCTTGTTCACATATCAAAGATGAAATATGGTGGAGAGTGGTGGGGGCATTTTTTGACGTTATGAACCAATCTTAGCCATACCGCAAATTCTGCCGTCCAGGAAAGTTCTCCGAACTTTCCTGGACAACAAAAAAGAAGCCCCATCGGGACTCCCTTCTGAAATACTGCTTATTACCAGATTAAATTACAGCGCATTCATATAATCTGTAATTGCATTATAGTCAATCTCTACCACTTCTCTCGGCTGACTTGCTGTGTAAGAATTGTAAGCTGAAAAACCCAACCATCCAATCAGGGCAACCGCAACAAGTGCTAATACGCTTTTGCGTACAACATTCATAATCTTTTCTTTGCGGACAATCTTTTTTCTATTCGCTTTTTCTTCTTTATAGTGATCCACTTTTTCCTGACTCATCGAAATATCCTCCGTGTAATAATCGTTATACTCACATCTTTTAGATGTAAGTATATCACATTCCCCCCTATATCACAACAATAATTCCACCGTCATTCGCATACATACTGCTGATACCTGCGGTATCTATCACGAAACTCTTTTTCACATTCATGCGTTCCAGTAAAATCTTCTCAACCTGCTCCGCTCTCTCCGGTGCATTACAGTGGGAAATAGCAAGAATCTTATTTTTCGCATTCTTTTCATTGGCAGCTACAGAATCCACCATCTTGACCAATGCTTTCTTCATTCCTCTGGCCTGCCCTAGCTGAACGATTGCGCCCTCGTCCGTAGCTCCCATGACCGGCTTGATATTCAGAGCACTCGCTACCATAGCTTTGATACCAGACAATCTTCCATTCTTGCGAAGGGTCTCCAGAGACTCCAGCACAAAATACGTATTCTGTGCTGCAATGTATGCTTCCACGGTATCCACCACCTGATCAAAGGTCATCCCGGCTTCTTCACATTCCTGAATCTTCAATGCAATCAGCGTCTCGCCAACCGAAGCACTACGAGAATTAAAGACATGAATATCTTTCTTACCATATTCTTCTTCATAAAGGTTCTTACCAAGAACCGCACTATTATAAGAACCACTCAGCTCAGCAGATAATGTCACCGCATATACGCGGCTTGCTCCACAGCCATAGCTATTCACATACTTCTCCGGCGATGGACAGGAAGACTTTGGAGAATTCGTGCTTGCCGCTACCTTTTTCAGGAACTGGGCCTGATCAAAAGTCTCATCATCTACAATATGATCATCGTCAACCTGAATAGAAAGCGAAGCTGTCTCGAAAATCCCGCTCGCTTTCATCTCTTCTGTCAGTTCACCACAACTATCTACTATTACTCTGTAATCCATCTTATATCCTCCCAGACTCTATTATGTATCCCCGGCCACAGTCAGCCCTTCGGGAATTCAAGTCTATTATATGTAGTATTCAATACTACATTATCATAACATATTTTATATAGCATGGAAAGTTGTTTTTCAATTAATCAGTGCTTATCTTAATTTTTCTTGATATTCCTAAGGCAATCCCCATCTCAATCATCAGAAACAATACCGAAGTTCCGCCGTAGCTGATAAATGGAAGTGTTATTCCCGTTGTCGGTATCAGATTAATCACCACTGCTATATTAAGTACTACCTGCAGTGCAATATGCGCTAAAATGCCTGTCGCCACCAGAGAACCATACATATCCGGTGCATTTCTTGCAATAAACAGCAGCCTGTACAATAGAATACCGAACAGGACTACTACTACAATTGCTCCGAACACCCCCAGCTCTTCACATATAATGGAAAGAATGAAATCGTTCTGCGCCTCCGGAATCACGCTAAGCTTCTGCGTACTATTTCCAAGGCCCTTCCCCCAGAATCCTCCTGAACCAATTGCATACAAAGCCTGCATTACCTGATATCCCCCGGAAGCAGAATACTCCTCCGGTCTGAGCCATACCAGCAACCTCCGCAGGCGGAAGTTCGTACTCGTCGAAATATTGGCAGAGAGAATCATGATTCCTACTACCGCCGCTGTCAGACCACCGCCAAACAGCACTAGGAACGGCTTTGTCTTTGGATGTACCACAAAAAGTAATATAACTGAAATCGCCATAACAATCAGCGCAGTACTCAAGTTATCCGTCAAAAACAACACACACCCGGAAGCAATTGCTCCATACGCCAGAATCTTTAAGGCGCCTTCCGTTGTCCCCACGCCTTTTCCTATCTTGCAAATAATATATGGAATAAAAAGAATCACTGCAATCTTCATAATCTCTGCTGGCTGCAGTGTCATATTTCCCGGAAGCTGAAGCCAGCGTCTTGCCCCGTAACTTTCTACTCCAAGTGGTGTCTGTACCAAAACCATCATAAAGATGGCAAATAAAAATATCTCCAAGGAGAACGGTGCATAAATATGATAATCAATCTTTGACACAATAAGCATTACTGCAAAGCTCACAACACTGATCAGTGCCTGCTTGCTGAAATATTCCATATCATTTCCAAACTTTATCTGTGCTTCGTAATAGCTGGCACTATAAAGCATAATCAGGCCAAAGCAGACTAGGAAAATAATTACTACGATCAGATTATAATCCACATATGCTTTTTTTACCTCTGTCCTTCTTCTTTTTCTTGTCTGCTGCCGCCGGACTGGCTGCACAGTTCTACTATTCATACTCTAAAACCCCTTTTATTGCATTTCCCCACTGGTCTCAGGCAGATATTTGCAATCCGCTTTGCTACTTGCCTGACAAGGTCAACTCCCCTGTTTCTTCTTACTCTGCTACAGTCTTGCGCGGATCCTTCCATTCTGGATGAACCGGTTTTCCATGACCAAAATACCGGTCATACCATACAAGAAAAATATAGACTGTCCAGATCTTACGACTATTATCCGTCTTCTCATTAGATGATTTTCCTGCTTTGTGATCATCCAACAACCCAATCAGGTATTCTGTGTCAAAGAATTGCTTCGCTGCATCAGTAGAGAACATCTCCTTGACAATCTTATAATACTTCTCTTCCTTCAGCCATACGCGGATTGGAATTGGGAAGCCAAGCTTTTTCTTTTCTGCTGTCTTGCTGCGGATTACCTTCTCAGCCGCCCCTCTAAGAGCCACCTTTGTCTTCGGTGCACGCACCTTATAATCCAGAGGCAGAGTCTGTGCAAGCTCCAGAACTTTCCGGTCAAGGAATGGTACTCTGACTTCCAGCGAATTGGCCATTCCCATCTTATCGCCCTTCATCAGAATATCATGTACCAGCCAAAGATGAAGATCCACATACTGCATCTTTGTAACCGGATCCTTGCCCTGCACTCTCTTGTAGAGCGGAGCTGTCACCTTCTGAATTCCAGGCTTACATCCTTTTTTCAGCACCCGGTTGGCCTCTCGCTCCGTAAAGATATTCGTCGCATTCGCAAAATAGCGCTCTTCCAGAGTCTTGCCGTGTCGCATCAGAAAACCTCTGCCCTTCACGCCTCTCGGAAGACAACGTTCTGCAAACCATCCCATGCAGCGTCTAAGTGGCATTGGAATCTTATCAAATCCCGTATGTTCCAGCGGCTCACAATAAATGTTATATCCGCCGAACAATTCGTCAGATCCCTCACCGGAGAGAACAACCTTCACCTTTTTTGCCGCCTCCTGACTCAGGAAGAACAAAGCGATTGCTGCCGGATCTGCCACAGGTTCGTCCATATAATACTGAATGTCTGATAAGTTGTCCCAGTATTCCTCCGGCGTAATCACCTTTGCATCGTTCTTCATATTAATGCTGGCTGCAAATTCCTTCGCATCCTGAATCTCGCTGTACTTTCCTTCGTCAAAGCCAACCGTAAATGTACGGTCCACCTGACCCAAATAGGTCAGATAACTGGAATCCACACCACTGGAGAGATAAGATGCAACCTCTACGTCACTGATCTTGTGCATCTCCACAGATTCCTTCATTACTTTTTCGACATCTTCTTCCACTTCCTCAAGGCTCTTATCCGTATCTCCGGTAAACCGTGGTTCAAAGTAGCGCTTAATCTCCAGATTGCCATTGGAATACGTAAAATAATGTCCCGGCTGTACACAGAAAACACCTTTAAAAAATGTCTCATTCGTAGGGACGAACTGAAAAGAAAGGTAATTGCCAAGTGCGGCCTCGTTGAACACCTTGTCAAACTTTGGATGCTCTACAAAGGACTTAATCTCCGAACCAAACATAAGGGTACCGTTCATCTGGGCATAGTACATCGGCTTGATTCCAAAAATATCTCTTGCACCAAACAGTTTTTTCTCCTTCCTGTCCCAGATAACAAACGCATACATTCCACGCAGTTTCTTTACCAGCTTCTCGCCCCACTCCTCATATCCATGAAGAAGTGTCTCGGAGTCTGTATGAGAAGTGAACACATGTCCCGCTTCTATCAGCTTCTCTCTCAATTCCTGATAATTATATATCTCACCATTGAACACCAGCACCTTGGATCGGTCTTCATTATATAACGGCTGGTCGCCCTCTGCTGAAAGATCGATGATGCTCAGTCTTCTAAACCCAAGAGCGGCATCGTCATCTATAAACTTTCCTTCGCTGTCAGGACCACGGTGAACAATGGTATTCATCATGTTAGTGAGTACTTCTTCTCTGTTGTCAACTTGTCCTACATATCCTGCAAATCCACACATATATTAATTCTCCTTTGTTCTCAAATGTCTATTTCGTTATTATACCCTCCTCGAAAAAAAAAAACAACCTGCTTTTCGGAAGGGGCACTTATTTTCAAAAGGCCGCACCAACCTTCCCGCTGCGGCCTTTTTACTCATCACCGTGCCTTCGTCAATCCATCATGCAGCACTTAATGACAGTCAAATTCAGGATTAAACGCATAAAAGTTCTTAGAATCCAGATTCTCCTGCACGATTCTCAAGCTTTCTCCAAAACGCTGAAAGTGCACAATCTCACGTTCCCGCAGAAATCGAAGCGGATCAACAATCTCAGCATGCCCTGCGCAGAGGCGGATCAGATTATCGTACGTCGTTCGTGCCTTCTGCTCTGCTGCCAGATCCTCTGTCAAGTCTGTGATTGGATCTCCCTTGGACTGAAAATAAGTTGCCGTCCACGGCATCCCGCTGGCGGCAATCGGATAGAGTGCCAGTGTATGGTCCACATAATATTTGTCAAATCCGGACGCCTTTATTTCTTCGATTGAGAGATCTCTTGTCAGTTGGTACACGATGGCACTTATCATTTCCATATGGGCAAGTTCTTCTGTCCCGATGTCCGTCAGTGTCCCTGTCACTTCCTTATATGGCATTGTATAACGCTGTGAAAGATAACGCATTGATGCCGCCAATTCTCCGTCCGGTCCTCCAAACTGGGTAATGATTGCCTGCGCCAGTTTGGGGTTCGTCTCAGATATTTTCACCGGATATTGCAGTCTTTTTTCATAATTCCACATAAATCAGCATCCCCCTTCCTGCCATGGCCATGGCTCCTGAATCCAGTTCCACCTGTCTGAACAGGAGGCTGTCGCAGTATCGATTGTCAGTGGTCCATAGTAAGTTGCATATTCTCTGAGAGCTTTGTTGCGCATTTTATTACACTCATAGAAACTTTCCAGTGCACATTTATCACATGGATGGGTATTCAGATATAATTGTGCTTCCAAAGCAGAGAAACTCACTGCATTGATATGATCAAGCATTTCTTTTTTACACGGCTGTCCACTCATCGTCTGCATCCTCCTTTTCCATAAAATGGCTTATCAAGCTCCGGAAAAATCGTTCCCCTCTGCAGTCCTTTTTGCGGCTCATAAGGGCATTTCCATTCCTGCCATGGTACATAGGCCATAGCCAGTGGCATTCCGTCAAGTATATCATGTTTCTTGTAGCAGTCATCCATGCACCTTCCCGCAGCTGTTGGCATAACAGAATTCATACCCTGCCTATTATAGTTACGCGGATTATTTTGGTAATTCGGCATATTTCAAGCATCCTTTCTCATATATTTATATACTATTAATGTATGAAATCTGTCAAAAAATGTGATGCCAGTTTTCAAACTTCCCATTGCATTTTCACCACTGCTTCTATATAATACTAATGTATCGTATTTTCACATTGTAATATGTGTGTATGAGATATTGAGTATCGGGGTGTGGCTCAGTTTGGTTAGAGTGCACGGCTGGGGGCCGTGAGGTCGCAAGTTCGAATCTTGTCACCCCGATTTTTCCTTGAATTATAAGGGTTTGTAGCATTTCATGGTAATGAAAGTTTTATTACTTTTATTACCTTTTTTATTACCTTTTTGTTTTTATGAAGTATGAATATTTGTTAAAATGTTTCTTTTTTCATCTATTGATGAAGTGTCATATGTATAATATTCTCTATTAACTTGTGGTGAATGACCTAATAATGAAGAAGCAACAATCTCTGATACACCTGAACATCTCATATTTGAATTCAAAGTTTTTCTAAAAGCATGAATACCTCTTTGAGTTATCCCGAGCTGTTTACATCTATCTCCTTGTTCTTTTGTGCTTGTTTTACATATATTGAACGATTTTCCTCAGCAGCTACATTTACATCACGTTAATTTAAAACCATCATAAATTCTAATACATATTTCACCAATATTCTCAGCAACATCATAAGGCAAATTATTATACTCTTTCCTGTCATGATTTCCGAAAGCATATTGATATACTTGATTGATTTTATCAAAACCATTTTCAAACTTTTCATTTTCCTCTGCATCTTGATCTGCAAATCTGCACATCATATAATTTAATTCCGGAACATTCGAGGGCAAATCATGCAGCAATGAACTTGTACCATTTAAAAATTTAACTTTCTCAACCTCATTTACAATATCCAATATCGCTATAATCGGAATAAAAGCTGAAAAACAAGCTCCTTGAATTCCTGAATCATTCACATATTTTTGCGGTAATCCAGAAATTTTTTCTTTAAAAAGCAAGCTGTCTCTTAAAGTCAAACGATAGTGGTCATTTAATCCTCCAGCAATTGAATTCAAAAAATACTGTTCACGACCATCATCGAAAAGTCTTTTTGAAAATCTCCTTATTGGCATATGTACATTCAAATCAAAAAATTTATTCAGATATGTGGTTGTGTCAAAACCATTTCCGTAATACTTTGAAACAGTATGCGCTAACTGCTCCTTATTAGTTGCCACAACAAAAACAACTCTATCATCGTCAAAATAATGTTTGATTCGTTCAAGCATTTCAATGGCAAAGCTAGGTCGACATCTATCCAATTCATCGATAAAAATAACCAGTTTTTCTGCTTTTTCGACTAATAATTCATCAAATAATTCTTTAACAGTTGCTCGTATTTGTTCAGAAGTCACAATATTTTTCAAGACATCCCGTCCGGATAACGCTTGGCTAATTGCATTTGCATCAATCCCACCATACGGTGTACTAATTGATGAAATAACTGTTTTGATTTTATCACCCAAATTGTTTTTACTAATTTTGGTACTACCTGTATTTGCTCCGGTTTTCGTCATTATTGCTACCAATGATAACAAAGGATCATCATGATTATCATAAAGCCAGGCATTATAGTATACTGGTAAATATGAATGTTTCAATACAATGTCTGAAAACAGATTATTCACAAAATAATCAGCACTTTCTTTAACCGTATCTTCATTGCCATACTGTTTCTTGCTTAAATATTTTAACGTTTCCTCAATTTGTCTGACATAAAAAGTCTTTCCTTCTCCCCATCTTCCATCCAAACTAATAAACATATTTCCATCTATTGTATCTAGTGATTCTATAAAAGACTTTATATCCGGGATACGATTATAATTATTATTTCTAATCGACTCCAATATGTTTTCCTCATTTGCATCCAACAATACTCGTTTCACTTTAAGTTCTCCCCTTTCTCATTTGAATTAAAATCATTTTGTGCTTTCAAGATACGCATCAACATGTTTATCAATATTTTTACTGGCAATCCAGCCTATAAAAGTACTGCCACCTTCACATGCGCATACTACTTTCTTGCAGTATGGTTTGCTGTCGATTTCCTCAACAAGCTCTCCGTAATAAACAGTCCCAATAATATTTGACTTGCTATCTGGCAGTTCTCTTATGGCATCCAACGAAATTCCAGTTGGGCAACAGGACAATAAAAAAGCACCAGGCAGGGACTAATGATTTTCTACTTCCTCACTGGTGCTCGTGTTTGTTATTGCTTATTTAATTCTAAATTCTTCCGATTCATCGTCTGTGAGCGGTCTACCCATTTCTTTTACTTTGTCAACATACACTCCGCTGCAAATCCTTATTTAGTGTCTGCTGATTAAACCATTTCTGGTTCCAAATCAACAGGCTCTATCTTCATTAGTTCCATAAGCCAAATCAGAGCAAAAAGTATTCGGGACTGAATCTTAAAAAGATTCGTCACAAAT
>JAQVCP010000109.1 GCA_028689735.1 Hespellia sp. | reverse complement strand
CAGGGATTTTCTACCCTTTTTTAGAAGAAATGTCCTTAATTATCAACAAAAACAAACTGAATTAAACAATAAACTGAATCGGTGGATAGAATATTTTTTTCTATATCACCATGAATAATTCAGGCTATTGTATCTCTATAAATTTTTTGATAATAACTCCAAGCATTTTCATCTGCATCTTTTTCATACAATATTTTCATAACTGCTCCTAAGAATAATTTCTTATTTTATTGTACCATCTATATGGTTTTAATTCACTCATTTTCATCAAAAAGGACAGCGATAAAACCACTGCCCTCAATCTTTACCTATGATGTCCTATTCTTATGCTTCCCTTATCTATGCAATTCGACTTTTCAAGTTCCTCTGGAATACTGCCTCTCACTTCCATATCAGGAAAACTTCTCACAAGCTCCTTAATCATTTCTTGTGCCTGCTTGTTTTCTAGGATATCTGGAACATAACGCAGCACTTCAAGATCAAAGTGCTTCCCTACTAAGATATCTAATTCCGAACCATCCATAATATTTCCTGGTGATTCTAATACCACTGCAATAGACTTAATACCCTGCATCCTTTCTGCAGGAATCTTCTTCCATAATCGCACTGCCTCCGACACAGATTCAATATTCTCATGGCATTCTCCCAGTGTTTCAAACTCACTACACTCTTTTACCTTCAATGTTATTTTATCCATTCATTTCCCTTTCCTTATTCGTAAGTACTTCGATCTATACTCGTGTGAAACCATGACAGAAGTGATCTCTGACTGGTCAATTTCTTTGTTACTGTATTTCCTGCATAATCTTGAACAATCACAAGATAATAGTCAACAATATCATCCGTTGGATTGATGTCATAATACATATCGAAATAAGAATGCGTATTGGAGCTTCCAAATATTGCTCTTGTCCTATCCGTTGTAATTGCTGTTTTATTACCTCGATACACCTTATACAGAATGACACTCTTTAATCCAGATGTTACATTGGGATGATTTACACTTCTACTTGCCTCATCATCAATATGCTGATTGATAATATTGTCCTGGCAATACCCCGACACAGTTACTCCATTGATAACATCCGTCACTTCGGTTCCGTCCAGACCTGGCACTGTAATGTCATATTTTGTCGAAACTTGCGCACTACTTGTATGTCCTACATTATCTGTCGCTATAATATACCATGTATGAATACCCTCATACTTTGCAGCTAACCTATAATAGGCTGAGGACGTTCCTCTTGCCACAACATTTCCAGAATCATCTTTGATGACTACAGATGCAAGACCAGAACCATTATAAGTAGTTCCGCTTAGATAATCCGATGCAGAAAAACTAATGACTGGTGCTACATTCGTCCAATCTGTAAAAGTATTTTGCGCACCACTTAACACAGGGTTTGAATGATCCAAATATATAGTCGCAGATGTCTTTGTTGTTGTGTTCCCAGCTTTATCTGTGATTGTGAGCTTATAATAAAATACTCCCTCTGAATACTCCGTGTAGCTACCTGTAACCTTACTTGTTGTTCCATTATATGACCATGTTTTCACAGTACTCCACGAACGAGTCACATATGAATATCTCTGTAAGGTAATTGCTGACAATCCAGATCCTCGATCCTGCGCTGAAAATGTTACTGTTCCATTTCCTGCACTCCAGTAATTTGGTGTTGCCACAAAATCACTACAACTAGGAGCTGTCTCATCTTTCCAATAAGCAGTCATAGTTACAGTTCCCCCGTCTTGGTCATGGGTATAGTTCTGCCCTGGATTATAAATTCCACCAATACTTGCAGTCCAATACTTGAAAGTGTACCCTGTTCTTGTAGGTTTCGTGTTAGACAAATTCATCTGCACACCTTCTGTCTTTATCTGATTTCCAGGAGCTCCACTTCCACCATTTGCTTCATAGTGTACCGTATGAACCTTCGGTCTGATTTTTACAGCCGACACATAAGTCAAATATCCACCGTTATATTTCCATACACCATTTCCTTTGTCATAATACCCAAGTGCATTCAACTTTGACTTTACATCTGATACAGATAAATTATAACCACCAACTGCGTTCATGGTTGCAATCGCATTATCAATGGAATTTCCACAGATTGGATTCTGCGTATGTAACACAAGCTGATCGGACGGACTCGTATAAGTATGCGTATTTGTATTCCCAAAACTACTGATAGGATTCTTTGTTACCACCTGCAATTCAATTGCATCTCTTGCAGAATCATAGATGTAATTAAAGGTATATACATTGGTTCCTGTAATATCTCCCTGGCCTGTACCACCAGTATCTCCAACATCATCCGCAAATACAGTAGTATGGATACAAGCAAACATTCCAATAATAATGCCAAAGCATAATAGAATCTTACTCTTCCAATTCATACGTACCTCCTAAATTTGCACTTTCTAATGTAATCTGTAAAAACAAATTCTTAGTAACAATTTGCGTTCCTGCTTTATATTGAACAACCGCCGTAAAATACTCTGGCATAACAACTCCGTTTATGTTAGTTATTTGATAAGATACTTCGGAGCTTATTATTTCATCATAATCAACCTTTTTCAAAAGCTTCTGAATGACGCTACATTCCTGATCTAACACATAAACTTCCTGCCCTGTCATATCATAAGTTTTCGCATCGAATGTAACTTTGTTCAAATTTCCATCAATCCCAGATTCTTTCAACAAACGCTCATAAAGCTCATATCCATTTATCTGGTTATAATCAAAACCATATTCTGAAATAAAATCTGATTCTATTACTTTATTCACCTCAAAATCTTCTCCTACTGATGCATTCGAATAATCCATTGTTTGCTCCGTATGATTGGACAAATCCAAATATGATAATAAATATGATTCGTACTTTGTGTTTGTGCCTCCATCTTCACTTTCCGTTATAGTACGAACTACTTTTTCTACTGAAAGAGCATTCGTTGTCTCAAAGGTTTTCTTGAAATCTTCTGTAAGTACAGGATTGTTACTTACCTTCTCAGCTATCGGCATCGACTCTGTTTCCACATCACTTACAGTTTCTGTTGACTGAGTTTTATGCCCTCCACTGGGAAACTTACCACCATTTAATTTCATTATCACGACTACACCGATTGCAAAAGCAATTGCAATCGATAATATCCATACATTTTCTTTCGTCATATTCTCATCCTTTCCTATTTCACTTCTTCTTTGTAAAATACATCTGTTCCATTGTTACGAAATCCAAGTCTTTTAATATAGGCATCCTTTGTGGAATAATCATATAAAGCCTGTCTGATGTTATCACCCGCATACAACGCCTCATCCACGATTTCTCTGTCCTGATTCAATATCTGAATTACAATCTGCATCATTCCTTGATTCACAACTGGAAATGCTGGCATACCATACATCTGCGGCACATATCCAGTTCCATCAAAGGATGGCACTTTCGCCACTACTTCTGCAGGCAGCTTCTGTTGGACTTCATCTACCATTTTGTCATCCGATTCTCTTTGATTGAATTCTCTGATTTTTCGTATCAGTTCATCCAAGTCTTCCTTTGCACCTGCATCCACAATGTGATTATCAATAATCAACTTCAAATCACTGATATACCCTTCATTACTTTCGTTAATAATATTCGTGATAATAGTTACTTCATCATCGGCACATTCCAAATCATAGCTTTCCATATATCGCAAATATGCATCTGCAAGAATCAATGCCCGATAATAAGATTCCTTCTCTTTCTCTTCTAATTCGAACATCCGCTTGACCAACTGGTTATAATACGTTTTAAATGCAAGGTATTCCTGAACCGTAAGTGTCACACCAATATGTTTCTGAAAGCATCTCGAAACAAAATCAAAATACATACGAAGTCCAACTTTTTCCTTATCAGAAAATATCTTCAATTCATATTCATCTGATAACAGATCCTCTGACATAAACTGCAGAAATTCCTCTGTTGCTTCGGTTAGTTCTATCAGCGATTGATCCCTGTTATCATAAGAGCTCTTCCCTACATTTCTCCTCATACCAAAATAAATGTTATTCTTTCTCTTAAGAAGCACATATGCAGGAATATCCTTGCATTCTATTCTGTCTGTAAACGTAAGACTCTTATCATAAAATGGGATTTCCACACATTTTGTTTCTGACTGATCTTTTTCCACATTCTTAAGCTGCTCGTCCACATACTTCTTTTCCTGTGACTTTTCCATCTTCTTTGAGATACTACTAATCACATTCGACAGACCTGATTTTCTTGATTTTCTCTCAGGTTTCATCGATTGTTCTTTGGAAATATCTGCGCTCTCTGCTGGTTGCTCTTCATCAACCGGCATTCGTTCTAATTTCTTCTCCAAACTTTCAATTTCCATCTGAAATGCTTCAAGAAATGCTTTATTCTTCTCTAATACCAGCTCGATTTTTTCCTTTTGGTAATCATCCGCTGTCATGGAATTAACCTGTGTCAAATGAATGATATTATTGACTTTCACAACCTGTGCTTTGAATTCCTTTATCAACTCACGATAGGATCTCGCTTCAAAATCAGTTTCCTTATTCTCTACTAAGACCTTGATTCTCACATAAGCAATCGTCGCCTTTTTAAGCTTGTCTAAAGTTGTTCCATTCTTCTCTGCAAAAATTGCGTTATACTCTGTAATTGCCTGTTGCAAATCGCTTTTTTCCATTCTTCGTTGCAGTATCAGAATGGTTTCGCTCTCTTTCATTCTGACTACTTCCCCTGGAATAACATTCATTACATTTGCCAGTTGCGAAAGTAACTTTTCCAATATCAAAATTTCATCATTCATCACATCCACCTCCAGACGAAATACTGAACCATAAGCAGAATCATTACCAAAGACAGTCCTGGAATCACTGCAATTTCATTTGTTACATTTACTTCCTGCTTTCTTACTTTTCCTTCTATCAGTCCAATTGCAATTGAACATATCAGCCCTACTATCAAATACAAGCATTCTCTAATCACAAGGCTGTATCCATTCATTGATGCACTTGTTACCCAAACAATGTCTGCAAATACAAGGAGCATATCACTATCACCGCCACCCCAGATTGAACATTTATTAAGCAATACATATAGCACCAGATGCACAATCCAAAATGTGACTAAAAGCATCTTTGGATAATCTGTAAAACCATACAGATAAATGCTCCACATCATATGAAGCATAGTAATTGGAAAAACGTATATCATTCTTTCCCTGACATCCTGTATGGCTGACCATATCATGGTTGCAATTGAAACCAGTGATAACGATATATAAAACACCATCCTAGCTTTCCTTTTCCCCTTCTACTTTCTTATAAATTTCTAAGTAAATAAGTTTCTTTTCCTTTGCATCCCATCCATCAATTTCCACGATTTCATCAATAGAAAAATGGCTCATATGAATCAATACAAATGGCATACAAGTTAGCATTTCTTCCAATGTTTCCATTGGATAATCTGATACGTACCTTGCACATTGCGCCAATCTAGTCACGGAACTTCTTGCATCATTCGAGTGAATTGTTCCAAAGAACCTTGCACCAGTACTCATGGCTGTTGTAAACACATGCAGTGCTTCTCCACCTTTAATCTCACCGATGATGAAATTATCAATATCCTGCAATAATCCCAATCGAAGCTCATCTTCCAAAGAAAAATCTGTCACCGCATCATTTTTTCGAACCGTCATGGTATGCTCGAACTGTACCTGTGGATGAATGTTGGAATACAGTTCATCTGATTCTTGCGACACTAGAATTGATTCATTAAACGGAATCATATCAAGCATGTTATTAAGCAGCGTTGACTTCCCTGATCCACCTCTTCCAGAAATCAAGAATCCATATCCAGAAAGAATACGGTCAGCCAGATAATCCATCATTTCATCATCTAGCATCTTGTTCTCTTTCAGATATTCCCAGGTCAATTTCTCCTTTGGCATCTTTCGAATATGGATATTATTTTTCTCTGTAGATGTAATACAAGAATGTTGCACATCAATTCGAAGATAAAATGCGTCTACGCCTTTTCGATCAGTACAGTGTCCTAACGCATATTCCTCTGCCCTTCCAAGTCTGTGAATTCGATGAATCCTCTCATACCATAATCGGTAATCCTCTTCGCTAAAGAATTTCACATCAGCTACATATCTTTCACCATTTGCCTTTACTACTACATGGTCATAGGACAGTACCTTAATATCCGATACATCCTTAGCCACAATAAGTGGAGTTAGAACATAATAGCCAAATACACATTGCTGAAACATTTCTAAAAGAACCTTCTTACTATCCTCATTGATAGATGGATAAGAATATTCAATAAAATCCTTTGCTCGGTTCATCAGCATGATAAAATCCTGCTCGGTTCCAGTAATACATTTGGTAACCAAAGCAGGATTAAGATCACATACATTGGCTTTCAATTGAAGAAACATATCATTGATTTTGGATTGCTTAAATATGGATTCGGTTTGATAGACCTTAGAATCTGCTACAAGCTTTCCATTCGATCTTTTCTCATACTTAAGTCTTTGCACTTTTTCTCACCTCCTATAATGTACTTGGAGCCTCAAAAAGCTGATTGCAAAAACTAATGCATATTTTCTCGAATATTTTTCTTTCTTGTCTGACATTCCTTTAATCCATATCCATCTGCAAGCTCAAAGATTGCTTCATTAAAAGCCCTTGCTTCCATATCATTAGAAGAGATTTCTTTTATAACTTGATTATTCTCTCCTAATACAGTGACTGTCGTTGCCACTGTTGTTTTTCCATCAATCACTTCTGGTGTTGTCATAACTCGCACCGTTATTCCATCAACATCTTTTGCTGTAATATATCTAATATCTGTTGCCAAGACATTAAAATCCCTTGCGTTACGAAGTGCTTCGCTATGTCCAACTGCTTTGAAGAAAGATAAACCTTCCTCATTTACTACAAATCTGCCCTCACTTACATATTTCTGAATCACTCTGTATTGAGCTGACAATTCTTTCTCCTGTGCATTCGCATAAAGAAGTTGATTCTTCTGATCCATAATAAAATCTGCCACTTCCTCAACTGACTTACCATAAATCTGCTCCAACCGATCTGACAGCTCCTTATACTTTACAAAATCATTCACATACTCTGTTCTGCCATAAGCATCATATAAATATGCACGAAGCATATACTGCTTCATTTCCTCATAAATTACAGTAATGGGTTTATATGCTTGAAGATTCTTTCTAATCTCCTTTTTCTCTGCTGACAACACTTTCCTTTGCTTCGTAATCTCTTCCATTGCTTGTTTCGTGCTATCTGCTCCATGTGAGTAGAAATGAACTATCTCATAGACGTATGCCACCTCATTCAACTGCTTGGACATATTCTGAATCGCCCAGTTGTCCTTTCTTGACTCTTCCCACGGATTTCGCTCTAGTCTAAGCAAATGTACCGCCTGCTTCTTTTCTTCTTGTGACATCTCCCTATATTTCTTCATCTTACTTGGAGTAAAATTCACAAGTTCCCTTTGTGGAAGATAATGAGAATGTTCTCCAACAGACTTCCACACAAGCGGGTCCAACTTCGATGCAAGACGTTTTACAATTCCATCTGGTGTAAAATTCTCCCCCAATGCTCCTGTTCGTATTGCCTTTGGCATTCCTTCCATCTGCACAGAAATATTCTTTCCCACATTCACTGTTAATCCATCCGCTCTAAGATATGCGATAAAGGCTGCAATATCATCTGTCTGCTCAATTGCATGGTCTATCAGTTTTTGAAGCAATACCTTTCTAGTCGCAATTGGTACTTCATCTTTCTTTGGTGTTTGTGACCAGGTGCTATTGGGTGTAAATCCATACTTTATTGCCAACCTGTTTATCTCTGGTTCAAATACTTTTCTCATAAAAGTCTTATCCATATGAATCTTCTTTCCATCCATACCAACTGTATTTAGTACAAAATGAATGTGAAGATTATCTGTATTGGTATGCACTGCATACACTACCTGATTCTCTGGAAATACCTTCTCCATCAACTCATCCAACAACATCATCAACTTCCCTGCATTTTTAGGATCTGATTCTTCCTGATCGAGCGATATTACGCCATGTGTTGCCACTCGTCCATCCAACTTCCCATAGAATTCTTTGACTTGCATCATCTCATTCGTTGCGTTATCAAAATCAGAAATGTGCCTTGCTCCTTCATATAATCCCTGTACTGTCTTAAGTTCATTTGCGACATAACTTAACTCATTACTAATCTGATTCACTGTATTAAGTTCTAGCTTCACACCAACCTTCTCTGGATTTTCAATATATGCAATACTACTTCCAATCTGTGCCGATGCAGACTTCGTACCTTCTCCTGCACTGATATTCCATATCTTTACCACAATTCCCTGTGCCATCTATTTCCCTTTCCCCTCCATATAATATAGCGATAGCCGCCCTAGAAAGGACGGCTACCACTACACACTAAAAAAGGAGGATTTATCGAAATTTTAACTGATTGTCTATAATTTTCCATACTCTTCGAGAACCTTCAAGTTGATGTCCTCTCTAAGTCCACGATCCATCGGGAAACATACATCCTTGTATTCACCACGACTATTTTGTCGGGAAGGAAACCCAACAAACTGATTTCCTTCCTTTGTCTTTAATACTCTTATCCCACACACTACAAAGTCACCATCTAATGTGATGCTCCCATAAGCTAAGCAACTATCTTCACTGGGTGCCTTTGTAAGTCTAACTTCTGTT
>JAQVCP010000020.1 GCA_028689735.1 Hespellia sp. | reverse complement strand
GTGTTAAGCACGCCGCCAGCGTTCATCCTGAGCCAGGATCAAACTCTCGTTAAAAGTGTTTAATCTTTGGTCCATAATGAGCTACTAGCTAATTATTTCCCGTTTATTACTGTTTTGTACCATCCTTTTTGCTTAGAAAAGAATGGTGGGTGTTGGATTCTCATCCAACTGTTCTTTGAAATTTTTCTCTTTTAGAAATTTTCAAGGTTGTTTGTCTATTGTTCAATTATCAAGGTTCGGATTTGTCTGAAACCCTTGTGTTTACTAAGGTTTTCGTTGTTGTCCTCAATCGGCAACTCATATATAATATCATTTCCAAAGTCCTTTGTCAACACTTTTTTAAATGTTTTTATAATTTTTAAAGTGTTTTTGAAATGACTTTTTAAAAAGTCCACTACGTTTCCGCAGTGGACTTTTATAATATCACTATTTCATTTTCTCGTCAAGACATTTTTTACATTTTCCTCATTAAAATTTAACCTATTTTTTAACCTTGATTTTTCAAAGTCAAAACGGATATTCGCAATCCGCTTTGCTACTTCCTTGATGAGGTTAAAATGACGCCAATTTGTTCAGTAATGGATTGGCATTGTATAAGAAAGTCAGGAGCTGACTGTCTGCAATCTGTGCAAAACATTTCCCTCCAAGTTCTGTCGTATATAGTATAGTAAGAACCAAAAACAGAATCCACACAATCACCACTGCAAAAACCGCTCCCACGCCTGCTCCGGCCAGACGATTCACCCAGCTCAGTACCGGAAGTTCCGAAATTAGATCAACTGCCGCAAGCAATGCCCTCACGATAATTCTCGCCAACAGAAATGTAACCAGAAACGATACAATGTTAATTATAATCTTCGTAATATAAGCCGCAATATAACCAAAAAATGTGTTCACACCCAGAATTTTATAAATTTCACTATTATTATTTTCCAAAAGAGCATTTTTCAAAAAGTTAGGAATGTCTGCAGATTCAATCGTCTTAATCTGAGTATCCTTCGGGATTGCTCCGGTAAGTCCCTCCAAGTCTTCCAAACTGATTCCCAGTGTCTCGAGTTCGCTGAGATCCAGGGATTTGAGTTCTTCCTCACTTAATCCATCGAGAGGTGTCCCTGATAAATCTGAGTCGAGCAGAGCCGAGTAATCCATTCCCGATGAAAATGTATTTACAAGGTGATCCTCAATCGCCTCATCAGCCGGCGTATATTTGTAAATTGCATCACTTACATATGGTGTTGCAAATACCATGAGCAGCATGGTAAGAATTGTCGCTCCAAGCGATATCCCGATCCGGATTGCCCCTTTTACACCCCCGACCACGATACATATCAAAAATATAATTCCTATAGCAATTAATAATCCGTTCATACACTCTCCTATTTCGCCAGATGGATGCTCTTCATCTCTCTGGTGCTTATCACTAAGTATTTATTTATTCCCGTAATCGGCATGATATCTGTGATATCCAGTGACACATCCCCCTTAAAACGCTGTATTCCGCTCAGCGTTATAATGCAGCACTTCGTTCCATCATACAGGAATACTTCATTATTGACCATCTTCGCATGGGCATAACTCCCTGTAAATGTTTTTGAGAGCACGATGCTTCCGTTCGTTCTATATATCCTCAATTCGTTCTCTGATGCATTGCTCTTATTGAGAACAAAACCAATGTATTTGTTCGTGTGAAATGTACTCTTGATCGTTGCACCGAGGTTCACTTCTTTTGAAAGTTCCGGAATCTGGGTTCCCTTGTAAATCCGGAAGGTACTGTCCCCCACAATTGCTGAAGTTTCTTCGTCCATAAAAAATGTTGTCGGCACAATTTCATCTGCATAGTTTTCCTCTGTCACTGCATTGTCAGTCTCATCCTGCCCCACAGCATCGAAATTATAATATACAATTCGAGAAGACAAATTCCCATCCTTTGTCGAAAGATAAGAAACCAACAACAGTTTTCCATCCTTTGCTATCGACATATTGATAGGATATCCGGAACTATTGGCTGTCACACTATGTTCCACCAGCACATTTCCTGCCGCATCATAACACATGATCTTCGGTGTGTTTTCATTTTGAAGAAGAGCTGCAACAATTCCCTGATTGGACACCGTGACCATCTCAATCGGCATCGTGGTCTCCATCTCACCTTTCAATCCAACCTTTGTGAACACCTGTATAGAGCTTCCACCTCGATCTGCAATCACAAATGCATCATCATTCTGCACCATGACCGGGTTTCGCATCTGGCAGGCCTGATTCCACAGCTGACGACCTTTGCTGTCCAGATAGACAACACCGTCTCCGTTGTAACGTACGATTCCATCGCCAAACTGCACGAGTTCATTACTGTCTGAAGTATTGTATTCATAAGTTTTCACATCCCGTGCACGTGAATATTCCTGAAACGCGAGCAATAGAAATGTACCGCTTACCGCCAGAATCACCATGCCAAGCGTGAGTGCATGCTTGAGATATTTTCTCTTGTACCAATTTTTCGCTTTCCGTCTTGTCCCTTTTCCGGACTCTGTTATATGTAAATTTGAATTTCCTTTTTTTCCCTTCTGTGCCATTCTAAACCCCTTTATTCAGTCATATCATTTTATTACCATTTACAATACCACTGATTATACCATACTACGCAAATCTATGGAATCAATAATTTCTGCCCGATATAAATCAGGTTGCTGTCCGTAAGGCCGTTCATGTTGCAAATATTATCCACGTGGGTGATGTCACCATACATTTTCTGACTGATGAGCGCAAGGGTATCGCCTGCTTCTACGATGTAGATCCCGTCCTCTCCATTTTCATCCGGAGAATTTTCATCTGAGTCTTCCGATCCTGTACTTTCCTGTTTCTCAGCAGCAACCTCTTCCTGCCCAATGGTCTGGGGCATCGGTGTCCCCTCATTAATCACAGCGGTACTCGAGGCTTCTGCAGTCTGCGCATCCTGTCCGGTGTCTGCATTGGGGTCGTTTGGATTGCTGGCACTCGCTTCCCCATTTGTCTCGTCTTTCTTATCGTTCTGTGTATTGGATGTTTCGGGATTTTCAGTTGGTTCCGATTTATTTTTATCAGTGGATGCAGACGAATCTTCCTTTGCAGCCACAGAACCTGTTATATTTGCCAGAGACTCCTGAACTGATTTCATTTTATCAAAATTATTGATGGTCGTTATTCCCATCACGATCATCACAAGAATTAGAATCGCACTCCCTGCATAAATCAGGTGCGATGTGTGCTTCTGTGTCCGTAGTTCTTCCCTGGTTCTGACTAAGCTTCTAAAATCCTGAGCAGCTCGATCCTCAACAGTCTCACTGGGTGTCACGCCATTCTTTTTCCTGTTGGAAATCATATAGTTCTGCATGGACGGATTTTTCTCATAATATGTATAATGTCCGCCCATCGGAAGAAGTTCGTTGAATTTATGGACGTAATACATCTCTTCTTTTTCCAGCGGTTCTTTCACGATAAGAATTGTATTCTTCTTTGGGAAAGAGGTTTTATGAAGCTTTGCCAGATTATGACCGAGCGCAGTTGTCTCCCCGGGTGTCGTCACGAACCACCCCAGCATCTCCCCATCTTCAAAATACTGTTTGCAGTCTTCATATGCATTTTTCCAGGTCTCCTCACTGATTACGTAGTCCTTTCCGTTCATTTCCAGGTCATGCATCTGCACTGCCCCATAAATATATATGTATTCTTCATTCTGGTCTTTTGCTGTCTCTCCAATCAGAAACGCTCCGATTGGTTCCTGCTCCACCTTTTCACAAATCTGATTCAGAAAAGTATCTACATAATCCTCCACGTATATTTTAGGCGTGTCACTGACGTTGCCTATTTGCCTGACATTTTTTGGAAGTTTTCTTTCCATAACCATTCACCCCATTTCTTTTTTATGGGGGTTAGCATAGCACATGGAAAAGGCTGAATTTATCAATCCGTGTCATGTGTTTTGGAAAAGTTTCGACACAATGATTGTTTCTTGTTCTGCCAAAGCGTATAATAAAATCAGTATTAGGAGGTCGATTGACACATGTACCTATTGAAAAAACTTGAAAAAAAATTATATGTAACAAGAGATATCTGGAAAGAGGAGTATTACGAATGTGTGAAGGATATCGTGAATCACCCTGTTGTGCTGCGCATGAAACTTTATCCGCATCACGGAACCACAAATTGCTACCAGCACTGTATGCATGTCTCTTTTTATACTTATCAGCTCTGTCGTCTGTTCCACCTCAACGCCCGTTCCGCCGCACGAGGAAGTATGCTCCATGATTTGTTCCTCTACGACTGGCATACGCACTACGAGCGGACCGGTCAGCATTTTCACGGGTTGACGCACCCGAAAGTAGCATATGAAAATGCAAATAAATTTTTCAAACTGGATTCAATCGAAAAGGATATCATCCTGAACCACATGTGGCCGATCACGCCATTTTCCATTCCAAAGACAAGGGAAGGCTGGGTTATCACACTCACAGATAAATACTGCGGAGCCTGTGAGACCAGCCAAAGAAGAAAAAAGATGATTTCGGTTCCTGTCAGGAGAGGGTAGGTTGATTTTATTGGGTTGAAAAGGAAAGACCCGCGAGAGAAAAAGAAGGCCTTTTACAGGCAGCGACCAGAGGATCTCCGTAATCTGATAATTACGCAGCTTCACTGGTCTTAGAATTTTGTAGAACACAAAATTCTATCCTGTAAAAGACCTTCTTTTCTCTAAAGGACTCTAACCGCTTATAACAATGTGGAAAAACCGCATTTCCACAGCCGATAGCCAGTACGCATTCCTTTTTTAACCATCAACTAAGCAAACGCTTTGATTTTTTCGTAAATGCTGTCTGCATCTAATCCATATTTCTTAACCAACTCTACTGCCGGACCTGACTCGCCGAATGTATCGTTGATCCCGATCTTCATAACCTTTGTTGGTGCATTTTCAGCTAACGCGTCACATACAGCACTTCCAAGACCACCAATTACAGAATGTTCTTCAACTGTAACGACTTTACCTGTCTCTTTTGCTGCTGCAATGATTAGTTCTTCATCTAAAGGCTTGATTGTGTGAATGTTGATTACCTTTGCATCGATTCCATCTGCCGCAAGCTTCTGGGCCGCCTCAAGACAACCGGATACCGGAAGACCTGTTGCTACGATTGTAAGGTCTTTTCCTTCGCGAAGTACAACACCCTTTCCTAATTCAAATTTATAATCTGGCTTGTCATTAATTACGGGCACTGCAAGACGACCAAATCTCATATACACGGGTCCCACATGCTTGTATGCTGCTTCTACTGCTGCTTTTGCTTCAATATCATCAGCCGGATTGATTACAACCATTCCAGGAATAGTTCTCATAAGCGCGATATCTTCATTACACTGATGTGTTGCACCGTCTTCACCTACAGAGATTCCTGCATGTGTCGCACCGATTTTCACATTCAGTTTTGGATATCCAATCGAGTTACGAACCTGCTCAAATGCACGTCCTGCTGCGAACATTGCGAAAGAGCTTGCAAATGGAACTTTACCGGTTGTTGCAAGACCTGCTGCAACGCCCATCATATTACACTCCGCAATACCACAGTCGATGTGGCGTTCCGGATATGCTTTTTTAAATACACCTGTCTTTGTAGCTGCTGCAAGGTCAGCATCTAACACTACTACTTCCGGATGCTTTGCCCCTAATTCAACTAAAGCATTACCGTAGCTTTCTCTTGTTGCGATCTTCTTTACTTCTGACATAATGCGGCACCTCCTTTTTCTAAATCTTCCATTGCCGTAGCATACTGCTCATCGTTTGGAGCTGCGCCGTGCCATGATGCCTGATTCTCCATGAAAGATACACCCTTGCCTTTGATTGTCTTGGCAACGATTGCTGTTGGCTGTCCTTTTACTGTCTTAGCCTCTGCAAATGCAGCTGCAATCTGTTCCATATCATTTCCGTCAATGTTGATTACGTGGAAATTGAATGCCTCGAACTTCTTGTCGATTGGGTACGGAGAGTTAACATCTGAAATCTCACCATCAATCTGAAGGTTATTGTTATCTACGATGACTACGAGATTGTCGAGCTTTCTGTGAGCCGCTAACATAGAAGCCTCCCAGACCTGGCCTTCCTGAATCTCTCCATCACCAAGCAATGTATAGACTCTGTAAGAATCACCAGATAACTTTGCCGAAATAGCCATACCAACTGCTGCTGAAATTCCCTGTCCCAAAGAACCGGAAGACATATCAACACCCGGGATGTGTTTCATATCTGGATGTCCCTGAAGGTAAGAGCCAACGTGACGAAGTGTTGTAAGGTCTTCCACCGGGAAGAATCCTCTGTGGGCTAATGTTGAGTAATATCCCGGAGCTGTGTGTCCTTTGGATAATACAAATCTGTCTCTGTCAGCTTTCTTAGGATCTTTTGGATCGATGTTCATTTCTTCAAAATATAAATAAGTATAGATATCTGCTGCCGATAAAGATCCACCTGGATGACCAGACTTTGCACTGTGAACTGCTGTTACAATGCCCTTGCGAATCTCATTAGCCTGTTTTTGTAATTCTAATGTATTCATGCATGTTCTCCTTTTTAATATGATATACCGTCCCGTTTCTCTCTAAACCATAATATTATTCACCAAAAACAGCGATGTAGTCTTTTTTGAATTTCTCGATACCCTGATCTGTTAATGGGTGGTGTGTCATCTGCTCGATTACTGAATATGGAACAGTTGCGATATCAGCACCTGCAAGTGCGCAGTCAGTTACATGGATTGGATTACGTACGCTTGCAGCGATGATCTGTGTATCAATGCCTGCAACTGCGAAAATTTCAGCGATCTCAGCAACAAGGTCTGTTCCACGAACAGAGATGTCATCTAATCTTCCTAAGAAAGGAGAAACATATGTTGCACCAGCTCTTGCTGCAAGAAGTGCCTGGTTTGCAGAGAAGACTAATGTTACATTCGTCTTGATACCCTCAGCTGTAAGAGCTTTACAAGCCTTTAAGCCTTCTACTGTCATTGGGATTTTTACAACCATGTTCGGATGGATTGCTGCGATAGCTTTTCCTTCTTCAATCATTCCGGCTGCATCCGTAGTGGTGGCTTTTACTTCTCCGCTGATTGGTCCGTCTACGATAGAAGCGATTTCAGCGATAACCTGCTCGAATACTCGTCCTTCTTTTGCAATCAAAGATGGGTTTGTTGTTACTCCGCAGATAACTCCCATATCATTTGCTTTTTTAATATCCTCTACATTCGCTGTGTCAATAAAAAATCTCATTTTTGTTCCTCCTTGAATTTTACCAATTTGTAGCTACTTTGTTCTGAGAAAAGTATAACCCCGCCAGCTCACTTTGGTCAACTGCGCTTTTTGTTATTAATAATTTTCAGGACTAATAATTTCAAATTATTAGTCCTGCTATTTTTGTTTATTTTCGTTTTCTTTCTTTTAACTTTTTTATTTCGCGCCATTTCGGTGTTCTCTGTATTTTTCCGCTTGTTCAGCGAGCAAATTATTATTAATAATTTGTTTCAAAGTGTTAATTTTTTCTTTTTTTGCTCTTCGGATATGTGGTGCTCCCGCGGGCGATTACTTTTGGCTCATACTCCACATGATAGACACTCACAGGCTCTAGTTCCGCATACTGGCTGGTGCGTGTCTTTATCTTTTTCATGATAATGTCGCAGGCATCTCTGCCCTTATACACTACAAAATGTTCAATTGTGGTAAGCTCCACTTTTTTCAGCCTTCCAAATAAGGTGTTATCACATCCCATTACCGAGATATCCCCGGGCACTCTCAGCTTCGCATCATAGATTGCATCCATGATCCCAAAAGCCACCATATCGTTCATCCCTACAATTGCGGTCAGATCAGGATGCTCCACCAGAAGTTCCGTTGTAAGATTGTAGCCGATTTTATATTCCGAGTCGATATCCGGCAAGTCGTGGTCCAGTTCCTCTGCAGCAGATTTTATGACTACTTTATCGCCAAGTCCTGCTGCCTTGTACTCATTCAGAAATCCCTCCACACGGCGGGAACGCTGCTTCTGTCTCTGCGTCAGTGGTGGAGATACATAGGCCACTTTCTGGTGACCCAGTCCCAAAAGATGCTTCGCCATAATTTTCCCAAGCTTGGAGTTGTTCAGATCCACTGCATCAACATCCAGATGATCGTTCTGGTTATTGATGACCACAATGGGAATGCGGTGAGTCAGGTCCTGAATACGTTTCATAAAGCAGTGGCTTGGATTACAGGTATAAATAATGCCGTGTGGATTCAAGGAAGGCATCAGCTTAAGATACCGCTCCTCCAGTTCCAGATTTCGCTGGGTATTACACACAAAAAGCCCGTATCCCTGTTCCGCCGCCCGGGACTCAATTCCCTGAAGCAGCATGACATAATACGGGTTCGTCAGGTTCGGGCAGAACACCACAAGCAGCTTCTCGCGCTTATTATCCTTTTGCACTTTTCGTTTTGGAACCACATATCCCAGATCTCTGGCCGCCTGTTCCACTCGCTCAACAACTTCCTTTGAGAAGGAAACATTGTATTTCTTATTGAGTACCATTGATACTGTGGATTGTGAGACTCCGGCCTTTTTGGCCACATCCGAAGATGTCACTTTCTTTTTATTCATACCAGCACTCCCTACAACTGTGTACGCCCCTCCAGGGCGCGCAGCAGCGTCACTTCATCGATATATTCCAGATCGCCCCCCACGGGAACGCCGCTCGCAATCCTGCTCACTTTGATTCCCGTCGGCTTGATCAGCTTGCTGATGTACATCGCTGTTGTCTCACCTTCCAGACTGGAGTTCGTGGCAATAATGACTTCATCCACATCTCCTTGAAGCCTTTCCATCAATTCCTTCAACTTAATGTCCTGAGGACCGACTCCAAGCATGGGTGAAATTGCACCGTGAAGTACATGGTAAACACCTTCGTACTTTCCGGTTTTTTCATACGCTGCCAGATCACGGGTAGTCTCTACTACCATGATGGTCTTCTGATCCCGGTCCGAATCACTGCAGATTGGACAGAGCTCTTTATCTGTCAGAGTATAGCATTGTGAGCAATAGCGCACATTGTTCTTGGCCTCCACCATTGCATTTGCCAGATTCTCCACCTGCTCCTTCGGCATATTAATTAAATGAAAAGCCAGCCGCTGGGCTGACTTTGTGCCGATTCCTGGTAGTCTGGATAATTCTTCAATCAGATGACTGATCTGACTACTATAGTAATCCATAATTCACACTCCTGTATGTTTTACTTCTTGGTCCATAGCTTATCAGTAAGTGATAAGCTATGGAGTAAACAGTAACCTAAAACATTCCCGGCATGTTGCCGCCGCCTGTCAGCTTGGACATGGCAGAGGAGGATTCCTCGTCCACCTTGCGGATTGCTTCATTGACGGCTGCCACAATCAAATCTTCCAGCATCTCGATATCATCCGGATCCACTACTTCTTCGTCTAACTTCACCTTGGTGAGCTCGCGCTTACCGGAGATGGTCACCTCGACCGCACCGCCACCTGCTGTTGCTGTGAACTCCTTGGTCTCCATCTCCTTTGCCTGTTCTTCCATCTGACGCTGCATCTTCTGCGCCTGTTTCATTAAATTCGCCATGTTGCCAGGCATGTTGCCACCGCCTGGAAATCCTCCACGTTTTGCCATTTTTCTAATCCTCCACTATTATTTCCATCTGAATTTTCTTTTCAATATCTACAAAGGTATCTTCAAAATGTCTGCCTTCTTCTACCTGACGGACATCGATAACCACCTTTTTCTGAATCTTGTTTTCAATCAATTCTTCTAGTTCCCTTTTGTGTTCTTCGCTTCCTACCACCTGGGCGCTCATGGCGTCAGGCATGACAACCAGAAGCTGATTCTCCCCGCCAAGACTGAGCTTTGCCTTCTTGAGAAAATTACGAAGCATAGGACTCGTCTCATCTGCAATGGCACGAAAGTTCTTTGTCACCTCCTGCACGTCCTCCGGGATGGCATTGGGCAGCTGTGGTCTCTCCACTGATTCCTTCTTCGCTTCGTTATTGTTGACATAGACAACCTGCTGTTGTGGCTGGGCAAATGCTCCCTCTTCCACTTTCTCCTCCAAGGCACGGATGCGGTCAAGCAGAGAATCTGTATTGACTTCCATCGCCGGGGTGCAGAGCTTGATCAATGCCACCTCCAGCAAGACTCGCTTCTGTGTCGCGAACTTCAACTGTCCGGATAATTCCGAAAACACACGGATATAACGCAAAAGCATATCCGTCTCAATCATCTCCGACTCTTCCTTCAGCTGTGCCAGATTCTCTGTAGATACATCCAATACGTCTTCTATATTATCCGAGGTCTTCACCAGCAAAAGGTTCCTGAGATACCAGGTGAAGTCTGCTGACAGCTGAGTCAGATCCCGTCCCTGCATCACCAGTTCTTCCACCGTATCCAGAACCTTCGGCACATCTCTGCCAAGGACACTGCGGAGAAGTCTGCTGAATACATCCGTGTCCACAGCTCCGAGTACTTCCAGAACATTATCATAAGTAAGCGGATGCCCTAAGTAGAATGCAATACACTGATCCAGGAGACTCAGCGCATCTCGCATGGAACCATCAGCAACCTTCGCAATATAGCGCAGAGCCCGCTCCTCTACTTCAACCTGTTCCACCTTCATCAAGTCTGCCAGTCTGGAATAGATTGTCTCAATGGTGATTCGCTTAAAATCATAATGCTGGCATCTCGATAAAATCGTAATCGGAATCTTGTGTACCTCCGTTGTTGCCAGAATAAAAATGACATACTCCGGCGGTTCCTCCAACGTCTTAAGAAGTGCATTGAACGCTCCGATCGAAAGCATATGCACCTCATCTATAATATATACCTTGAACCGTCCCTCTGTGGGACGGTATCCAACCTCCTCACGAATCTCACGGATATTGTCCACGCCGTTATTGGAAGCTGCATCAATCTCAATGACATTCATCGAAGAGCCGGCAGCGATCGACTTGCACATGGCACATTCGCCACAGGGGCTTGCGTCCACCGGATGCTCGCAGTTCACTGCCTTGGCAAATATCTTCGCCACCGTTGTCTTTCCTGTTCCTCTGGTTCCGCAAAATAGATAAGCATGTCCGATACGATCCGCTTTGATCTGATTCTTAAGTGTTGTAATAATATGATCCTGACCCTTTACATCCTCAAATGTATCCGGCCGGAACTTTCGGTAAAGTGCCGTATATGACATCTGCTAATCCTTCTTTCTTATTCGTCTCCGAAGCTGATGCCCGTAAGCTTCGCCTCCTTGATGATGCCGGCATCTGGATCCACATACTTGAGCTTGCCCGCCACTTCGCTGAGCGGAACCTTTGTAATCTCGCCATTCTTCATGGCTACCATGTAACCAAATTCACCCTTGTGTACCATATCGGCCGCCTTTGCACCAACTCTTGTCGCAAATACTCTGTCATATGCACAAGGCGTACCGCCACGCTGCGTATGTCCCGGCACCGTGATCCTGACTTCCTTGTTGGTTCTCTCCTGAATCTGTTTCTCCAGCTCATAAGCAATAGATGGATAGGGTCTCTCCGCTACTTTCTTCTTGTATTCTTTCTTCGGAAGTTCTGCGTCCTCCTTGGAAATCGCGCCCTCTGCCACTGCAAGAATAGTAAATGGCTTGCCAGCCGCCGCTCTCTTGTTGATCACATCTGTGATTACATCAATATCATATGGTATCTCCGGAAGGAGAATAATGTCTGCTCCACCTGCAATTCCTGCATGAAGTGTCACATAACCAACCTTGTGTCCCATTACTTCAATGATGAAGACACGGCTGTGTGAAGTCGCTGTCGTATGAATCCTGTCAATTGTATCTGTCGCAATATCTACCGCACTCTGGAAACCAAATGTCATATCAGTTCCCCAAAGGTCATTATCGATGGTCTTCGGAAGCGTAATGACATCCAATCCCTCTTCTCTGAGAAGATTCGCCGTCTTGTGGGTACCATTTCCGCCAAGGATAATAATACAGTCAAGATTCAGCTTGTGGTAAGTGTGCTTCATCATCGCAACCTTGTCATTGCCATCTTTATCCGGTTCACGCATAAGCTTGAATGGCTGTCTGGATGTACCAAGGATCGTGCCTCCACGCGTCAGAATTCCCGAAAAATCTTTGGATGTGAGCATATCAAAATTACTGTACATCAGTCCCTTATATCCATCTCTAAATCCATAAATTTCAATCTCATCTGACTTTGCATACAGCCCTTTGACCACACCTCTCATCGCCGCATTCAGCGCCTGGCAGTCCCCGCCGCTTGTCAACATTCCTACTCTTAGCATTTATTATGTCCTCCTTCTAAGTTAAGCAGATACCTGCATCCGCTTCATTGCACAATTGATATAATGTTTCAATAAGAAACCTATATTATAGTATACCCTATTTTTTTCGTGCGAACAACCAAAAAAAGTGATATAGTATTGAGTATGTTAAGAATAAGGAGAAATTTATATGGCAACAATGAAAGCATTCCGAAGTGTGCGGCCGGCCGAAGCTCTTGCACCTGCCATCGCAGCACTTCCATACGATGTCTACAACCGGAAGGAAGCAAAAGGGGTAGTTTCTAAAAATCCCCTTTCCTTTTTAAAAATTGACCGCGCTGAGACGCAGTTCCCAGACCAGACGGATATGTACAGTCAGGCTGTCTACGATAGGGCAGCCGAGATGCTGACTGAGATGATAGAGGAGGGATCCTTTGTTCAGGAAGATACTGCCTGCTACTACATATACGAGCTGACCATGAACGGCCATGTGCAGACCGGACTTGTGGGCTGTGCGGCAATCGATGACTATATCGACGGCGTGATTATGAAGCATGAGAATACGCGAGAGGATAAGGAACTGGACCGTATCCGGCATGTGGATACGCTGAGCGCCCAGACCGGCCCCATTTTTCTGGCGTATCGTGCCAATGAGGTGATTCATCAGATTCTTGTAAAAGTAAAAAAAGAGAAAGCTCTCTATGATTTCACCGCCGAGGATGGTGTCGTACACAGAGTCTGGCGCATCAACGATAGCGGGGACATCCTTGGCATTGCCAATGCATTTGCCGGCATATCCAAAATGTATATTGCAGATGGCCACCACCGCGCCGCTTCTGCCGTGAAGGTGGGGCTTATGCGCCGGGAGGAGAATCCGGGATACATCGGGGACGAAGAATTCAATTATTTCTTATCTGTCCTGTTTCCGGATGATGAACTTCGAATCTTCGATTATAACCGCGTTGTGAAGGATTTGAACGGTTCTGATTCTTCCGCTTTCTTAGAAGAGATAGCGAAAAATTTTGAAGTGGAACTTATTGGCAAAGATTCTTATGCCCCTGCCCAAAAGGGGGAGATGGGTCTTTATGTAGAGGGCAACTGGTACAAGCTGACTATGAATTCCAGACTTCAATCTGAAGATCCAGTAAAGGGTTTGGATGTCTCCATTCTTCAGGATGTCATCTTAGGTCCGCTTCTTGGTATCAATGATCCGAAGACGGACGAGCGCATTTCCTTTGTTGGTGGAATCCGCGGTCTAAAGGAATTGTCCGATACCGTGGATGCACAGGGAGACGGGGTTGCATTTTCCATGTATCCAACCTCCATGACGGAGCTGCTTGCTGTGGCAGATGCCGGGATGCTTATGCCTCCGAAGTCTACATGGTTCGAGCCAAAGCTTCGAAGCGGATTATTTATTCACAAGTTTTAACCCCATCCAACAGTGATAGCTAGTATGAGGATATGATATGATGATTGGGACAAAAATATTTCAACAAAAAAGGAGTGTCGATGACATGGAAAGAAATGAACCTTGCTGGTGTGGCAGCGGAAAGAAGTACAAAAAATGCCACATGGCAATTGATGAAAAAATAAAGATTTACGAGGACCGGGGGGATATTGTCCCGCCAAGAGAGATTCTCAAAACACCGGAACAGATTGAGAAAATCAAGAAGAGTGCCGAGATCAATACCGGAATCCTTGATTTTGTTGCAGAACATATCAAGGCTGGTATTTCCACGGAGCAGATTGATAAATGGGTCTATGACTATACAGTGGAGCGCGGTGGAATTCCTGCAGATCTTGGATATGAAGGATATCCAAAGAGTGTGTGTACCTCTATTAACAATGAAATCTGCCATGGTATCCCAAGTGAAAATATCATTCTCGCAGAGGGGGATATCATCAATGTTGACGTCTCCACGATTCTGGACGGATATTTTTCCGACGCATCCCGTATGTTCAAGATTGGAAAGGTTTCTGAGCGTGCGGAGAAGATTGTCCGTGTCACCCAGGAATGTGTAGAACTTGGTCTTGCACAGGCAAAACCATGGAACCATCTGGGCGATATCGCAGATGCAATCAATACCCATGCGAAGGAAAATGGATACTCTGTCGTAGAGGACATCGGCGGACATGGCATCGGTCTTGCCTTCCACGAAGAACCATTTGTCAGCTATGTAACGCCAAAGGGAAGTGAGATGCTTCTCGTTCCGGGAATGACATTCACCATTGAACCTATGGTCAATGAAGGTGGACCGGACTTTTATGTAGATGAAGACAACGGATGGACCGTTTATACCGAGGATGACGGGTTGTCTGCTCAGGTTGAATACATGGTGCTGATTACTGAGGACGGTCATGAGGTAATTACAAAGTAAGTGCCAGATCGTGCATTGCCAGAGAAACTAAAAAAGTAAGTTTTTACAGGGATATCCTGCGAAAACTTACTTTTTTAAATTCAATTATGCTCCAGCATAATTGCTGCGAGCGGCTGTCAGCTCTGCTGACATAATACATCTAAGCCTCTCTGCAATCCGCCGGAGGCTATATTTCAGAAAAATTTATCTTACAGCCCCATAACAACTTCTATTATGACTTCACAATTTGTTTTCGGTCATATTATCCCTTCCGCACTTTTGTCTGCATGACACTATACAAAATACTATCGAAAAGCAGAGGCACAAATAGAAACCGATCAATGTTCGGTTAAAACATGACATCCAATAATATCCACTACCGATCAATCCCAAAAAACCCTGGTGATAATCCATAGCGTCCCAAGAGAAAAACGCTCTTATCTCTCCTATCATAAACAACAGACCACTAACAAACAAAAAAATCCTGCTGTATCGTGCTTCTTTTATTTTTAAAAACAGCCCGATTCCAAAACAGACAAAACTCAATATATATATTTCCTTGCCAATGCACCTTGCTCCGATTGTGGAGTCCATATATTTATAATGTCCAAACCAGGGAAGCAGCGTCAAGAAGACCACTGCTGCATATACCAGTATCATTACGATTGTAGATTGAAACAAATCTCCTCTTCTCTTCATTATCTCTCTCCTTTATCTTCATCTCAATTTTTTCTTCCCGTATACAAACCACATAACAATGCCGAGGAATGCAATCGCAACCGCCATCCACGGAATCAGCACACCCATTCCCTGCGGAGAGAACAGGTCCCAATATCCTTTCAGATAGATGAACATCACTGCAAAGGGAAGTACATAATTCATATAGCCCCTGATTTTTTCCGGGAAGCGCATTCCCTCGCCCTCATTGACTTCATTTATAAAATGCTCCCAGCCCCATCCGTTTCTGTGCGTGCAGAACATAAGGTATACCAGAGATCCTAACGGCAGAAGATTGCTTGATACAAGGAAATCTTCCAAGTCCATAATTCCTGTTCCTGCTCCAAGCGGCTGGAATCCTGACCATACACTGAATCCAAGAATACACGGCATAGACAACACAATAATCAGTACAATGTTAATAAAAACCGCTTTTTTTCGTTCCCATCCCCACAGGTCGATGGCGAAAGAGATAATATTTTCAAAAACTGCTATGATGGTGGACAGCGCCGCAAATGAGAGGAATAAAAAGAACAAGGTTCCCCAAATCCGACCGCCCGGCATCTGATTGAATACATTTGGCAGCGTGATGAAAATCAGTGACGGACCGGAATCTGGTCTCACCCCATATGCAAAGCAGGCTGGAATGACAATGAGCCCCGCCATCAGTGCCACAAAGGTATCCAGAATCGTGATGCTCAGTGCTTCTCCCGTCAACGAACGGTCTTTTTCCATGTAACTTCCGAATATTGCCATGGAGCCAATACCGATGCTCAAAGTGAAAAAAGCCTGAGACATTGCGCCGAAAATCACATTCCAGATTCCAATTTTTTTCAACTCTGCAAAATCAGGGATCAGATAAAAGCGGACTCCCTCTGCTGCTCCATCCAGTCTTACAGAGTTTATCGCAAGTACGACAATCAGTGCCAGAAGACAGCACATCATAATCTTCGTAATTCTTTCCACCCCTTTTTGCACTCCCAGCGAACATACACCGAAGGATAAAAATACTGCAAGCATCATCCACACCGTCAGAATTCCCGGAGATGCCAGCATCTCATTAAATTTGTCTGCAACGGCCTCGGCGCTCAGACCACTCTGGCTGAACTGGCCTGTCGCTGTACGGTAACAGTAATACATCATCCAGCCACCGACCATGGTGTAGAACATCATCAGTACATAATTTCCTATCATACCGAAATATCCAAAATCATGCCATCTTCTTCCCTCCGGTTCCAGCTCATTAAATGCAGTTGCCACACTCTTGCGGCTTCCCCGTCCGACCGAGAATTCACAGACCATAATCGGCAGTCCCATAATCAGCAGAAATACAAGGTAGATTCCGATAAATGCGGCTCCCCCGTACTTTCCCGCCATATAGGGAAATTTCCATACATTTCCAAGACCTACGGCGCATCCTGCTGATACCAGAATGAAACCAAGTCTTGAACCAAATTTTTCTCTATTTTCCATTCTTCTTTCCTCATTTTCTGTAATTTATCACTTCAATGTTTTAAATTTTTAAGGATGTTCAATTTTCTTTATTTTCTGAACTTCTCTGTCATAGGTAAACAGTCCATTTACCTCTTCCTCCACATCGGAAAGCTGGGTGTAGACTGATGCGCAGAGTCCCTCATCGACTTTATCAAAGACCTCCTGTATTCTGATTTGGAATTCTTTGTTCAGTTTTTCTTCATTCGGAAACGCTCCGTACCCATAAGTCTTTTCCTTGCAGATATGTCCCATGACCTTCATCGTATAGCCGCCGAATTCTGAAAGCACTGTCGCCCGTTCCCCCTCCGGTTTAAAATCCAGTTTAAAGAAATAGTTATGAAGGCTCTGAAGATCTCCGCCGCCCTGATCGAACCAGCCGCTTGCCTGATCCAGAAGTCTTGTGTTGTCCAGAGCTCTTGCAATCAACGTCATATCCTGGGTCTGGAACTGCCCCCAGCCTTCATTAAATAAAACCCAGGTGGCAATGCATGGGTGGGAATACAAGACAGAAATCGTCTCTTTCATTTCCCGGATAAATTCCAGCCGCCCCGCTTTTGATGTGCGGGATAATAATCTGGTAAAAATATCTTTTGCACGGATTTTATTCCTGGAAAGAAGCGTTGCCATATAAGTGACGTACCAGTGCTTGTAACGGGTTCCTCCATTTACCATATCCTGCCACACAATCATTCCCAGTCTGTCACAGTGATAATACCAGCGCTCCAGCTCGATCTTGGCATGTTTGCGTATCATATTGAATCCGATTTCTTTCATCGACCGGATATCAAACAGCAAGGCTTCATCGCATGGCGGTGTGTAGAGACCTTCCGGCCAATATCCCTGATCAAGCACACCATTCTGAAAATAGGGCTTATGATTGAGACAAATTCTCGGGATTTGCTTTTCATCAATCTCTACCGTGAAACTCCGCATGGCAAAATAGCTTCGTATCACATCCGCTTTGTCAGGCTCTCCTGCTGTCATTACATAAGGATAGAGATACGGCTCTTCTGGACTCCAGAAGGATACCTGTTGAAGCTCGATTTCTATCTCCTGATTTGTTCTGCCTTTTATGGTCAGAAGCGGGGACGCCGCATCCGTTGATTCATGACCCACCGGGAAATTCTTGCGATCATAGTCCATGAAGCTCTTTTCCTGAAACGTTCCAGCAGGATAAACCGTGATTTCCACCGGAAGCTCTTCCCCTGCCTCTACCTTAATACGAATCTTCTTTTCATCCGGCAGCGGAGTGGCAGTCATCCGCCTTACGTATTGCTGTGGCACTACTTCCATCCAGACAGTCTGCCAGATGCCGCTCTGAGCGGTGTAGAACATTCCTCCGGCTTTCAGCTTCTGCTTGCCCTTGGCGTGATAGGAAGTATCGCTGTAATCCCGCACCTGAATCAGCAGTTCATTGGTCCCTTCTTTCAAGGATTTTGTAATGTCTGCTTCAAATGGAAGATAGCCGCCCACATGACGGCTCACCAGGGTTCCATTCACCCAGACATGGCACGCCTGATCCACTGCTCCAAAATGAAGGAGCAGGCACCCGTCTTTCATGTCTTCCGGTTTTTCAAATGTGCGTCTATACCACAGATACTGCATTGGCTGCAGCTGTCGGTTCACCTCAGACAATGCTGCCTCCGGAGAAAACGGAACGAGAATCTGACCATCGTATCCAGTTGGTTTCTCCGGGTTTTCCAAAATTGCATATTCCCAATATCCATTCAAATTGATATAACTGTCACGGACCATCATTGGTCTTGGATATTCCGGAAGAACATTGGATGTATCAAAGGTTCTTCCCCATCTTGTATAAAGCTGCTTCATCATGCCGCCTCCTGAAGTTTTGTTTTTCCATATTTTAACGTGTCACATTCCTCAACCATTTATAAGACTTATAGCGCTTAAATGCAAACGGCAGCTTCACGACTTCATCACTCACAAGGAATATATACACCACCATAACCGGAAGTTTGAACACGAACGCCGCAAGGAATCCCGTTGCAATGGAGAAGCACCACAGCGTGCATATATCAATAATAAGTCCGATTTTTGAGTCCCCGCCGGCACGAAAGATTCCCACAATCAGTGTGGAATTGATGCTCTGCGCAAAACAGAAATAGCTCATAACGAAGGTCATATAATGCAAATACTCTCTTGCCTGGTCGCTGAGATTCAGGAAATTTCCCGCAATCGGCATTACAATCAAAATGGCAAGGGCTCCAAAGGCTCCCAATACAATTGACATTTTCAGGAACCGGGTTCCGTATTCTTTTGCAAGCTCTGTCTTCCCTTCTCCAATGGTCTTTCCCAATAAAATCGAGGTCGCGCCCGCCGCACCGAAAGAGAGGATCATCGCCATCTGTCTTCCCACCTGCATAACAGAATTGGCCGCCACAGCTGCCTGCCCCAGCCTTCCGATGATCGCTGTGATTGTGGCGATTCCGCATCCCCACGCCAGCTCATTAAAGACAACCGGAAGTGCATAAACACGGAAGTCATGACCCAGTTCCTTGCTTTTTTTGAATAGAAAACTGAATTTGAACTTTAACACCGGATTGAATCTGCGGTCATAAATGATTACGATGATCAGCTCTACGATTCGCGCAATCAAAGTTCCAAGCGCCGCGCCACGGATTCCCATGGCCGGACATCCAAGGAGTCCAAAGATGAAAATGGCGTTGCAGATAATATTTACAATCAGTGATGTTCCATATACAATCGTGGAAATGATGACTTGCTCCACACCGCGGATCACATTGGTGTACACCAGCGGAATCATTGCGATAATATAAGAAAATCCAATGATACGAAGATACTTTATCCCTTCTGTAATGACAATCTGTTCATCTGTAAACAGACGCATCACCGCTCCTGGGAACAGCAGCACCACTGCACTGAAGATTGCTGCAATGATAAAGCCAATCCGCATGGCCATCCCAAGTACCAGCTCAATTGTCTCAATATCCTTCTTTCCCCAGTACTGTGCCACCAGGATTGTGGCACCGGAGGTCAGGCCGAAGAAAATCAGGGTCATGACAAAATATGCCTGACCTGCCAGAGACGATGCAGACAGTGCTGTCTCTCCTACTTTTCCGAGCATGACCACGTCTGCGGTGGACACACTTACATTTATCAGATTCTGCAAAGCCAGCGGCAGCATCAATGCCGCTGCTGATTTGTAAAAGTTTTTCATTTCCCAATTCCTCCTCATACCGAAAACTACCAGATTCTTCGCAATTCACTTCGCTGCTTCCCCATCAGCGTGCTACATATTGTATCACATTTGCAAATGAAAAGGAATGGAAAACCTCTGTAACAATTGTAAATTCCCGTAATAAAAATTTTTGGGGGGGGGTTGGAGGGGGATTGGCCTCTTGAATAGGTTTTCTGGCATGTGTTGTGGAGGGAAAAAGAAGAAGTAAGTGGGAAGTATCCCGCCAGTGAGGGTGAAAAGCGGCAAGTTGGTTAGAGAAAAGGCGGGGAGAAACAGAAGTGAGTGGGAAACACCCCGCCGGAAGGGTATCAATCTGGCAAGTTGGTTAGAAAAAAGGCAGGGAGAAACAGAAGTAAGTGGGATATCCCCCGCCCAGAGGGTAAGAAACTAGCAAATTAGTTACTGAAAGGCAGGGAGAAGCAGAAGTAAGTGGGAAATACCCCGCCGGGAGGGTAAGAAACTAGCAAATTAGTTACTGAAAAGCGGGGAGAAACAGAAGTAAATGGGAAATACCCCGCCGGGAGGGTAAGAAACTAGCAAATTAGTTACTGAAAGGCGGGGAGAAACAGAAGTAAGTGGGAAATAACCCGCTGGGAGGGTAAGAAACTAGCAAATTAGTTACTGAAAGGCGGGGAGAAACAGAAGTAAGTGGGAAATACCCCGCCCGGAGGGTAAGAAACTAGCAAATTAGTTACTGAAAGGCAGGGAGAAACAGAAGTAAGTGGGAAACACCCCGCCCGGAGGGTAAGAAACTAGCAAATTAGTTACTGAAAGGCGGGGAGAAACAGAAGTGAGTGGGAAATACCCCGCCCGGAGGGTATCAATCTGGCAAGTTGGTTAGAGGAACGGCGGGGAGAAACAGAAGTAAGTGAGAAACACCCCTATTACATTAAAAAAGTGGATTTTCACAAGATGGGCGACCGCGCTCCGCGGTCCTCCCAAGACCAGCACGGGGCTGTCGCACCAGCTGATTAAATTAGTGCGGCAGTCCCTCTCATGCTCCTGCCTTTTCTGCTTGCCACACACCTGCGAATCCTTTATACTGGAGAGGCAGCTGAATGATTTTCAAAACCAGGAGGTAAAAAGTGAACAACGAATACATTACATTTACAATTGGAAAACAAAAAAGAATCGCACTCATCGCTCACGATGGCAAGAAACCAGAATTGATCAAATGGTGTGATGATCACAAAGAGATTTTAAAGAATCATTTTCTGTGCGGAACCGGAACGACTGCCAGAATGATTGCAGAAGCAACCGGACTGCCTGTGAAAGGATACAACAGCGGACCGCTTGGTGGAGACCAGCAGATTGGTGCTAAAATCGTAGAAGGTAATATTGACTTTGTCATTTTTTTCTCTGATCCTCTTGAGGCACAGCCTCATGACCCAGATATTAAAGCATTGATGCGAATCTCGCAGGTTTATGATATTCCGATGGCGATCAACAAAGCAACGGCTGATTTTCTGATTACTTCTTCTTTCATGGATGGAGAATACGATCACGATGTAATCAATTTCCAGCAAAATGTAATCAACCGCGCCAACACACTGTAAACAGCTTTTCACTGTTTCCGGACATCATTTACAACATAGATACCGATGCAAACAAGTACCAGTGCAATCAGGCTCTTCACTCCGACTGCCTGGTCCTGCTCTCCGAGGAGAACAGCTGATAAAATCACACCGCAGACCGGATTCATAAAGCCGAATACGGACACGCGGGAAATGGGATTATATTGCAGCAGGATTCCCCACAGAGAATATGCAACCGCAGAAATCAGTGCAAGATAAATCAGCATCGCTGTGGAGGATACCGTAAAGCCATGTACTTTTCCGCCCGCTGCCAGGCCGCAGATAATCATAATGGTTCCTCCAAGCACGAACTGATACCCACTGAGAACCACCGGACTTTCCTCTTCGGAATATTTTTTCAGGTATACAGAGGAAAATGCGTAGGCAATGGTCGAGAGAAAGATGAATCCCTCGCCGAAAAAGCTCAGATTCATATCCAGTCCATTTCCATTCAGATTGATCAGTACCACTCCGGCAAATCCTATCAGGCAGCCAATCATTTTCTGCATCGTCAGTTTTTCCTGTTTGAAGAGAATACTCGCCACCAGAATTGCAATAAACACGTTCACGGCCTCGATAATGGAAGCTTTAACTCCGCTGGTATTGGCAAGTCCCACATAGAAAAACAGGTATTGAATGACAGTCTGCATCATACAAAGCTTTCCAATCTTTGGCAGCGATTCCTGTTTTGGAATCAGTACTTTCCGGCTGATTACGCTTCCCAGAATAATTGCCAGAATTCCTGCCAGCGTAAAGCGATACCCGGCGAAAAGAATCTGGGATGCGATGGCATTGCTTGGAATATCAAAAAGCTGGTATCCAATTTTGATGCAGGGAAATGCGCTGCCCCATAGCGCACAGCAGATCAGTGCCCCAAGCCAGACCACAATCGTCTTCTGCATAAATGTTTCTTTATTTTTCATTGTATTTTCTATCCTTTTTGTTTTCTTATTCAATACAGCATTGATGCTGTTTTTTGTTCCATCTTGTGCACCGCTGTACCGTAATGTGCAAAATATTCTGATGATCCATCACTTATCTATTATTGAATCTTAAGTCCCCGATAGCGGTTCACACACGCATAGATTTCCTCTTTTCTCGGCACAGCAAGGTTCCCCGGCAGATACGCTCCGCCTGCAACGGCCGACATCCCCCGTTTTTCAAGAAGCTGGCAGACTTCTGCCACACATGCATCGAGGTTTTTTTTGCCGTCAAAAACATTTTCCTTCATATAATTCAGAATAGATGCCAGTGCCTGTGTCTGCTCGCCATCCACGATCTGTTCCACGAACCGCAGCTCCACCTGTTCCTTGTTGAGCAGAAATCCATCTCTTCCGAGGCCCTTGATCTTCGTCCTGTCCCGGTCATTTTGCGGTTTCTTTGCTGCACATGGAATTCTGTTCTGCTTTATGGTATGGATTTCTTCTGCATCACAGCTCAGCTTTGGATAATCCTGCGCCGCCTGCTTTGCTGTCTCCGTAATGACATATGGTACATAGGTGTCCATCTGGATAATCTGATCCGCCACCTGGAAATAAGCTCCGGAGCTTCCGGCCACTAATATCGTAGAAATCCCAAATTTATCATATAACTCCCTCACGCGCTCCACGTAAGGAATAATCGGTTCTTTATCGCGGTGCACTACCCGCTGCATCAGTTCATCCCGCACCATGAAATTTGTCGCACTGGTGTCCTCATCGATGAGCAGGACACGGCTTCCACCGCTGACAGCCTCAGCCACATTTGCCGCCTGAGAAGTACTGCCGCTGGCATCCATGGTAGAAAACTTATGCGTATCCTTTTTGTTGGGGAGATGATTGATAAAGGTGCTGATGTCCACACTGCTGATATTCCTGCCATCCTCAGCACGGAGCTTTACTGCGCTCTCTTGTGTGATGACATACTCTCTCCCATCTCCCGGAATATGAGTATACACACCGCGCTCCAGAGCCTGAAGCAGCGTGGATTTTCCGTGGTAGCCTCCGCCTACAATTAAGGTAACTCCCTCCGGAATGCCCATTCCGGTCAGTCCTTTTTGGTGAGGCAGATCAAGTACGACTTCCAGCTCTTTCGGTGACCGGAAAGCTACCGCCTGCTTCATCGGAAAATCTGACACACCGCTTTCTCTTGGAAGAATGGCACCATTTGCCACAAAAGCCGCAAGTCCGTGTTCCTTTAACTGATTGCGAAGTTCCCTCTGGTCTTCCGCCAGCCAGATTGCCTTCTCCAGCTTTTTCTGATCAACTGCCCTGTAATACAATGCATTTTTGACACACATGGGCAGGAATTCAAAGAGAATCTTTCGCAGCTCCATCGCCTGAATCCGTCTGCCATTTGCCGGGAAACCGACCTCCAGACGGACAGTGACACTTCCGTCTGCCGCTTTCACCTCGCACCCCGTCCGCTCAAGAATCTCCTGACCACAGCGGCTGACCGACATCACGCCGCTCTTGCCAGAGCCTTTTGCTTTGTGAGTAAATCTCCCCGTCTGCTGATAAAATCCTCGCAGCAGAAAATCCTGCAGTGCGATTCTGTTCTCTTTTTTCTGATACGTCCATTCAGGAAAAGCGGAAAGCCTTCCCGGCACTTCCACTCTAAGCTTTGATGGAGACGCAAATGGATCTCCCTGTACATGTTCGATAAACAGTTTATATTCCTGAAAGTCATACTGACCGCGCAGACCCTTGTATGCCGGATAACTTTTTCCGTCTATCTGCCCCAGCTGTTGTTCTAAATTTCTCATATTTTCTATATCCTTTCCTTACAATCAAAGTATCGCTTAATCCGTCAGCTTCCGAATCCAGTTCCCATAATGTGATTCAAAATAAGCCGGCACGCATTTGAAAATCTGATCTGCATTGAGACAGCATACTACCACCACTGGCGATGCCTTCACCACAAATGCCATAATCAGTGAAAGTGGAATAACGATGCACCAGATACTGATCAAATCCATCTTCACCACGAACATTGCATTTCCACCGCCGCGGACGATTCCGTTATTGGTGGGCATCTGATAGGACATCCCCACGCACACCACACTCAGGATAATGAGAAATGTATTTGCCATCTCCTTTGTTGATGACTGGAGGTCATAGAGCCCGAGCACCGGAATTCTCAGGAAAAATAAAAGCACGCCCGAGACAACACCGATCACAAGAAATATTTTCTGCAGGCGCCTGGAATACTCTTTTACCAGAGCGATATCTCCGGTTCCAATTGTCTTCCCAATGATGACGGAAGCTGTAGATGAGGCACCCACTGCCATAGATTTCACCATCAAAAACAGGGTGGATGCCGCACTGTTCGCCGCAATTGCAGCCGCTGTCATGTGCCCGAGGATCGCCGTCTGGAGTGCTGTGTTTACTCCCCACAGCCCCTGTACGAACAGGATAGGCGCCGTCATCTTAAAGTAGGATTTTCTTAGTCTTGCATCTGTTTTTCCAAAATCAGACAGTTTGAGATTCAGTTTCGTGTCCTGCTTTGCCACAAACCAGATGATGACCAGGCATTCTATGATGCGCGCCGTCAGCGTGCCGATTGCAGCACCTGCTGTCCCCAGTGCCGGGGCACCAAAATTGCCGAAGATCAGTACATAGTTGATTCCACAATTGATAAAAAATGTCAGGACGGACATATAGAATGCAATCCGCACAGTCTCCACGCTCCGCAATGTTGCCAGCAGAATCTGTGTCACGGCAAAGAAGAGGTAGGTAAATCTGATGATGGCCAGATAATGGATTCCTTCCTCTATAATCGGTCCATCTGTCGTAAAAATCCGAAGCACATTCTGGGGCCAGATGGTGACTGCCACGAACAGAAGGACACCGATTGCCAGTGCTGTGCGCATGGCCGTAGCGGAAATCTTTTTCATGGGTCCAGTCTCTTCCTTTCCCCAGTACTGGCTGCAGAAGATAACCAGTCCATCCCCCAGTGCAAGCAGCAGCTGCTGATAGACAAACTGCACTTGATTCACTGCAGCCACGCCTGCCAGTGCCGTCTCGCTGTAAGCTCCAAGCATGATGTTATCTGCCAGATTGACACTGATTGTAATCACGTTCTGTAAAACCAGTGCAATATAAATATTAAAAAAATTGGATAAAAATTTCTCTTTTTTCATAAGTACTCTCATTTTCCATTTCTATTTTCCAAGCAGCTGCAGCAGCTCTTCCCGGTTGAAGGCTGCACTGCCCATATCAGACCCGCTCAGAATCTGGTCTGCCAATTCCTGCTTTTTCTCCTGCAATTTTACGATCTGCTCCTCGATGGTATCCTTGGCAATCACCTTATAGACTGTGACCTGATTCTTCTGTCCAATCCGGTGGACGCGGTCTGTCGCCTGATTCTGCACCGCCACATTCCACCAGGGATCATAGTGAATCACAATATCTGCTGCCGTAAGGTTCAGTCCTGTGCCGCCTGCTTTCAGGGAAATACAGAACACACTGGTATCATCCTCCTGGAACTCTGATACCATCCGGGCGCGCTGAATCTTGGGAGTTGCCCCTGTAAGTACAAAGTAACTGATCCCTTCTTTTTTCAGCCGCTCCGTCAGTCTTCCAAGCATGGTCGTGAACTGGGAAAAGAGCAGAATCTTATGTCCGCCGTCAATGGCTGCCTTTATGAGCTCCAGGCAGACCTCCTCCTTCGCCGACTCCTTTTTATAATTGTCAAATATCAGTGCCGGATTGCAGCAGATCTGGCGAAGCTTCGTGAGTTCTGCCAGAATCTGAAGCTTATTGCCCTTGAACTCTTCATCCGACTGATTTTCCAATGACAACCGCAGTCTCTGCACATGTGCCTGATATATTTCCTGCTGCTCACCAGAGAGCTTTGCGAACATATTTTTCTCCAGCTTATCCGGAAGATCCTTGAGAACTTCCCCTTTCAGACGGCGCAGTATGAAGGGGCGGATCATCTTCTGAAGCCTGCGAAGGCTGTCATTATTCTGATTCTGAACGATGGGAATCTCGTACTCTTCTTTGAACTTCTGGTAAGTAGACAAAAATCCGGGCATCACGTAGTCAAATATGCTCCACAATTCACTGAGCCTGTTCTCAATGGGCGTTCCGGTCAGCGCGATTTTAAATCCGGCCTCAATCATTTTCACACTCTTAGCTGCCTGAGTGCCGTGATTCTTAATATACTGTGCCTCATCCACAACTTGACAGAGGAACTTCATATCATCATATTCTTCCAGATCCCGTTTAAGCAGATCATAGGAAGTAATCAAGACCTGAATTTTCCCACGCTCCTGCTTCGCATCGTCCAGTATCAACTTCCTCTCTGCCGCAGTTCCGATAACCATCGCTGCCCTTATGGAGGGAGCGAACCTTGCAAACTCGTCCATCCAGTTATAGACAAGAGATGCCGGACACACGATCAGTGCCTGACGGGAATCCACATCGGCAGAATCACTTTCAAAGAATTCTGAATAGAGAAACGTGATGACCTGCAGAGTTTTTCCTAATCCCATGTCGTCCGCAAGGATTCCGCCAAATCCGTTAAATGCGAGGGTCTTGAGCCACGAGAATCCGCTCTTCTGGTATTCCCGGAGCACAGTCTCATAGCACTGGGGCAATTCAAAGTCGTTCTCCTCTACCGTTTTCATGTTGCGAATCAGGGATTTGAAGGCTTTGTTCTTGACTGCCGCAATTCCCTGCTGCTCCTTGAGCTGGGCATCCAGATAGAGCGCCCGGTATTTTGGAAGCTGGATACTCTCTTTTTTCAGACTGCTGCCAGACAGATAAAGCCCCTGCTTCAGTTCAGACAAGGCCTTCATATTCTCATTTTCCAGCGTAATAAAACTGCCGTTTTTTAGTCGGTAGAACTTCTTTTTCTTCTCATAGCGGGACAGAATCTGCACCAGCTGTTCCCGTGAAAATTCTCCACTGTCTATGGTGAGTTCCAGAAGATTTCCGCCAAGGCTGACTCCAACTGTGACCTTCGGCGGACTGATGACCTGAAGCTTTTTGAGTGCATCGGAAATGTACACCTCTCCCAGTTCCTGAAAGCGTGGAATACCATCCAGCAGTAACTCATAGAGCATCTCTTCATCGTCCGCCAGCACCATAAGCTGCTGCTTTTCATCAAATGCGTTAAAATACGGCGAGATCAATGTGGAAACCTTCATCTCCTCTGCGTAATCTCTCTGGTCCTCAAGTGCCTTTCCATCAAAGATACTGCATTTTTCCCCACCATATACAGCAAGTGCCTTACAGGTGATAAAATTCCCCTGGGGCATATCCAGATAGATTTCAAAGTCCTGCACCGGCGCGACAAATGTTGTCTCATCAAAATCTATCGCTTCATAAGCATAATATTTTTTCAGTGCCGGAAGGAGCTCCCTGCAGAACAACGGCAGATCCTCCTTTGCAATAAAACACTGCGAATTCGGAATTTTGCTGACGCATTCCCTGAACTCTGCAATTTCAGAGGTTTCATCTAATGGAATGCGGTAGATGATCTGGTCTTTAAAGCTGTATTCATAATTACTTGTGGCAACTGTCCGCAGTCTGTTCACCTCAAAGCTGGCCCCCTCTTTCTCACCGATGACTTTCAAAGTCCTCTCCGGCGGCCGATTCTCCATATGCCACATTTCCTTTTCATCCGGAGGAATCTGAAGATAAAATGGCAGCTCTCCCTGTATCTCAAAAAAACGATCAAGATGTTCATTTCCCAGTGGAATCTTCCGAGTCGGATATGCATCATAATAGTAGGGACTGTTTCTTCGGATCGCCTTTACATACTGGCTGATGAATTCCATATATAATCTGGACTGCTCATCAAACACCTGGAGATTGGGGATGAATGCCAGCTTCTTCCCATAGGTAATCTTTTCCTGTATATCCAGAGCATCAACCAAAGCACTTACATCCTTTAAGACGTACAGCTTTGTGCTTCCAATTTTAAATTCCAGAAAAATCTCATTGGAATTAATATACAGCTGGGGTTCCAGTCTGACCGCTCCTGCAAGCGATGTCTGCAGCATAGGTGTGACTGCACGCTTCGACTTCTTAACCAGCAATTCTTTCAGTGCCGGATTCGTTGCCGTCGTCTTGTTCTTCCGGGTCAGCCTGTGGCTGTTTCTCATCTGAATGTAACGAACAAGTACGGCGGCACAATGCTTGCAGCGTCCACCATATTCGTAAAATGCCGGGCAGTCGCAATAGCTGTCTACAATCTCTGAACAGTCTTCGTCGATTGTCACTTCCACCTCGTAAGGACGGCGCTTGCTCCCGCGCACCTGGGCACTGATGGTTCGGTAGGAATAGCCATCCTCTGTGTAATCCTCAATCTCTATATTCTGTATGGCGGTGGTTCCGGCGATTGCCTGTCCCCGCTCATAAAATTTCATGCCAACTGTCTGTATTACTTCCGGAAATGTAATCATTGTCTCTCCTTGTGAATTCAATGCAAAACTTGCAAACTCTCTTATAACGTATCTTTTATTGTACCATGTCTGACAAATTCATGGAATACCTCTTTCGATATAAATACGGCATCCTATGCACTTCATTTTACAAACACCAAAAAAGTCTTACATATGACCGGGAAGATCATCTGTAAGACTTTTTTGTTCCATATATTTTTTCGGAAACTCTTTGCAGAATATCATTTAAGAAATTTCTGGTGTGTCCTGTCAATGACGCCTTGCGGATTTTTACGCTGCAGGCGTAATTTTTCCGCCATCGCTGGACTCAATCGTCTTTCCGCCAAGCCAGTCATTGGCACTGTTCGTGGCATCATAATAAATGGTGTGTCCATTTGCTACGATATTCGCACAAGAGGTATCCGCATTTGTAAATACCGTCAGATAAGAATCCCCTGTGACGTTCCATTTTGAATCCTTATCCAGTATAACACTGACCGCCTTTCCTGTATGCTCCCCGTTTACCGTACTCTTTAAAGTAGAGCCTTGGGTCAGATTGATTTCCACAGTGCTGATGTTGTCGCAGGTAATGTTCCCCTCCATCGTCTGATTCACTCCGGTCAGCACAAAATTTCCACCATTTCTGCCTTCTGTTCCCCAGTTGTTTGTGCTGTTGCCGGATGCCTGGACCAGAATCCCACTGTCAAATTTCAGAGTTGTATTTTCCAGTGTTGTCTCTGCATCGGTGTTCGTGACGTAAAACATCGGCCCGGTGGATATCGTACTCAGCTTTGAATTCTTCACATCCAGTATGGCGGTTCCTTCGCCTGCATCACCGGAGGTACTCTGATAGAGCATCACGCCATTCAATCCAGCTCCGGACAGATCACTGTTCTCCAGGGAAACGCTGTTTTTGCCTTCTACTACAATACTCTGGCTTCCAGTAGCTGTCCCGGTTACATTCTTTGCTGTGATATTGCCAGTTGAATAAATACAGGGACTTCCATCTCCTGACGCGGAAACATTTGCCGTATCAACGGTTATCGTCCCCTCTCCCCGATCAGTTGCAATGGGTGCGCAATGTGCACCTACGGTGGTTATTGTGACATTTCTTGCGTCAATGCTTCCGCCATAAGTTGCGTCCAGTCCCCGTGAGGAATTGCCGGTTGTATTGATGGTCACATTGTCCACGTGGATGGAAGAGCCTGCGCCGGTAGAAAAAATAGCGTTGGATCCTTCCGATGCCGAAGTAAGGCTAGTATCACTGATACTAGCCTCGCTGCCACCCGCCGCTGCAAAAACTGCATTGACTCCATAAAAGTTACTTTCATCATTGCTGGTCGTGTCTCCACTTTTGATCAGCGTGCCTTTTGTCATGGTCAGATTTCCGCCATTTTTGGCCAGAACTACATTTTCATTTTCCGCGGTGGACTCAAAGGTCTCCCCGTCGGAGTTCTCATTGCTCTCATCCGCCGTATAGACACCGCTCAGATCAATACTGCCTGTCGCAGAACCGGATGCATCCGGGGCCTCGCCGCCACCTGCTCCGCTCTGGATAGTAATCGACACCACAGTGTCTCCATTCATTGTAACGGTTACGGTATCGCCGACTTCAAGATCATCGAGAGATGCCTCTTCTGCCTGCTGCCCCATGTCTTTTGGAGCCTCACCTGATGGTTTTTCCTCATTTTGTGACTCAGGATTTGTTGTATCTGCAGTATTATCTGACGTTGCTGCATCAGATTCACTGATTTCCGAACCGCTGTCTGTGGCTTCTCCTTCTGGTGTCTCCCCTTCTGGTGCTTCCCCGTCTGGTGCACCACCACCCACAACAGCTTTGAGGAATTCTGTATCATCTGCTGCTGTAATTGTCTGCTCTTCGCCTGTCAGCGTCAGTTCCCGGCCCCCAGGTCCGCCTTGTCCTGCATCTTCCGGCGCTTCTCCCGATGGAGCCTCCTTATCTGCCGCATCACCATCCGGAACCTCCCCCATCTCCGGCTCCTCTGCCAGAGCGATTGTTATTTTCTTCCCCTCAATCGCCGTCACCTGACCGTAAATTGATGTTGTCTCTTCCGTTGCGCCTGACGATGTACTGCACCCGGCAATGGCTGTCGCAGCAACAATGACACTCATCAAAGTGTAAAGAATTCTTCGCTTCATAAAATGTTTCCCCTTTCAAATCATCTTTATAAGACTGTATTCTACCGGGGGAATTTGATGAAGATATAGAAATTCTGTGATATTTTTGTGATTTCAAATAACGCGTTGCGCGCTCACTAAGCCTCGCTGCCCTCCGTGGCAAAGTATTCCTTTACCAGCTTCGCAACCGTTCCGCCAAGCAGGAACAAGGCAATCAGGTTCGGGATTGCCATCAATCCGTTAAATGTCTCCGCAATGCTCCAGAGAAGCCCAAGCTCAATGGTTGCTCCAAGTATTGCAACCAGGGAATACACCACCATAAATGGCTTAATTACTTTCGATGAGAACAAAAACTCAATACATCTCGCCCCATACAGTCCCCAGCCGATGATGGTTGAGAACGCAAAGCAGCACATCGCCACCGCAGTAAAAATAGAGATCCAGTTTCCATATGCAGACGTGAAGCCCTGAATGGTAAGCTCCGCGCCTGCCGCTGTGCCGTAATTCACACCCACACCGCTGCAAAGAATGACCAGTGCCGTCAGCGTACAGATTAAAATGGTATCCACGAATACCTCGAAGATTCCAAAAAATCCCTGCTTCACCGGCTTCTGCGTATCCGCACATGCATGAGCGATGGATCCGGTCCCCAGTCCTGCTTCATTGGAAAAGATTCCACGGGACACTCCCTTTTTCATACTCATGAAGAAGGTTCCCACAAGACCTCCGGTCACTGCTGTCGGGTTAAATGCACCATACACGATGGAATAGAGTACTGCGGGGACTCTTGTAACATTCAGAATCACAACCCCAAGTGCAAGCACAATATAAAGCAGTGCCATAAACGGAACCAGCCGCTCTGTCACCCTTCCAATTCGCTTGACTCCTCCCAGAAGTACCAGTGCAACCAGTCCTGCAATCACAATTCCAAGTACCAGATTAACCGTGCCAACCGACGCTTCAGAAATCAGGTTGAAATTCAAAAGTGCCGAATCGATGGCTGTCGTAATCGTATTAACCTGTGTCGCATTTCCCGTTCCAAATACCGTCAGCACACCAAACGCGGAAAATGCAACCGCCAGCCACTGCAAGTTTTTTCCCAATCCATTTTTTATGTAATACATCGGGCCACCCACCAGTTCGCCCTCTTTGTTGTGCTCACGAAAATGTACCGCCAGCGTCACCTCGCAGAATTTGGTACACATACCAAGTGCGGCAGATACCCACATCCAGAAAATCGCTCCCGGTCCTCCAATTGCGATAGCTCCGGCCACCCCGGCGATATTTCCGGTTCCGACTGTAGCCGCAAGCGCCGTACAGACCGCCTGAAACGGAGTCATCGCTCCATCACTCGCCTCACGCTTTCGGAAAATTCTTCCGATGGTCGTCCGGATTGCATACGGAAACTTCCAGATCTGAATGAATTTCATTCGAATACTTAAATATAATCCCACCCCAATAATGCAAATCATAGCCGGTACACCCCAGATGAAATTGTTGACTGCACTGTTCACTGTCTCAATTGTCTGTAACATAAAATAACCTCTTCCCCATTCTTGTTCGCGAACGTTAAAGCGGACATTCGCAATCCGCTCTGCTACTTGCTCATGAACATCCTGCAGCTACGCTGCCTTTCAGCAGGGGCTTTTATCCCCTGCTGAAACAAGCATCCCCCTTACCCACCACCTAGTGCTCTACACACTTGAAGTGGGGGAATGCTTACAGATGTTCAAATTGTACTAATTTAAGTACACATATTTTTACATGATATATGATTTTAGGCATAAATACAATATTTTTCCTTATGACATTTCATTTTTACGCAATCATTCCTAATTAAAGTCAAACGAACCCTACCCATTTCAGCTATCACACACAGCGTAAAATATGTTACACTATCAGAAGATGAATAAACGCAGTATTCGTTAGCCAATTTCGCACGCATTCTGCACATACGATTGTCTCAAGCAAACTGAAAGGTGCATATTATGAAATACAAATTACTTAAACAATACTTCGGATACGAACAGTTCCGTGAGGGGCAGGAAACCCTCATCGACAGCATTCTAAGCCACCGGGACACCTTTGGTATCATGCCCACAGGAGCCGGAAAATCTCTCTGTTATCAGATTCCGGCACTGATGCTCGAAGGCATCACTCTTGTGATTTCCCCGCTCATTTCCCTGATGAAGGATCAGGTCACATCACTCAATCAGGCAGGTGTCCACGCCGCATACTTGAATAGCTCCCTCTCTTACGCTCAATATTTGAAGGCGCTTTCCAACGCCCGGGATGGACGCTACAAAATTATCTACGTGGCACCGGAACGGCTGGTGACGGAAGAATTTCTCACCTTTGCCATGAATACACAGATCTCCATGATCAGCGTAGATGAAGCCCACTGTGTCTCCCAGTGGGGACAGGACTTTCGCCCCAGCTATTTAAAAATCACAGAATTCATTGATCGGCTCCCGCAGCGTCCGGTGGTCAGTGCATTTACCGCCACCGCCACGGCTGCCGTCCGGGAGGATATCGTCGCGATTCTGAGACTTGAAAATCCTACCATCGTCTCCACCGGATTCGACCGTCCAAACCTTTACTTCGGAGTGGAGCAGCCACGGGACCGGTATACAGCACTGTTGAAAAATCTCGAAGATTTCCCCGGTCAGAGCGGCATCATTTACTGTCTTACCCGAAAGTCAGTGGAAGAAGTCTGCCTGCGGCTGGAGCAGGACGGATATCCGGTCACACGCTACCACGCAGGACTTTCCGATCGTGAGAGACAGCAGAACCAAGAAGATTTCATTTACGATGTAAAGCCGGTGATGGTCGCAACCAATGCCTTTGGCATGGGAATAGACAAGTCCAACGTGCGGTTCGTCATCCACTACAATATGCCCAAGAATCTTGAAAGCTATTATCAGGAGGCCGGACGTGCGGGGCGTGATGGCGAGCCTGCACGGTGTATTCTGCTCTACGGCGGACAGGACGTCATCACCAATCAACTTTTTATTGAAAACAACCGGGACAACGAGGAGCTTACGGAAGACGAGCTGGAACTGGTGCTGGAGCGGGATCGGGAGCGGCTGCGCCGGATGACATTCTACTGCTTTACCAATGACTGCCTGCGCACCTATATGCTAAACTACTTCGGAGAATATCCTGACAGCTACTGTGGAAACTGCAGCAACTGTCTGACCAAATTCGACACCCTGGATATTACGCCTATGGCGGATGCCATCATCGGATGTGTGAGAGCCTGCCATGAGCGTTACGGCATCACTGTCATTCTGGACACCGTGCACGGCAGCAAGTCCGCAAAAATCAGGCAGTACCATATGGAAGATAATCCGTATTACAACAGTCTTCCAGATATTTCCATTCCAAGGCTTCGCCAGATCATCAATCACCTGATTCTCACCGGATATCTGGAGCTGACTAACTCCAAATATGCCGTACTAAGGCTCACCCAGACCTCTGAGCTGGTGTCAAACGGAACGGAGATACTGTCCATGAAGCTGGCCGAAGAATATGTTCCCGAGAAAAAGGCAAAGAAATCCAAAGCCAAGACGGTTCCGGCCAATGTGGATCCGGCACTGTTTGAAGAACTGCGCACGCTCCGTATGACTCTCGCCAAAGAGAACAAAGTGGCACCCTATCTTATCTTTTCTGATAAGACGCTGTACCAGATGTGCGCGCTGAAACCACTGAATAAAGAGGAAATGTTGAACGTGTCCGGAGTCGGAGAAGTGAAATACGACCGCTACGGCGAAGTATTTGTAACCGCCATCAAAGCGTATCAATAATCTGCAGCCGTTTCGGGTCTGCCAGTATTTTGAATATATTTGCGTATTCTGCGTACATGATTGCCCTCTCTGGTGTTCTTCTCAATCTTGAATATTAGTTGAAATGTTCGTTTAGAAATTAGTAAAATCCATATGATTATAGCTTTTTTATGAAGATAAAATATCTCCTCAAGGTTTCATACAACAGCATTATTTAAAAGCTGAATGCTGATCCACCAATGGAAAGTACACTTATGTCATAGCACATTGGTAAAATTTTGAGGGAATCTTCATCTTTTTCTGACAATTCTTTCAAAATATTTCACCGCAAACAACTTTTTAATTCTTTGACCTATTAAAGCGTAAAATTTACGTATGTTTTTGCACAAAAGCATAGACCAAACCCCAAAATGATTGTATAATATTGCTTAACAAAAGAAAGTGAGGGTGTATTATGAAACAGAACAATATGCTAGCTATGATTTTAGCTGGTGGCCGTGGATCCCGTTTACATGATTTGACGAATAAAGTGGCAAAACCAGCGGTATCTTATGGCGGGAAGTACCGCATTATCGACTTTCCTCTTAGTAACTGTGCCAACAGTGGTATCGACGTTGTTGGTGTGCTGACACAGTATGAATCTATTTTGCTCAACAGTTACGTTGCAGCAGGTCGTCGTTGGGGACTCGATGCAAAAGATAGTGGTGTCTATGTGTTGCCGCCGCGTGAAAAAGCTGACGAAAACCTGAACGTTTACCGCGGAACTGCAGATGCAATTTCACAGAATATCGATTTTATTGATTCCTATTCTCCGGAATATGTTCTGATCCTTTCCGGTGACCATATTTACAAGATGAATTATGCAAAGATGCTCGCAGAACACAATGCGAATAAAGCAGATGCAACCATCGCAGTAATTGAAGTACCTATGAAAGAAGCAAGCCGTTTCGGAATCATGAATACGGATGAAGATGGACGAATCGTAGAATTTGAAGAAAAACCTGAGAAGCCAAAAAGTAATCTTGCTTCTATGGGTATTTACATATTCAACTGGAAGCTGCTTCGCAAGATGCTGGTGGCGGATATGAAGAGTTCTGAGTCCAGTCATGACTTTGGTAAGGATATCATCCCGAGTCTCTTGAATGACGGACGCATTCTTCATGCGTACAAGTTCAAGGGTTACTGGAAGGATGTAGGAACCATCGATTCCCTGTGGGAAGCGAACATGGATCTTCTTACCGCAGACAACGAACTGAACCTGAACGACCGCTCATGGAAAATCTATACCGAAGATATCACCACACTCCCTCACTATGTCGGAGCGAATGCTGATATCAAGAATGCCTATATTACACAGGGATGTCTTGTAGACGGAGAAGTCAAGAACTCTGTTCTCTTTACTGGTGCATCTGTAGGTGCCGGTGCAAAAGTCATTGACAGCGTACTTATGCCAGGTGTTGTAGTCGAAGAAGGCGCCGTTATAAACCGTGCACTTATTGCAGATGGTATCAGAATCGGAAAAGATGCCGTAGTCGGCAGTGCTGACAGTGAGAACATCGAGCTTGTCGCAAAGCGTGTAAAGGGGGTAGAATAATATGTATAGTGCATTCGGAATTATAACTCCTACCGTAAGAAATATCTGGGTAGAGGGACTGGAATCATACCGTCCAATCGGAGCATTCTCATTTATGGGTAGATATCGTGTCATTGATTTCCCTGTCTCTAATATGAGCAACAGCGGCATTGACCGAATTCAGGTATATTTAAGAAAAAAACCTTTGGCGTTGATTGATCACCTTGGATCCGGACGTCATTACAATATCAACTCCAAGCGTGGAAAACTGCAGGTTCTCGTATCTGAGAACAGCGCAGACCACGACATCTATAATACGGATGTTGCCACCTATCTGGAGAACATGGAGCAAATCCAAAAAATGTATCATCCTTATGTAGTCATTGCTCCAGGATATATGATTTACACACAGGATTATTCAGAACTTCTTCAGGCTCATACGAATTCTGGAGCAGATATCACTTTGTTATACCATTCTGTTGACAATGCAAAGGACGAATTCCTCAACTGTAATGTTCTGGATTTGAATAAGCAGAAGGGTGTACTGTCCATTGAACGTAATCCAGGAACTGCTAAGAGCAGAAATATTTCCATGGACACTTACGTAATGAAGACCGATTTGTTTATCGAGCTGCTTCATAAAGCAAAAGAATTATCTTCTATGTATACGCTTGCAGATATCATCAATATTTCCTGTAATGAACTGGATGTACGTGGTGTCGCTCACCGCGGATATTTTGCAACGATGACGGATTTCAAGAGTGTATACAATGCTAATATCGCAATGATCGACCACAAGACTGCAAGAAGTCTTTTCTCCGAAGACTGGCCGATTTATACCAAAACTAATGACTCTTGCCCAACACAGTACTTTGAGACCGCTGATGTCAAGACTTCTATCGTATCCAATGGTTCTTTGATTGAAGGAACTGTGGAACATTCTGTTATCGGTCGTGGCTGCAAGATTAGGAAAGGTGCTATTGTAAAGAACAGTATTATTCTTTCAGGTGCTGAAATTGGTGAAGGTGTTCATGTTGAGAATCAGCTCGTTGATAAGCGTGCAAAACTGATTCATGCCAAGGAAGTTATTGCAGAAGAAGGTAACCCGGGATATATCAGAAGAGATGACACACTTTAATCTTATCAGAAAATAGCAAGATGGATTGCAAATATCCACTCTAATTTTAACTTTTCTTTTTAAAATAGACGAGAGTCTCCCTTGCGGAACTCTCGTTTCTTTTTATCACATTTGCATTTTCCTCACACCGTGCTATAATGTAGTCATATCGTTGAGGCGCATTCATTGCAAATGCCATCATATCATGCTTTTTCATGACACATATCTTAGCACTCTACAATCCAATCCCCCATACGTTATTAACCTAAAAAGAATTTCCCGATTAAAATGTATTGAAACCAGTTCCCTTGCGTACTGACACATTCACTTTTAGTCTATCTGTACTAGATGTATCAATATATCTTTTGTGGGTAATTACTTTAACAAAGTATTTTGACAGCGCATTTTTTTGCGCAGAAAAGAGGTATTATTATGGAAACATTAACAGCAGCGAAACGAGACATGGGTAAAAAAGCAAAAGCACTTAGAAAGCAGGGATTCATCACCGGTATCGTATACGGAAAAGAAATGTCTGAAAATATTCCAATTCAGATTTCAGCAGTCGATGCAGGCCGTTTTATGAAAAATCACAGCAAAGGCAGCCAGGCAACACTCGAGCTTGAAGGAAAGTGTGTGAATGTCTTGTTGAAAGACACGGACTATGATCCGACAAACCATCAGTATCTGAGTCTTGATTTTCAGGCACTTGTGGAAGGCGAAAAGGTTCACAGTACCGCACCGATCATCTTATTGAACGAGGAGAAAGTGGTTGGATTCCTCACCCATAACTTATCAGAGCTTGCGTACAAGGCGGTGCCTTCTGCTTTAATTGAAAAGATTGAGATTGATGTATCAGCACTTCCTGTTGGAACCAATTTTCTTGTGAAAGATCTTGAGATTGCCAAGAATCCCGCCATTGATATTATCACTCCCGGGGATGCGTTGATTCTGCATATTGCGGAGCATCAGAAGCATTCTTCCGCGGACGAGACAGAAGCTGCAGCGGAAACAGAGCAGGCAGATGCATAGGTTTTTCAATAATTGATATTAAGAAAGACAAATGGATACCAGATAGGTTTTCATTCGTCTTTCTGTTATTCGCATGATGTTGCGAGGTTACAATATCAGCATTCCAATTAATTTTACGACAAATGCTGCAATCCAGGCGATCACACATTGGCCTGCGATTACTCCGATGGACCATTTGACTCCCAGTTCTCGTTTGACAGAGGCTACTGCTGCCACACATGGTGTGTAGAGCAGGCAGAAAACCAGAAGGCTTGCGGCTGCCAGGGGAGTAATGGCAGCGAGCAGGGACTCCGTGGTGCCAAAGAGTACTGACAGCGTCGATACAACGCTTTCTTTTGCCATGAATCCAGTAATCAGCGCTGTTGAGATTCGCCAGTCTCCAAAGCCAAGCGGCCGAAAGATTGGGGCAATCAGTCCTGCAATGACTGCCAGCATGCTGTTCTGGGAATCTGTCACGACGTTCAAGTGGAGATCGAAGGTCTGCAAAAACCAGATAATGATGGTCGCGATAAAGATGACTGTGAATGCTCTCTGGATGAAGTCCTTCGCTTTATCCCAGAGGAGATGTCCTACATTCTTTGCTCCCGGCATACGGTAGTTTGGTAATTCCATTACAAACGGCACTGCCTCGCCTCTGAAAAATGTTCCCTTCATCAGAAGTGCAGTAACAATTCCAAGGATGATACCCAGTAAATATAATGCAATCATAACAATGGCTCCCTGACGTGGGAAAAATGCAGCTGTAAAAAATGCATAAATCGGCAGTTTTGCGGAGCAGCTCATAAATGGGGTCAATAAAATCGTCATTTTTCGGTCCCGCTCAGACGGGAGGGTTCTCGTTGCCATGATACCCGGAACGGTACATCCAAACCCAATCAGCATCGGAACGATACTTCTTCCGGACAATCCGATCTTACGAAGAAGCTTGTCCATAACAAAGGCCACGCGGGCGATATAGCCACTGTCTTCCATCAATGAAAGGAAGAAAAACAAAGTGACGATAACTGGAAGAAAGCTCAGTACACTTCCCACGCCGTTGAAAATTCCATCAATGACCAGAGAATGAAGCACTGCATTTACATTTGCCGCTTTCATTGCCGCGTCCACGATACCTGCCAAGCCTGAGATTCCCATATCGAGCAGGTTCTGGAGTGCTGCACCTATGACATTGAAGGTGAGCCAGAATACCAGTGCCATAATTCCCAGAAATGCTGGAATGGCAGTGTACTTTCCCGTTAATATCCGGTCAATTCTGGCACTTCTTGCATGTCCCTTACTCTCATGCGGTTTGATGACCGTGGTGTCACATATATCTTTAATAAAAGAAAATCTCATATCTGCAATGGCTGCCGCCCGGTCTAATCCGCTCTCCTTTTCCATCTGTTTGATGATATGCTCAATCATCTCTGCCTCATTTTCGTCCAGCTTCAATGCTTTCAGGATTCGATCATCTCCTTCCGCAAGCTTGCTGGCTGCGAAACGAACCGGAATCCCGGCATGTCCTGCGTGATCTTCAATCAAATGCATGATACCGTGAAGACATCTATGTACGGCTCCGCCATTCTCATCATCCTTGCAGAAGTCCAGACGTCCTGGACGCTCCTGATACTTGGCGATATGAATTGCATGATCGATCAGCTCATCAATTCCTTCATTCTTCGATGCAGAAATTGGAACCACCGGAATTCCCAGCATCCCTTCCATCTCATTTACCAGAATGGAACCGCCATTTTCCCGCACCTCATCCATCATATTCAGCGCCAGCACCATGGGCACATCCAGTTCCATAAGCTGCATGGTCAGATACAGATTACGTTCAATATTAGATGCATCTACGATATTGATGATGCCCTTGGGGTGTTCGTTCAGGACGAATTCCCTTGTCACAATCTCCTCACTGGAATATGGAGACATCGAATAAATTCCAGGCAAATCTGTAATCAAAGTGTTACTGTGTCCCTTGATTACACCATCCTTGCGATCTACTGTGACTCCCGGGAAGTTTCCTACATGCTGATTCGATCCTGTCAGCTGGTTGAACAGTGTCGTCTTCCCGCAGTTCTGATTTCCTGCCAATGCGTAGGTCAGCGTGGCATCCTCCGGAAGCGGGTGCTCGTCTGCTTTTACATGATACCGCCCACCTTCTCCAAGTCCGGGATGCTCTGTCTTTTTCTTTTTTTCATTCCCATTCTTTTTCTCTAGCGACTCAGTTGGTGCAGCCGCCTGGGATACATGTACATCCTTTATCTCGATCTTCTCAGCGTCCGCCACCCGCAGCGTCAGCTCATATCCATGGAGCATGAACTCCATCGGATCTCCCATAGGGGCAAATTTTATCATGGTGATCTCTGCATTCGGAATAACTCCCATGTCAAGAAAATGCTGCCGAAGCGCACCCTCTCCGCCAACCACAGTAATGGTCGCAGTTTTTCCGATTGGCAATTCTTTTAGTGTCATCTCTCTACTCCTTTATCGTTATTATCTGATAAATTTTATCATTACGATATGGTTAGTATAGCATAACTTACTGAAGAATGACAGCACTGACTTGTTTTTTTACTCCTGCTTTTTTTACTCCTTGAAGAAGTCCTGCTTTTTTACCCCTTGCAGAAGTGACTGGCTTAGCACAGGAGGAAGTTCTGCGGTTGCTTCAGGACCAGAAGAATAAAAAGAATTAGAGCGAAATCAATAAAGAAAAAAGAGAAAAAGCTCCGCCGGAGAGGATGTCCGTTAATGTTGCGACATCATTCCAGTGGAGCTTTTTTACTGAAGCAAGGGAAAAGTTTTGAAATGGCAGTATTCTTTCGTTGCAACAGATATCTACATATGATATAGTTTGAATTACATTCATCCGAAGTTCTATTCGGAGGATCTAAATTTTTCCGGCATATCG
>JAQVCP010000108.1:1387-8913 GCA_028689735.1 Hespellia sp. | reverse complement strand
TCCCCGTCGGGTTTCCCCTTTCGGATAAGTCGGGTGATGATAGGGGTGCAGAAATTCCGCATTGATACCTTGCCCTATTACTTGCTCAAGGTAAAATTATTACAGCCCCTTACGGGCGCACGCACATCGAGTTCGAAATCGGGGTTCCTGTAGCAAATACAATACCTCTACCGTCATTAATTTCACTCAAATACTGGCATTTCAACTGCATATCTGTAGACTTCTTAGCACCTGAACCACTAATACCCGAGACATTATTCATCTTAGAGAATATCGCAAGGTTCTTAAAATTATGTGCTTCATCTACCATAATCGAATCCACACCTAACTCCTCAAAGGTAATTAAATCATCCTTACGGCTTTCATCTGTTAATGACTTTAGCTGCTCTTCTAGTTTTTTCTTCTGTGCTTCCATCTGCTTTACCGTCCAGCGTTCTCCATTTTGTGACTTCATTTCATCAATCGAGTAAGCAATTTCTTCAATCTGCTGATTAAGCATCCGCTCCTTTCGTTCTGCCGAAATTGGAACCTTTTCAAACTGAGAGTGCGACATTATAATACTGTCATAATCACCCGTTGCAATTCTTGAAACAAACTGCTTTCTCCTGCTCTTTTCAAAATCACGTTCTGTTGCCACTAAGATATTTGCTGACGGATAAAGGCGAAGGAATTCACTTGCCGTCTGTCCGATCAATGGTTTTGGTACCACCATAACGGTCTTATTGGCAAGTCCAAGTCTTTTCTGCTCCATACAGGCAGCCATCATTTCAAAACTCTTACCTGCCCCAACACAATGAGCAAGTAACGTATTTCCACCCATCAAGATTCTTGCTACTGCGTTCTTCTGATGTGGCTGTAATTCAATCTCCGGATTCATCCCTGGAAACTGTAACTGTGAGCCATCATACTCACGTAAACGGATGTTATTGAATGTTTCATTATAATACTCTACATACTTTGCTCGTCTTTCTGGATCTCGAAACAGCCATTCCTTAAAAGCTTCTTTTATCTGGTTCTGCTTTTCTCTTGCAAGCATCGTTTCATTTTTATTCACTACATAATGGTATTTCCCGTCTCCATCATCTATCCTGTCACGAATGGTAACTGTCTTTAGATTCAGTGTGTCCTCAAAAATAGAATAGGCATCCTCTCTGCTCGTACCATACGTTTTCGTCGCTGCAACAGAATGTTTGTCTCTTGATTTATTTTCAATAAACCATTCCATATTCAACTTATTCAAATGAACCTGAATTCCCGAATTATACCACTGGCTTCGGACTGCTCGTTCTCTCCTCGGTGTATTAAGAAGTTCATAAATAAACTGCTCATAGTCTTCTGGTTCCACCCATGTGCTTCCAATTCTCACATCAATATCACTGGCTTCGATTTCCTGTGGCTGCACCTGTTCTAATGCCTGTACATTTAGTGCAAATACTTCTGGATTATCTCCTAGCATTGCTTTTGCTACACGTAGCTTTTCTCTTACGTTTCCAGACAGATAATCATCCGCAGTCTCCCATCCTGTATTTGGATTATTTTCGTTATAGCGGTTTGGATTTAGATATATAAGTCCCTGTAATTCTTCCAACATAACCGTACGCTCTAATTCTGCTTTTACATCCTCAGACAGTGAAATATCTGAAACAGGTTCATTTCCCTTTTCTGCTAATTCTTCCATCAGCTTCGACAAATCAGGCTGATAGATGCTCAACATATAGGGAATATTAACAGCACCATATTCATTAATTGACACGTTAAGAGCTTCCACTGCTGTCTCTACTCTCTCAATCTGCATTTTGGCTTTGATGGTCTGCTTAAAAAACATATCTGCTTTTTTCACAACTCCATCCTCATTCACCTCTTCCAAAGAACATAAAAGTGGGTAATCGGAATCATCTCGAAAAGCTCTGCTGTTTGCCTGTGCAGTAATATATCCATATTTTTCTATAAAGGAATCGTAAGTTGCATTCAATGTTTTCTGCCCCTCTGCTAATTCTTCCTCATTGCAACCGTTTGTCTGAATATTAATCAGCTGTCTGGTATTTCTTCGAATTTCATCTAGTACATGGATTCTATCTTCTACTGTGGCATTCAATTCTTTTCGATACATCTGTGAATTCTCTCTATAATAAAGATTTCCTTCATAGAACGTATAGGAGAAGTTTCTCACATCGGGATCAGCTGGTATCACATCCTCACTTACTTCCTCTGACTCTTCTAAATGCTCAAAATCTGTCATTTGTGCGGATATAGAGCGGATAGCATTATTTAAAGCCTCATACATATTGAAGTTTTCAGCATCATTTACACAGACCGTATATCTGCTGTCCTGTCCATAAATTCTATTGTCATATTCCATGTGTCCTAACATCATATCTGGATTCTCTGCAAAATAAGAATTCACCGCAATTCCATTTTCCGTGTAGCCTAAATGCACCCAGTCAGGTTCAATATCAATCTTACGTTCTCTCTTTTGCAAAAACAAAATATCACTGGTTACTTCTGTCCCAGCATTTTCTTTAAATGCCGTATTTGGAAGTCTGACTGCACCAACCAGTTCTGCTCTCTCTGCCAAATATTTACGAAAGGTCGGATTACTTTTATCAAGTGTTCCTTTCGTTGTAATAACTGCAACAATGCCTCCTGGTCTAACCTGGTCCATCGCCTTTGCAATAAAGTAATCATGGATTCGTAAATTCAGCTTATTGTATTTTGGATCAAATACCTTGTAATCTCCAAATGGTACATTCCCAATGGCTACATCGAAGAAGTTATCTGGGAAGGTGGTCTTTTCAAAACCGATAATGTTAATAGTAGCTTTCTGATACAACTGTCCTGCAATTCTGCCAGAAATACTATCCAACTCCACACCATATAGCTTGCAATTTTGCAAGGGTGTTGGAATGCTTCCAAAGAAGTTACCGACTCCCATACTTGGCTCTAACACATTTCCATTACGGAAACCAAATTGGATTAGTGCCTGATGCATACAGCTTGCAATTTCTGGTGAAGTGTAAAATGCATTATTCACAGTTGCTCTAGCTGCAGTATATTCATCTTCTGTTAAAAGACTTTTTAGTTCTACATATTCCTTTTTCCAGTTCTCATTATTTTCATCGAAAACCTGAGAAATACCACCCCAGCCGACATATTTTGATAAGATTTTCTGTTCATCTCTATTCGCTAGTCTGTGTTCTGTTTCTACCTGCTTTAATACTCCAATTGCTTCTATATTCCACTGGTATCTTGTCTTTGCTCCACCCTTTGGAAGTTCCCACAGATTGTAATGGAAGTTGTGTTTCTCGGGATTCTTTACATCATTACCTACTACATTTGTTACGCCATCCGTTCTAACAGTTGTATTGCCTGTTGCAGCTCTTCTTTGTGCTTGTTCTTCACGATTTTGTTTTATGCTGTCACATTTATCAAGGAAGTTCTGGTAAATAGGCTGTAAAGTGGTTCGATCTTCAGTTTCCATCATCGCCTCATAGCGTTGTCTATGATCTGCGCCACAAAAGAATTGCTGTTTTGACATATAGGACAGCACTTCATACAATTCCCGATAACCTGTAGTGACCGATTCTCGTTCACCAAACCGGTTCTTATAATTAATGTCGATATCATAAGGCTTCAAGGTATATTCAATCAAACCATATTTATTGTTGCTATAGCCTTTTCGCTCTTCTTTATTTCCTAAGACCATATCTGACAAAAGTTCTAATTTATTTGGCATGAATAAGTACTCTGAATTTACAATATCCTGTAAAAATGGTTTGAAAGGCATATAAAAGCTGCATTCTGTCACAAGAATTTCCATTGCCTCCCGCATATCTTCATCCATTTCTGCAATTATCTTTGCATAATCAGTGGGAACGACTTCTAACTTATCTGCACTTTGGCTCTCCTCATACTGTTTTTCATATTCACGGTTTTCTGCTTCAATCTCTGATCCATATTCAGCCATTGTGACCATACGGTCTTCTTCAGCAAGTTCCTCTGGTGTCATTTCATAAGTTTCGGTCTCTGCTTTCTGTTCTGTTATCTGCCTATGACTTTCATAGCTTTCTGGTTCATCAGGAATCGCAAATGAGTCCACATCCTCAGTTACTTCCTGTTCATCAGTAACGTCAATTGCGCTGTAATCAGTATCAATAAAATCTTCCCTGTCACCATCCATAGCAATATCATCTAATGATTGTCGCTCTGGCTGGTATTCTCCGGTCATAATTAGAACACCAATTTCTTTTTCTACCGATTTCCAGGAAATATAGCCCTCTTTTTCACCTTCCTCATCTCTCCACTGGAAACGAATCCCCTGTGCATGGAAGGAATCATAGCCGTGTAATCCATAACCTTCAAGCGGCCAGCCTGCTCCTCCTTGACCATACTCCTGTTTAATACGTCTAGCTCTGGTACCCGCATCAATTTCAGTTTCATATATCTTGCATACACGGCTCATGCCATTTACAAAACCAGTACCTCGAAGCAGTGTTTGTAACACAAGTTCATTTGGTACAACTAACTCTTTCTTTGGCTCAATATAAGTATATTTTTGTCCAGCTACTGTGGTTTTTGTAATCTTTGTATGCACTTCTTTACTATTATTTACGGCAAATTCTGCATCAAAAAAGGAAGCCTGTTGGTAATTGGCTTCCTTTCTATTTCCAAATGAATCGATCTCATTTAGTTCTCTATCAAGTTCTTCATCTGTTTCTATTGAAACTTCATTACGATCTGTTGTAGCACTACTTCCTCTGCTTGCATCTTCGCCTGTTCTCTCAACTTCCACATCTCCATCGTAGAGTTCGGATTCTCTGGTTTGTGTTTCCTTAGGTAATCGTTCACCAACTGGTCTAACAGCTGATACGCTTCCTCGTTCACCTCGGTCATTTTCTCTGCTAGTTTCCCGAATCGGTAAAGAGTTTTGTATCTGCTCGGTTCGTTCTCCTTTAGATAATTCATCGCCAGTATTCCGTATTTCCCTAGATTCGTTAATTTCATTCCCTGCTCTTCCGGCATCTGAATGTCCGGATACAACAGTCCGTCCACTTCGTGGTACGTCATTGCTAATTCTGCCATATTCAATTCTCCTCTTGCTTTCAATCGTTTTTAGGTTTCTACTAAATTCTCTAAGAACGCTGCAGGAGACATCACATACCAGGGAACCAAGACGGTAAATGACTTCCTCATCGGTTATCTTTACGATTTGACTAAAATCCTGTTCTTGCATAGACAAGTCAAATCCGCATCTCGTACCAACCGCATACATAACACTTTGATAAATCAAGTCATCTGTGGTCAGCCCTGACGTTTCATAATTGAGGTCCTTTATCATACTCCCAGCTAGCTGCGATAATTCTGAGATTCTTTCCTCAAAATCTGTTCTTATTATACCCCAAACATTTGTTCCTGTAAATGTTTTTAATGAATTTAGTAATTCTTCTCGTGTTGTGCCTTCATACTGCTCAATCTGCCCTTCAGATACTAAAAAACTCAAGTAATTCTTTAGATTTTCACCATCCAAATCCCAGGTGAGTTTCTGGTTCTTTCCACCAGTATCACTGATATCAAATACATATCTCATACGGGGATTTAATGCTCTTGAAGGAAAAATAGCTATGCCTTTGCTTCCACGCTTGACATATCGTTCGACTTTTTTCCAAATATCATAATCGGCTATCATAGTGGAATGAGGTCGCTGGGCATATACCATCAGGATGTTATCAAATTCAAATCTATATATCTGACCTGTGAGTCTGCATACATCCTGCCACTTCTTTGGTGAAGTGGTAACATCCTGAATCATTTCATCATAGATGGCTTTTGCTTCATAATTTATGCTCATCCGATTTTCCTCCTGTCCTAGTTTTTCTTATCAAATAACTCCTTATAAAGCTTTAATTCCTCTTTATCTAAAGTAATTGCAAATTCATCTGTTTCATCCTGCTCTGCCTTTTCAATTGCAGTAACAATCTTTTTAGTAATTCTAAGAAGTGCATAGTTTTCTCTGTTTATCATCATACATTCCTTAAAGGTCATTCCATTACTGTTAAGAACTCCTGTATTGACCTGAATCATACTAGACAGATTCGACTTCACCCTTGCAGCCTCATCTACTGAAATAAATACAGTCTTAATGCTCTCCTTTGATACTTCCCATTCCTTTTCCAGCATTTTAATTAAAAATGCCATGTTCTTCAATACGCTTTCTTCTACTACTTTGCTCATATTCTTTCTCCTCCGCTATCTGATTTTTCCTAATTTTTGTTTTTGTTCATATGGAAGTAAATCCACACCTTTCATATCCTCTGCTCCTTTGATATTTATCTCAACTTTTCTTCCTGCCTGGCTTTAGTTCCAAGAAATCCCTGATCATACTTGCCACTATTTATATTTTCTCTAAATACTTCTTCCCTGCCAGTCATAAATATGTCGTACATAGCATTCGTTGCTGCCTCTTTTACAGAAGTTTCAAGTAGTGGACTTTCTGCTATCTTTTTATAGAACAAAAAGATGTCACTCTGCTGTGTATGAAAATCAGATAAGTTTTCAACTTCTCTTACTTCTCCATATTTCTCACGTAGCATTCCAAAATCAATTCTGCTTGGTGTAGCTCCAAGATAGACTCCATGATCCCATTCAATTGCAATGGTCTGATTGTCTTCTGTAGGGGTTTCATCCTTTGGATATCTTATATAGGTTCCAGTACCGATTGCCACCAGCATGTTTCCTTTATTCACATCCATAAGCAATAGATTTCTTGCTGAGAACTTTTCCATTACCCTGTAATCAGATCCGTTAAAATTATGAAGAATATCTCCCTGCACATATTTTCTTTCAACAGCTTTATAAGTAAACTGGATTTTTCCATTGGTGCTTCCATCCAGTCTTATACCAAGTCTTGCTACTTTATCCAAACAATAAGCATTACACAACTGCTCAGCAAAAACTGTCTTTTGTTCTGGATTATCAAATCTTCCACAAAGAAATCCTCTTAGTTGCGCCTCACTGGTACAAAATCTTGCTTCTGTTCTTTTATACTCAGAAAATTCTACTACTGACCATTTCCACTCATCGGTTAAGGTCTTTGCCAGATCAAATGCAATCTGACCGCTCATCACAATAGAATCTGCCTTTAATCTGGTGTGAATCAGCATAAAATCATCTAATGTGGATAGATAATTTATGGTCTTTCCTTTTTCATGTTCTTTTACAAGAACAATATCCTCTAACTTCATTTTTCCTCCAATCAAAAAAAGACCGAACCTTATGTTACTGGCTCTGTCTTATTTTCTATTCTTATTTGTTTGGTCTTGCGTACATTACAACACTTCCACTATGGAAATCTCCATATACAACACCCTCTGCTTCATTCTTTGCCTCAACCATCTTTCCATTACCTGCATAAATTCCAACATGACTGATATTCTTATATCTGCCATTTGTGGTATAACTGTAGAAAATAAGATCTCCAGGTTGCAAGTCTGCTTCAGTTATACTCTTGCCTGCTTCGTCAAGACCCTGTG
>JAQVCP010000108.1:0-1287 GCA_028689735.1 Hespellia sp. | reverse complement strand
CCTGCATAAATTCCAACATGACTGATATTCTTATATCTGCCATTTGTGGTATAACTGTAGAAAATAAGATCTCCAGGTTGCAAGTCTGCTTCAGTTATACTCTTGCCTGCTTCGTCAAGACCCTGTGCTTCTGCTGCCGCTGTTGTAGCACCACCAAAGCTGATATCGACTCCAGCCGCTTTCCACGAGTAGTAAGCTAATGAACTGCAATCATAATAATTTCCTGTATCTCTATAATCCTGACTATATGGATATCCTACTTTACTTAACGCAAAGCTTACGGTTGCCTTCTGTGTTGGATCAGTAATACTACTAACGATTGCCTCAATTTCTGCATTAGTTAAAGAGGATACGCTATTCCCACTGCCACTTCCTCCACCAGATCCCCCACTGCTATAGCCTATCATAGCTAGGTTTTCGGGGCTCATCATCTCATTGATTAGTTCTATCTGGTCTTCATTAAAGTTATATTCGGCAATCATATCTCTGTAATCATTTAGCGTAACATTAACAGAAAGAATTGTTTCCGAATCTGTTGTTCCATCTTCATTCTCATGGGTTTCTGTTCGGGAACTGGTCGTGTAAGAACACATATCATTGACTATATCCTGAAGCCAGCCTTTTGACGTATCATTCATGATTGTTGCCGTATCACCAATACCATGCTTTACCATATAGACACACATGATATCATAATAATTGCTTGGATTCGCAGCTGTTCCTTCATAGTCCACATAGACAATTTCTCCACTGTCATATCCAGAATGCTCATTGGCTAGTGTGCTAACCTCCCTGTTGAAATTGGCAACATATTCTGTGGTAACACTCATTACCGTATCACCTTCCTCCAACGGTGGCAGGAATAGAGCAAACGGGGAATTATAAATCGTTGCAACTACTGTAACAACCGGAACTGTTATAACAGCTATCAATAAAATCAATACTAACAAGAATCCTCCCACAACAAGTGTAATTTTCTTTAATGGAATGGCTGCCCGGTTCATAACTAAGTCTTTCAAGAGCTTTAAAACACTGTCTTGCTGTTTATCCTGGGCATTCATCTTATCCATAAAGAATTTGATTTTACGTACTCTGCTATTATGCTTCATATCGCCATGATCAATCTTTGCTCCTACAACTTCTCCAGCAGCAATCCCAATCAATGGACCGAGTGGTCCAACTACCGCAGTTCCTGCAGCTGTTACAGCAACATCCGTTGCAACTTTTGTAGTTACTTTCGCTGTTTCTTTTGCAACTTTCTTAGCAGTGTCCTTTGCCGCTTTCTTT
>JAQVCP010000107.1 GCA_028689735.1 Hespellia sp. | reverse complement strand
ACTTAGTACACTTGCGAAGCAACCATACAGTTTAATCTTTGGTCCATAATGAGCTACTAGCTAATTATTTCCCGTTTATTACTGTTTTGTACCATCCTTCTTGCTTAGAAAAGAATGGTGGGTGTTGACATTGAACACTTGATAAGCACATCGTGCGAATCTAGTGAGAAAGTCGTTCAAAACTTGTTTTGAACTTCCTTTTGTCAACTGTTCTTTGAAATTTTTCTCTTTTAGAAATTTTCAAGGTTGTTTGTCTATTGTTTAATTATCAAGGTTCTGCATTTCTCGAAACCCGCATATTTACTGGGTTTCTGCTGTGCTGCTCTCTCAAGCGACAACTTGTTCATTCTATCATGCAGCAAGTTCATTTGTCAAGAACTATTTTACATTTTATTTTCCATTTGTTGTCTGTTTTTTGCGACAGCTTTAACAGACTATCATATCGCCATTATCTTTGTCAATAGGTTTTGCACAAAACTTTTCCATTTTTTCCATTTGTTAATTGTCAAACTTAATTCCACCCCTATCTTGGCGTAGATTTTATTATAAGAAATAGTATATGCGGAATATACTATGACAAGGATTCCATTCTTACATCAATTCCTGTACAATGCCATAGAGTCATGTTCCAGATTAGAGGAGGAACATACAATGTTTTATTCCACCGTTTTCAGATGCACTCTTACCACTTACACCAACGAGCCTACATTTGATTTCGGTTTTACCAATGAAGGAAGTTTTTACTCTGCATTTTAAAAAAGCGAAAGTCAGACACCAGGTGAATATCGGCGCAGTGAAATGTGAAAGAGACTGCCATCGGCACCCCCTTTCAGATTGTACTATTCCCAATATTTATCTAAATATTTTTTTGCTTCTTCTTGTGATAAAGAAAATTTCTCTTGCAGCTTCACTAAAGTGATCTCTTTCGTACACATCAGTTCTGCACAGGTTTCTACCATTCCCTGTATTCCCTGCTCAATGCCCTTCTCAACTCCATCATCAAAAATCATTTGTCCTAATCTTTTCAAAGCTACTGCCTCCTTCACATCCTTTAAATCTTTATCATCCAAAAACTTATTTCAAATCTGCTTCCACTTTTGTAAAATCACACCGCCATCTTCGCTGCTTATAGACAATCAGCAGATTTCAATTCCCACTTTGCGCAGTTCCTGATACAGACGTGCAACCGGCAAACCAACCACATTGTTGTAATCTCCCTGAATTTTCTCAATTAAAATCGTTCCCCGACCCTGTATCGCATACGCCCCGGCTTTATCCATAGATTCTCCCATTGCCAGATAGTCCCTGATTTGCTCCTCACTCAATTTCCACATGGTCACGTCAGTCTTTTCCACAAAAGAAATGATCTTTACCTCTCCATTTTGCCGAACCATTGCCGTCACACCAGTATAGACCTGATGCGTATTTCCCTGCAGTCGTTTCAGCATATTCAGTGCCATCTCATAGTCTTTCGGTTTTCCAAGCATCTCATTTTCATAGGATATCATCGTGTCTGAGCCAATCACGATCACATCCTCCTGTGCATCCAGCTGCCTCAGGATATCTTCCGCTTTCTGACGGGATAACTCTTTGACGATCTCTTCTGGTACCGTCTGACTGGTCACTTCCTCCTTGTCACTTACTTTCACTTCAAAATCTACACCGATTTGTTTTAGCAATTCTCTTCTTCTGGGTGATCCAGACGCTAATATAATTCTTTTCATTATTTTTCCCTTTCCTTAGCTATTTGAGTATTCCACTGCTTACAGCAGCAGACAAAGCGTCCCACTCACAATCAGAATCAGACCAGAAAAAGTCCGCCTGTTCAGCCGTTCTCCAAAGACAATATAAGAAAACAGAATCGTTACCACAATACTCAGCTTATCAATTGGCACGACCACACTGGCAGGACCAGTCTGTAATGCGCGGTAATAACAGAGCCACGAGCCACCAATCGCAAAACCGGAAAGGACCAGAAACAGCCAACTCTTTTGATTGATATTTTTAATTGTACTCTGTTTCTTTGTAACAAATACGACAATCCATGCCATAATGAGAACCACTACTGTTCGGATTGCAGTTCCCAGATTGGAGTCCACTCCTTCAATTCCGACCTTTCCCAGAATCGAAGTGAGCGATGCAAAGACTGCCGAACCAAACGCAAACAAAATCCATGCACTGTTGTTCTTAGACTGCGAATTTCCTCTCCTTATATTCTCATCCATTTCTTCCTGCTGTATATCTAAATTAGAAATGTACTGGTTCTCATTATTAGAACTGTGCTGGTTCTCATTTTCAGAAGTAACTTTCTTTTCGTGATTCTCCGCGTACTTTTTCTCAATCATCAGATACGTTCCCATCGCAATGAGAACCATGGCAAAACCCTTGATCAACGTGATGCGCTCATGTAAAAAAATGAATGCAAGAATCATCGTCAGAAGTGTACTGGACTTATCGATTGGCGTAACTTTATTTACATCTCCAATCTGAAGTGCCTTAAAATAACACAGCCAGGATGCCCCCGTCGACAGGCCGGACAGAATCAGAAACAGCCAGGTCTTCGAGCTGATGTCCGACACACTCCTCTGGCTTCCCACCAGAAAAACCATGATCCACGAAAAGATCAGTACAACAATCGTCCGCAGTGCAGTCGCTACATTAGAGTCTGTATTCTTGATTCCGCACTTTGCCAGAATCGCGGTCAGACCAGCAAAAACCGCCGAACCAAATGCAAATAGTATCCACATATTCATTTTCTCCTATCCCCCGGGAAATCGCACCTTCTTCACATTTATCCCATACGAATTCACCGCTCTCTTCTTCTATACTTATTCTATTGGATTCCAAACAAATAAGCAAGCATACAACCACTCTGATTTGCTCTTGTCTGCTAAATTCATGTCAAAAAAGATGTCTCCATCACAACCGGATGCGTTGCAATAGAAACATCTTAATAAAACCACTATTTTTTATTTACTCATCTTCAGGTAGATTCTTGCATTCTGATGATTGTAATCAAGGGCGATTGCTTTCTCAAACATCTCTCTTGTCTCTTCTTTTTTTCTCCAGTCCAAGATTGGAAAGTCCCATCAGATAATAACAGTGTGCCTGATTTTTCAAATTCATATCATCTTCAAAGATCAGGAAGTCCGGCAGCGATACTGCAAAGAAGTAAGCCCGTATATAACTGAACCGCCGGCAAATCTGTTTTTGCTCTCAGGCAGATTCCGGATTCCCGGCTATACGCTTCTGCCATAAGTCCCAGAGAATTCACAGGCTTGTCAATCCAAAAGCTATGATTATAATCTCCTGCCAGTTTTAACTGCTGTTCCTCCGAATAAATGTCACATCCAATCATCTTAAAGCTGCGAAAATCCATTGCTGTCCCGGTAACTGCCGCCCGTTCTCCTGTTGGGATGCTCTGTTCATCCTCTATGGGCGAGTATTCCTTTGCTTTAATTTTCAAAAACTGTCCTAAAATATTACCGGAGTCATGTCCATTCAGATTAAAATAGCTATGATGTGTCAGATTAACGACCGTGTCTTCACTGCTCATTCCTTCATAATGAATAATGATTTCATTTTCCTCCGTAAGGGTGTAGGTGGTCGAGACCAGAAACTTCCCCGGGAATCCTTGATCCAGATGGGGACTGATCAGCGAAAATTGAACCTCTGTATCGCTGAGCTGTTTCGCATTCCAAATCCGAAATTGATATCCGTTCGGTCCGCTATGACAATTATTGCTCGCTTCACTCTTATCCAGCTCATAAACCTGTCCATTCAGGGTAAACCGTGCGTTCTTCGTCCGGTTCGCATTTCGTCCGATCGTTGCGCCCAGACAGTAGGTATCCTCCTCATATCCGGATACATCATCATAGCCAAGCACAACATCCCTTTGTACTCCATTTTTATCCGGCACCTTCACAAACACCAGATGCGCACCGTAATTGGTAACCCCGATGGACATATGATTATGATTTTCCAGACAATACAGGTAGGTTTTTTCACCTGATTTTGTACATCCAAATGCCTTTTTCCGCATGACCTCTGCCACCTTTCCACTCGTATTCTATGAGAATATTATAATATGGATCGGCGGGGGATGCATTATTTATATTTGCGGTGGGATGTCTAAAAATTGCTGTATGAATCTTCCTTACTACTTCATTTTCAACTTCCGACGGCTGCCAATCAAAAGGATGACTGCAATTACAAACAATCCGGCCCAGACTGCAATCGGCTGTCTGTCTCCTGTATTGGCTGCCTTTTTCGTTGTTGACTTTTCATCTGTTTTTGCTGTTGCACCTCCACTGTTGGTGACATCTGTCACTTTGCCTGGATCCAATGTCTGACTTGGATCTGTTGGCTGGCTTGGGTCCGTTGGCTGACTCGGGTCCGTTGGCTGACTCGGGTCTGTTGGCTGACTCGGGTCTGTTGGCTGACTTGGATCCGTTGGCTGACTTGGATCCGTTGGCTGGCTTGGGTCCGTTGGCTGACTCGGGTCTGTTGGCTGACTTGGGTCCGTTGGCTGGCTTGGGTCCGTTGGCTGACTTGGATCCGTTGGCTGACTTGGGTCCGTTGGCTGGCTTGGGTCCGTTGGCTGACTCGGGTCCGTTGGCTGACTCGGGTCCGTTGGCTGGCTTGGGTCGGTCGGAGATGCTTTTACTGTGAAAAGAATCGTAACAGATTCTGCTCCACCGTGGCCATCCTCAACAATAATTGCATCATTATATACGCCTTCAGTAAGTCCCTCTTCCGGTACAACCGTAAATTCTGCACTATCCTCTTTGTCCAGAACAGCCTGCCCCTTGTTGAATCCATTACCGCCTGCTACTGTGTAATATTCTCTACTTGCAGGAAGCTCAATGGTAAGGGTTGAATTTCCCGTATTAGTTATGGTTACCGACTGTACCTCCGGCTGCTTATACCCGGCCTCAGCACTGCCAAAATCCAAACTTGTTGGATTCACTGCAATGGCATAAGTCCTTTTTGTCCAATGAGCAATATATGTTCTATTCCCGGTACTTCCTTTTACAATATTTACAGCAAACTGTGTGTCTGTAATATCTGTTCCTGTCCATCCAGTAAAAATGTAACCCTCTTTTGTTGGACTCGTCAGCGAAAATGTCTCGGTTTCCACTGTGTAATTTCCCGGATTCTCCGGGTCTGCTGTTCCATTATCAAGAAAATAGGTAATCGTATAAGAATTTGCCGTCCACTTACTATAAAGAGTTGTATCTGTAGTGACCGTATCTGTTTCAAAGTCCCACACCTCTGTACAGTTTTTATCCTTGTACCAGCCTCCAAATGTATATCCATTTCTGACAGGTTCCGTCGACTTTGTAATTTTTTCACCAATCTTCAGATCAATTTTTTCCGTTTTGCCATCATAATAAGTCATTGTAACCGTGACTGGATAAACAAACGTGATTCTTCCTGCTTCTACATCATCTTGCAGAAGTGCGGCCCAAATGGTTCCCAGTGTTTTTCCCATATGAACTGTCAAAGTCTTTCCATCCACCAGACAGTTTTCAAAATCACCTGTTATTGATAGTGTATTGGAATTACTTAACTCCATTTTTTCCAGAGCAGTGCAATTATTGAACGCACTCAAATCCATCTCTTCTACGACCGGTAAAGAGATTTCTTTAAGGTTAGCGCAATAGTTAAATGCAATCATGCCGACTGTTTTCACTGCTGGTCCATCAAATTTCGTAATATCACATCCTGAAAATGCAGCCGAATCAACCAGAATGACGTTTTCCCCACCAACAATGGTATCCAGCCCAGTATTAGAAAATGCTCCGGCTCCAATCGATTCCAAACTTTCAGGAAACGTCACGCTGTCGATGGTCTGAGATGGTTCATCCTGCGAAAAGCAGCTGCCATTTATGTACTTTATCCCGTCTGGAATCACAATATCTTTTGCATTCCCAGTGTAGTTGTATAAAAATGTATTATTGATAATTGTAAATCCATCCTGATCTGCTGTCTGGTTTGTAATAAATATTGTATCCCTAAATGCATTCAAACCAATATCCGTTACGTGCTCCAACCCTTCTATTATTGCCAGATTGGTGCAGCCATCGAATGCATTATCCCCGATCGATGTAACCGAAGATGGCAAGGTTACTTTTGTAATAGTGGTATTTCTTTGAAAAGCCTCCTGATCAATGATCTCGATTCCATCCGGTACAGTCACTTCTGTATCTGTACCATAATATATAAGCAATATTTTTCCTAAAATGATTGGTGTCTTTTCACTAATCTTTTTCTTCCCCCATGCTGTCTGATATAAATAAGCAGAAGCACTAACCTTTTTGAGACTGTCTCCTCCGGTAATGGTACTTACAGCCGATGCCTGTCTAAAAACACTCTCCCCTATTGTTTCCAATCCACTTCCAAAATTCACTGTTGTCACATTTGCGCAGCCAAAAAAGCAACCTTCTAACGCATCTTTTACAGAATCTGCTAATGTAATCGTAGTAAGATTTGTTGCCTTTGCAATTCCATACTTTCCTATGGTCTGAACCCCAGATGGTACGGTATATTCCTTTTGTTGATTTCCAACAGGATAGGATAATAAGGTTGTCATATCCTTAGAAAACAATACACCGTCTTTTACGGCATAAAACTTGTTTCCCTCTGCCACTTTGAACTCCTCCAGTTTTGAGAACCCATATAAAAGCTGGAATGTATATGGTGATTCACCATTTTTTGTATCTGTCAAGCTAAAACCAGAAGGAATGGTGAACGATGTAACTCCTTTTATATACGTATTCTGTACCAAAGTCATCAAATCTATAATTCCGTTCTCCAAACCAAACCGTATCGGCGTATAGATGACTCCATTGTTCTCCACAGTTTCTGGAATTACAAGTTCCGGCAAAGATTCATTTAACTTTGCGGAAACCCCTGTTATCTCAACAGTTCCAGTTCCTTCCTCTTCGGAAACAATCTTGTAAGAAAATATATTATCCTCAAATGTGTCTTCTGCAGTTCTTGCATTATCCGATAATTCTTCTTGGCTCTGTTCGTCAATTCCATACGCAGTCACTGACTCGCCTGATGCCTCTGGAGCACTTGTCATTCCCGACGCCTCTGTTCCTTCCACCTCATCTTCGGCTGTTATTGTAGTTGATGACTCTGATATGTTTTCTGCATCTTCGTCAGTCGTTATCCCCGGTTCCCCAGTTACTCCTGCTCCACCTGTCACTTCCGTTTCATTTGGTGCTTCCGTTTCATTTGTTACTTCTGTTTCATTTGTTGCTTCTGTTGCACTCACATAGAAGGTGGACATATCTGCCATACTGCATATCATCACTCCTCCTAAAAAAAGTGCCGCAACTTTTTTCAGATGTTTTTTCATCTTTTCCTCCTCATTCCGGAGAGCAGGACCTGAAACTTGAAAATTCTAATTTCCCGCTCTCTTTTTTGTATTATTTTACAAAGCAAAATACCCTGTTATATTGAAAAGCCATTATAACTTCTCCAATATAAATTTGTGCCTTATAAGAATAACAAATGAAGGAGGAACATAGCAATGCAGTTGGCGCAAGAGGCAGGTTTTTGGCACGAAATGCATTCTATTTCCATTTATGCCTACTCAATAATGTAAGCTTTCACAATTTCCCCATAATATGCTTCATGATAATCTTTATTCGCACCAGCAGCAGAACTATCCACATCCTGCGGGTAAAACTGTGCATTGATTTCATCAGGAATTGCTTCTTTATTCTGCATTTGTCTGTAAACGACCCTGCATTCCAAAGTAAGCGGAAGTTCCTTGATTGCCGGAACGGATATCGCATCTCCATCCACCAATGTCAAATTCATTTCCTTTATTTTATCAACATCTCTTCCTGATTTTGTTCCACAAAAACCTATGATTTTCTTATCATACTCTCCATATGGAATACTGATCGTAAACTCTGGATTCTGCTCAAGCTGCTCTCTTGTAAAACGATGCTCTCTTATAAATGCTGTGAAAATAGCCTTGCCCCATTCTATTCCCAATGTCCCCCAGGATATGGTCATCGTGTTTACTTTCTCTCCCGCTTTCGTGGTAAAGAGCACCCCTGATTTTATCCCTTTCATGATTTCCGCTGCGTAATCAAATACTTGAATTTCTTTTTTCATTTTAAATATACCTCCTATATCCTCTTGTTTATTTCTGTTCTCTGGTTTAGAATAACACTAATAAGAAACTTTGAACAGTATGCACTTTTTAGTGAGATACTAACCGAAAGGAGAGCGTGAGATGGCGGAGATAAAAGAATGCAAAGATGGTGAAGTAACTGTTGAATCCAGACCATTTGAATATACCTTATCTTTGATTGGCGGCAAATGGAAATTGAATATTCTATTTTGGCTCTGGAAAAAAGAAATTATGAGATATAGTGAATTAAAACGGGCACTGAACTCAATTACGCACAAGATGCTCAGCAAGCAGCTGGATGAGCTTGAGAGGGATCATCTGATTGTACGCCATGAATATCCACAGGTACCGCCCAAGGTGGAGTACTATTTATCAGATCGCGGACACTCCCTGATGCCCATTCTTCAAGAATTATGTACCTGGGGATATCTGCATATTGATGATTAGGTTCCGCACTATAGCGCTTATTGCTGAATGAAGCTGACAACTCTAAAAAACTTTTCCCACACAACAAAAAGGCACGTGACTAAATCAGTTTATCTGACTTCGCACGTGCTCTTCTTAAACAGGGGATGAGGGAATCGAACCCCCACCAAAAGTTTTGGAGACTCCTATCATACCATTTGACTAATCCCCTTTAGATTCCTGTATACTCATGTATGCAAAAACACCATGAATTTCATGGTGTATCGAGCATCCATCATGCTCCCGTTACATACATATCATGTACCTTCAAAACTTCATACAAAGATCGTTTTTCATCCTTTTACCTATACCATGCTTTTGGTTATGCCCTCGACCTATTAGTAACAGTCAGCTCCATACATTACTGCACTTCCACCTCTGTCCTATCTACCTTGTCGTCTTCAAGGGGTCTTACTAACTTGACGTTATGGGATATCTCATCTT
>JAQVCP010000019.1:11525-42545 GCA_028689735.1 Hespellia sp. | reverse complement strand
AAGAGAGCAACGAAGCATTATACCGTAGTAATTAACACAAAATCAGCCAGCTAAACACTGGCCGTTATCACCGCCGGGTGGCCGCTGGTAATCGCATCAGCGACCGCTGGCCGGCGCAAATTGCAGCATGGACACAAGTAGTCTAATAGAGCAGATACTAAGTAAAGAAAATCTAAACACAGCATATCTGCAAGTCATACGAAACAAGGGTGCAGAGGGAGTGGACGATATGAAGTACACAGAACTCAAAGAACATCTTGAAAAGAATGGCGAAATCATCAAAGAACAGTTGAGGGCTAGGAAGTACAAACCTCAACCAGTTCGTAGAGTGGAGATACCAAAGCCAGATGGTGGTGTCAGAAACCTAGGAGTACCAACAGTAACAGACCGATTTGTACAACAAGCGATTGCACAGGTATTAACACCAATCTATGAAGAACAATTCCATGACCATAGTTATGGATTTAGACCGAATAGGTGTGCACAGCAGGCAATCATCACAGCATTAGATATGATGAATAATGGAAATGATTGGGTAGTTGACATAGATTTGGAAAAGTTCTTTGATACAGTAAACCATGACAAACTAATGACCCTTATAGGAAGAACAATCAAAGATGGAGATGTAATCTCTATCATTAGAAAGTTCCTAGTTAGTGGAATTATGGTAGATGATGAATACAAGGAATCAGTAATAGGAACACCACAAGGTGGGAATCTGTCGCCATTACTTGCAAACATCATGCTGAATGAACTTGATAAGGAAATGGAACAAAGAGGGCTGAACTTTGTCAGATATGCAGATGACTGTATTATTATGGTTGGAAGCGAAATGTCGGCAAAGCGAGTGATGAGAAATCTCACAAAGTTCATTGAAGAGAAACTAGGATTGAAAGTAAATATGACCAAGAGCAAAGTAGATAAACCACAAGGATTGAAATACCTTGGATTTGGATTTTACTTTGACAGCAAGGCACACCAATACAAGGCAAAACCACATGCAAAATCTGTAGCAAAGTTCAAAACAAAAATGAAACAACTTACTTGCAGAAGTTGGGGCGTTGGAAATGATTACAAGGTAAAGAAACTCAATGAGTTAATCAGAGGGTGGATAAATTACTTTAAAATCGGTAGTATGAAAACTCTCTGTGCAAAGTTAGATAGCAACATTCGATATAGGTTGCGTATGTGTATTTGGAAACATTGGAAAACACCACAGAACAGAGCAAAGAACCTTATAAAGCTTGGGGTTCCAAGATGGTCAGCATGGAAAACTGCATATCTTCATGGATATGCAAAGCCTGCTAGATGTGGGGATTTGCAGATAGCAATAAACAACAAAAGATTAGCCTCATTTGGACTAATCTCAATGTTAGATTACTACACCAAAAGGTGTGTTACTTGTTAAGTTGATTGAACCGCCGTGTACCGAACGGTACGCACGGTGGTGTGAGAGGTCGAAATTTCTCAATCATGAGAAATTTCTCCTACTCGATTTAGGAGGTGAGGGATAATGCAGCAGAGAGTAAACAGAAAAAGATTTGTAAGATATAAGGAAGGCGCAGAACTGTACAGTATGGTAAATCAAAGCAATGTGAAGAATTCTCATAGAAAATATATTTCATAATCATAAGTTCATATTAATAAATACTCATTGCGTAACTGCAATAAAATTGTTATAATAAATACACATTGAGTAAACGGAGGGCTATGGAATGGAAGTTAAGGATCAAGTAAGGGCGTTACGAGAAAGTACAGGAATGAATCGTAAGGAGTTCTGTGCATATTTTGGAATTCCATATAGAACAATGACAGAGTGGGAATTGGGACATCGTAAGTTGCCAGATTATGTGCTGCGGATGATGACTTATCAGGTAAAGATGGAAAAACTGGATAAACAGGGAGGTACTGTTGATGAAAAATGAATTAGTATTATTTGAGTCACAGGATGGAAGTGTAAAATTGGATGTTAATGTTGAAGAGGAAACAGTATGGTTGAACAGGATCCAGATGGCAGAATTGTTCGGGAGAGATATCAAGACGATAGGAAAACATATAAACAATTCATTGAGAGAAGAACTAGATAATTCAGTTGTCGCAAAATTTGCGACAACTGCTTCAGATGGGAAAACATATAATGTAGAGCATTATGATTTAGATATGATTATTTCTGTTGGTTATCGTGTGAAATCTCAGAGAGGCGTAGAATTCCGTAGATGGGCTAACTCCGTATTAAAGGATTACATATTAAAAGGTTACGCAGTAAATAATAATCGCATAAGCCAGTTGAATGAGGTTGTGCGAATTATGAGGCGAACAGATCAGATGTTAGATGCAAAGCAAGTCCTAAGTGTAGTGGAACAATATACAGTTGCACTGGATATGTTGGACGATTATGACCATCAGAGAATTAGTAAACCGAAAGGTAATGCAACAACGTATGTATTAACCTACGAAGAATGCAAAGATATTATATCAAAAATGAAATTTGCATCAGATAGCGAGCTGTTTGGCAACGAAAAAGATGATTCTTTTGCAGGTAGTATTGGAACGATATATCAGACGTTTGGCGGCAAAGATATATATCCATCTGTTGAAGAAAAAGCGGCAAATCTTCTGTATTTTGTTACAAAAAATCATTCATTTTCAGATGGTAATAAGAGAATTGCAGCGACAATGTTCTTATATTTCTTGGATAAGAACGGAATGCTAATGCTGGATGGCAAAAAAATTATTGAAGATTATACTTTGGTTGCGATTACAATCATGATTGCAGAATCAAAGCCAGAGGAAAAAGAGACAATGGTTAAACTTGTAATGAATTTTTTGAAAGGGTGCTAGAACCTTTAAATTAAAATCGTGCATGTCTAAAGACAGGGCTAGGGGAACAAAATCTTCTAGCAGAACTGGAAAAAAAACGTGGTGTTACCATGACTGAAATTTCGTTGGCGTGGCTTCTAACAAAGGTAACCGCACCAGTGGTAGGAGCAACAAAATACCATCATATGGAAGGTGCAGCAAAGGCTGTGGAATGCAAGCTCACGCCAGAGGAAGTAAGCTTCTTGGAAGAGCCATATGTTCCGCATAAACTTGTCGGTGTTATGGCACAGAACACATGACAGGGGCACCATTTGCAGAAAATAGAATTTTGACCTAACTGACTTTGAACTTTTGAATGAAGATTCAGACTTAAACGTATCTCGTATCTGCAGGGGATGGACGGGAGCTGCTGATTGAGTGGGAAAATAATTATATTAGCAGTAGGCGATGATTTAGATAGCGCATAGAAAATTGGCCGGAGAATCTGTGGACGCCAATGATATCAAGAAACACAAAAACATTGATTTGATTAAACTATTTAGCAATGATATTATATTAAAAAAGAAGTCAATCTACAAGAGGAGGAAATTAGAATGCTGACTATTTGTTTATATGAGGATATTGATAAAGAAGATGTTATTAATTTGGTTCTCCATTGTCAAAATGATGGGAGCAGACCGGTTGTGGGTGTTGAGGAACAGCCAGATTTGCTAGATATAAAGAAGCATTATTTTCCCACTGGAGGTTGCTTTTGGGTAGCAAAGGATGATGGGAAATTAGTTGGAAGTATTGGGTTGATGAATTATGGAAATGGCATTGGTATTCTCAAGAAATTTTTTGTGTATGAGGAATACAGGGGATTTCCCAACCATCTGGGGCAAAAACTATATAAAAAATTACTAAGGTTTGCCCATAACAATAACTATAAGACACTTTTACTTGATACGCCCCAAAATACAGAGCGGGCACACGAGTTTTATAATAGGGCAGGATGGACAAAGGTATTGCAAGAGGACCTACCACTTCAATTTGCCCATCCATATCAAGATAGTGATTTTTTTCTTTTGAATATTTGATACCAAAAAAATAGATTGGAAAGGGAAATATATGTATGCAAAAATATTTAGAATTCTTAAAAGAAAAAGGTGCAGATATAGCAATTATTATTGATACAAACACTATTATTACAGCAGCGTGGACAATTTATAAGTGTAAATTTGGGTGTAGCTCGTATGGAAAGAATCTTTGCTGTCCACCATATGCACCATCATACAAAGAAACACAAGAGATGATGCAGATCAGTTGATTGAAATGACGAATCTTCTGTATCAGCATATCTGCGATCACTATGAAGAATTAAAGGGGGCCGGAGAGATGAAACCATTATTGGACGGGGCAATGGAACTTCCATTGGACAAATACCGGATCCAAATTGATCAGTTAGAAGCAGAAAAAGCAGAAGTGGAAGCGGAAAAACTCAGACTTGAGAAGGAAAACAAAGAATTAAGGGAACAAATCGAGAGGCTGAAAAAGTAAATTAACAGAAGTAGGTAATTATGTAATAGAATAGAAAACAGAGCAGAAAGACCAGAGGCATAATAGCTTTTGGTCTTTTATACATTTTTAACCTCATCGCCAAAAACATATCGGACGATTGCGTCAATGCAAATATCAAGTGTTTCTTCATACTTATCTTGATAAGGTTGTGGTTTCCCAGCTAAATACCAGCCCCTTATGACAAAAGAGAAAATATAACAGGTCAAATTCTTTAGCTGTTAGATATATAGATTTTCCATCTTCATTTATAAAAGTTCTGGTAAAGCTGTCTAAATGAAAGCCTGTGATTTCCTGTTTTATAGGGGTAGGAGAACTATTAAGTTTAGAAGATAGCCATTCAACAGTTTGTTTGAAAAGAACTTCTTCACTCTCTGTAAATTCAACTATTAATATTTTCCCATATCGCCACCACCTTTAAATAAAGTTCATTGAGTTTATAATAAGCACACACCTAATAATAAAAGCCATACAGCACTCAAAGAAGAAAAAACTCTATTGACAACAAATATTTTTTTGATTCCTAAAAATTCTAAATTTCCTACAAAAAGACCGATTGCAACAATCAAGCCGAGTATACTAATCCAATCTGCTGTAAAATTCAAAGACAATAAACTAAGTGAATTACAAAAAATCATAAAACTAAGAAATACAAATGCAACATGTTCAGTAATAGTTTCACCAATATGATATGCTTCCTCTTAGGTAGACAAGTGAAATAATAAAATCACTTGTCTACCTAAGAGGGAGCATAGGGTACATGTGTTGTGTTAAAGTTGATTTTAAAGTGACGTTGAAGTAAAATCGAATTAGCACAAAATAGAGAGGATACCTGCAATGATTAAATTAAATGACTACTTATATAACGGGGACACAGTCCTTAAGATTCTGCAAAATTATACGCAGGACCTAAAAGCATCGGCGAAGGTGACACACAATGAAATTGATCTGGTGCACTGTAACTTTCTGCTTCAGATTTCGGAACTGCTAAAGCACAATGATTTTCTGACCCTGCAGTCCCAGCGAATACGGGAGTTCTACCAATACATGGCAAATGAGTATCCTTATCTTGCATTTACATTTAAGGGGCGTATCAAATCACTGATCCGTGCGGAGGAGAAATTCAATGGATATATCGTGGCGTATGTCTATGCTTATTATAAAAAGCACGGGACATATCCAAGCCTTCCGGATTTGAAAAACAGACTGGGATATCTCAGAGATCTGATTGCATATCGTGTAGTAATTTCGCTCCCGAAATGTCATCAAAGCGGTGAGAAGGACCCGGAAGTGGAGGAGATTGAGTGTCTGTACGAAATTGCCAACCGTCTTCTTGGCTTTATGGAAGAACGCGGGTTTACAGCCGAACTATCTGTTGCTGTCGGTGAGAAGGATTCACCACTTCTGGAGGATGACATCAGACCATATTACAAAGATTATATTATGAATCCGGAACCTTACGGCTATCGTTCCCTCCACATCACATTTTTCGATAATATTGCCCGGTGCAATATAGAAATGCAGCTGCGAACGAAGGAGATGGATGACTATGCAGAAATTGGACCGGCAAATCACCAGGGGTATGAAAAACGACAGGAGAGTGAGCGCGCCAGAAGAGATGAGATTCCGAAAGGAGAGAACATTTACTTTGATGAGGCGTACGAACGAGGACTCCTGCTTCAGGAACTTGATTTATCCGGGGTGGATGTCAACATGTTTGCGGCAGTCAATAATGCTCTGATTAATGACGGGTGCGGTCTTTTCAGAGGAAGACTGATTCTGCCTTATGAACATTTATCAATTTATCAGAATGATTTGCCTGACTTTAAAGCTTGACGAGATAACAGTTGCTGGACCACCATAGGTGTGAAGCCTGCACATAATCTACAGCATGGAATTGATTCGGAGTATGTTAGCTGGCTAATGATAGGATCACAGCCAACAGATACTACAACACTGATTCCCTTTTTGAAAGAGGCGGGGAATTATCTTGATTTCAAATATACAAACATTGTTGCTGATGCAGGATATGAAAGCGAAGAAAACTATCTTTTCATCGAAGATAATCATCAGCTTGGCAAGTTAGTTGGTGAGAAAGTGGGGAGAAACAGAAGTAAGTGAGAAACACCCCGCCGGGAGTGCACCAATCTAGCAAGTTAGTTAGAGGAAAGGCGGGTAGAATTAGAAGTAAGAGGGAAACACCCCGCCGGGAGGGTATCAAACTAGTAAGTTGGTTAGAGGAAAAGCGGGTAGAATTAGAAGTAAGTGGGAAACACCCCGCCGGGAGAGTAAGAAACTAGCAAATTAGCTACTGAAAAGTGGGTAGAATTAGAATGAAGTGAGAAACACCCCGCCGGGAGGGTATCAATCTAGCAGGTTGGTTAGTAGAAGTTCGGGTAGAAACACAAGTAAGAGGGAAACACCCCGCCGGGAGAGTAAGAAACTAGCAAATTAGCTACTGAAAAGCGGGTAGAAACAGAAGCAAGAGGGAAACACCCCGCCGGGAGAGCACCAATCTAGCAAGTTGGTTAGAGGAAAAGCGGGTAGAAACAGAAGTAAGAGGGAAACACCCCGCCAGGAGTGTATCAAAATAGCAAGTTGGTTAGAGGAAAGGCGGGGAGAAACAGAAGTAAGTGAGAAACACCCCGCCGGGAGAGCACCAATCTGGCAAGTTAGTTAGAGGAAAAGCGGGTAGAAACAGAAGAGAGAGGGAAACACCCCGCCGGGAGAGCACCAATCTAGCAAGTTGGTTAGAGGAAAAGCGGGTAAAAACAGAAGTGAGAGGGAAATATCCCGCCGGGAGAGCATCAATCTAGCAAGTTGGTTAGAGGAAAGGCGGGTAGAAACAGAAGCAAGAGGGAAACACCCCGCCGGGAGAGTAAGAAACTAGCAATTATTTGCCTTCTCAACGAAATAATTGGAATGATTATGGGACGACTTGAAATATTTACACTATTTAAGGTGTTCACAAAGAAGGCAAACTAAAATATCTTTATAAATTCTTCATACCGGGAAGAGAAAGAAGAGAAAGAATGATATATACTAGTCAGAAGTTCTTACAATATATACTAGTCAGAAGTTCTTAATCAGTTGTATTTGCGCGGCTAATCTATTATAATGGAGGAAAACTGACCGTTAAAATTGAGGGATAAAGCAGAGGCAAAAAGAGGAGGCTCATTATGAAGGGAAAGAGTAAAAAGTTAGCAGCACTGGTTTTGGCTGGTTTTATGGCATTGGGGAGTGTATCCTGTGGAGCCACTGCGAACAATACGTCCGGAAGTTCTGCGGGAAGTCAGACGGCAAAGTCACCACTGGATCCGGATAATCCAACGACGATAACAATCTGGAACTATTATAATGGCGATCTGCTGGCGGCCTTTGATGCTTTGATCTCAGAATTTAACAGTACGGTCGGGGTAGAAGAGGGAATTGCAGTCGAATCAATCAGCCAGGGAGACATCGGGAATCTTGCAGACAGCCTGATTGATGCAGCCGATGGCAAGGTTGGAGCTCAGGATCTTCCAACGCTGGCCTCCGTGTATGCCGAGTCGGCATACATATTGGAACAGAAGAACTTGCTGGTGAACCTGGATGAATACTTTACTGCTGAGGAACTGTCAGAATACATACCTGATTTTATTGAAGAGGGACGTATGGGGAAAGAGGGAGACCTCCTTTTGTTCCCCGTTTCAAAATCAACGGAATGTTTTGCCGTCAACAGTACAGACTGTGCAGCTTTTGAGGCGGCAACGGGAATGATGGTACAAGAGATAGACAGTTATGAGCGTCTTACAGAGGTGGCAGAGGCGTATTATAAATGGACGGATTCGCTGACTCCTGATGTGGCGGAGGATGGGAAGGCACTCTATGGCCGTGACTCAGTGGGAAACTACATTTACATCGGTGCGGCACAGCTGGGACATGAGATGTTCCAGGTGACAGGCGAGAACATGACAATGGATCTGGATAAAGAGACCTTCAGAACCTTGTGGGATAATTATTATATTCCATATATCAATGGTTACTTTACTTCCGAAGCAAGCTATCGTTCGGAGGATATGAAGACGGGAATCATTCTCACGCTGACGGGTGCGACATCGGGAGTGAGCTATCTGCCGAAAGCGGTGACGGATATCAATGACGTCAGTCATGACATTGAAATCGTGGTGGAGAAGCCACTCTATTTTGAAAACAGCGAAAAGATCGATGTTCAGCAGGGGGCAGGCTACTGTGTTATGAAAGGTACGCCGCAAGAGCAGTATGCGGCAGCAGAGTTTTTGAAGTGGTTTACGCAGACGGAACGTAATCTGGGATTCGCGGTGTCTTCTGGATATTCTGCAGTGACCACGGCGGCAAATGATCCGGAGAAGATTAAGGAGAGCATGGCGTCCGCGGCGGATTCTGAAAAGGAACAGAACATTCTGGATGCACTTTTGATCAGTGCAGACATTTATCGGGATGGGCAGACCTACATGAATCGGCCATTTGAGGGCAGCAAGAGTGTCCGGTCTATTCTGGAACATGTAATGGAGGACACAGCAGTCAAGGACAGAGCGGCGGTGGCAGACGCTATTTCCCAGGGAATGAGCAGGGAAGAAGCAACAGCTCCGTATGCAGCGGATGCATATTTTGAATCGTGGTTTGATGCAATGTGTACTTCTGTGAAAGAGGCGGTACAATAGCATGAGAATGGAAAATGACAGAAGGGAGCCCGCATCTTGAAAGAAAAAAAGAAACGAAGCCATTCGTTGTTCAAAAAGATCATAATTCCGTTGATTGTAGTCATGTTGCTTCAGTCAGGCATCTTTTTTGGGGCAACCTTTTACGGAGGCATATCGGACACACTCAATCAGAATGCAGAAGATGTTCTGACGGAGCGAGTGATTAATCAGCAGAGGAATCTGGAGACGAAATTCATCACACAGTGGACGAACTTTAGTGCGTCTGTCGGGAGTATCGGTCAGATTTATGAACAGGTTACCAACAATTTGGAAGAGCCGATTTACCATAATGCAGAATTACAAAAGAGTTTGTTATCTCAGGTTTCCCCCACGCTGGTCAGCATGCTCAGGTCGAATGAGGTAACGGGTGCATTTTTGATTTTAAATGATGAGAAAGAATACCGGGGGCTGGATGAAACAACACCGCAGAATCGATACGGAATCTGCATCAGGGATTATTCCCCGCTTTCGGAGCACACGGTGAATGAAGACCTGCTTGTTACACGCTGCCCTTCTTCCCAGATTTCTTCCATTGGATGCGCTATGGATACTGGATGGGATGCAAAGTATACTTTTGATGAAAAGGTTCCGGGGAATTATTACTATAAGCCCCTTCAGATGGCTTATGAAAATCCGGGGGTAGACTATAGAAACCTTGCCTATTTTGACGGAGTACATAATTTTGGCGGGACTGACCGTATGGCAGTCTCTTATTCAGTGCCCCTGATTGATTCTAAAGGTTATCCCTATGGAGTCTTGGGTATAGAGCTGACGACGGACTATCTAAAGACACTGATTCCTGCTTCGACCTTGTATGGAAGTAATGCAGGAAGCTATGTGTTAGTACAGTACGTTGAGGGGGAGAAGCAGTACCATGTCATTGCGTACGATGGGGTGCAGTTCCAACGCTGCTTCGGGGAAGCGGGGACGATTGAATCAGTGGAACAAACGGATAAAATCCTGAAGTTCAAGAGTACTGAGGAGAATGCGGATATCCGTGGCAGTCTCAGAGATGTACAGATTTACAATCACAACACACCTTACGAAAAAGAGCACTTTGCCCTGATTGGAATGGTGCGGGCAGATGCACTTTACGGAATCAATGTCATTGTCAGACGAAGATTGCTTATGGTTTCTGCTCTGGTTCTGCTGTTCGGATGGCTTATGGCTTTTCTGATCAGCCGGAGGCTGACCATCCCAATCAATACGTTGTCGCAGAAAGTCAGCAAAATGGATGGTTCGGCGGTCATGGAGCTGGAACGGCTGAATATCGATGAGATAGATGAGCTTGTTGAATCTATAGAGGAGCTCAAAGACAAGGTGAACCGCACGGCAATCCGTACAGAATTCTTTTCCCGGATGAGTCATGATATGCGGACACCGATGAACGCAATTATCGGGTTCTCTTCCCGTGAACTTCTGGAGAAAGCAGATAAGGAGGCGCTTCTTGACTATATGGACAAAATCCATTCTTCCGGTGGGTATCTTCTGTCGCTGATCAACGAAGTACTGGATATGGCAAAGATAGAGACAGAGCGCATGGAACTGAGGGAAGAGCCAATTACACAGGAAAGACTGCTGATGACGGTTGTTCCGATGATTGATGAAATCGCTAAGAAAAAAAATGTCAGATTTGTGGTGGATGTCAAGCAATCGGAAACGGTATTTTACTGTGACAGCCAGCACCTGGGACAGGTGCTAATGAATCTGCTGTCAAATGCCGTGAAGTTTACGGAACCTGGCGGAGAGGTCCAACTGAGTGTTCGGGAAATCTTCAAGGATGAAAAGACTGTGACGACCCAAATTGAAGTACAGGATAATGGCTGTGGTATGAGCGAAGAATTTCAAAAGAAAATGTACGAGCCATTTTCGCAGGAAGGACAGAAAAGTGGCGGAACAGGTCTTGGTCTGTCGATTGCAAGACAGATGGTTACACTGATGGGTGGAACCATGGAGTGCAGGAGTGAGAAAGGAAGAGGAACAATCTTTCTGGTAGAACTTACGAACCGGCTTGATCTGGATGCAGAGGCTATGCCGAATGCAGAAAATGCATCCGAACCGGAGCAGAAAGAGAAAGCAGAAAAGCTGGCAGGAAAGCGTGTATTGCTTTGCGAAGATCATCCGATGAATGCGCAGATTGCAAGACATTTGCTGGAACGTGTGGGGATTCAGGTGGAGGAGGCTGCAAATGGCGCCGTGGGCCTGGAGATGTTCGAGAAATCTGCTGAGGGGAGCTACGATCTGATTCTGATGGATATAAGGATGCCGGAGCTGGACGGACTGGAAGCAACCCGGAGAATACGAATGCTGGAGCGCAAGGATGCAAAAAAGGTTCCGATTATCGCCATGACAGCCAACGCATTTAAGGAAGATGTGGAAGAGTCACGCAGCGCAGGGATGAATGAACACCTTTCAAAGCCAATTGATCCCAAGATTCTTTATATCACACTGGAAAGATATCTTCTGCGTTAATCTTATATCATATGGTTGAAGAGAAACAGCTTGCGAAAGCTGTTTCTCTTCAGTTGATGAAAAGATGAATCGGGCGAAAAAAGAACATCGGGAATTGATTCATCCTTTACAAATATGTCAAAGTTGCATAAAAATAGATGCTATAATGCCCCTATTTTGATATTGTAAATGTTAAAAGTGCACAAAGGTGAAAAAAATCAAAGGTGGTTCTGATACAAAAGGGAAAAATGTCAAAAAATAGCAAAAAAGGATTATATTTTCTTCGAAAATTTGGTAAAATTCAGACAGCATAAAGTAAAGGAGGGAGCAATACGGATAAAATAGCAGAAAGTTTGATGGAAGAGCTGAATTGTGAGACTGTTTTCACCATTCCCGTTTTTGGGGGAATCGGGGTCTCGGAATCAACGGTCGTGACCTGGATTATCATGGCAGCCCTTACGGTGCTTGCCATCGTGTTGGTACGTAATCTCAAGGTGGAAAATCCGGGGAAGATTCAGCTTGCGCTGGAGTCAGCGATTGGCTGGGCACAGGATTTTTTTGACGGTGTCATGGGCGTGCGGGGAAGAGCTTATATTCCCTACTTGATTACAGTGATGCTGTATCTGGCAGTGTCCAATTTGATTGGACTTGCGGGCTTTAAGCCGCCGACGAAGGATTTGAACGTGACCGCAGGACTTGCCCTTATGAGTATCATCCTGATTGAAGGATCAGGCTACAGGGCGAAAGGGTTCAAGGGAAAGCTGAAGAGCTTTGCCGAACCGGTGCCTATCGTATTACCAATTAATATACTGGAAATCTTTATCAAGCCAGTGTCACTGTGCATGCGACTTTTTGGTAATATCCTGGGTTCCTTTGTCGTAATGGAGCTGATTAAGGTAATTGTGCCGGTTTTGGTACCAATTCCGTTCAGCTGTTATTTCGATATATTTGACGGGCTGATACAGGCCTATGTATTTGTATTTCTGACAGCATTATTTATTGGTGAGGCCGTAGAGTAGTAAAGCTAGGACGGCTGGTGAGACCAGGCAGCAGAAACAGAAGAACAAAAGTAAAACAAAAACAGGATAGTCAAAACAGAATGACTAAGAAAGAAAAACAAAAGGAGGACACATTATGTCAACATTAATCGCAATTGGAGCAGGTATCGCAGTATTAACAGGTATTGGAGCAGGTATTGGTATTGGAATCGCAACCTCAAAGGCAGTAGACGCAATCGCAAGACAGCCGGAAGCAGAAGGGAAGATCAGAACAACCTTGATTCTTGGTTGTGCACTTGCAGAGGCAACCGCTATCTATGGTTTTGTTATCGCATTGTTATGTATTTTCTTCTTAAAGTAGGATGAGACGATCATAGAAACAGGAAAGGAAGGTGGAGCAGGTGTTACAATTAAATTGGAACCTCCTCTTTACAATCATCAATCTCCTTGTCCTATATCTTCTCATGAAGAAATTCCTGATTGGCCCGATCAACTCTATTATGGAGCAGAGAAAGGCGTTGATCAATGAAGGGCTTGAGAATGCGAAAGCGTCCCAGGTACAGGCAGAAGAACTAAAAGGACAGTACGAGAGCGCACTGGAAGGTGCAAAGAGCGAATCCGAAGAGATTCTTGCAAGAGCAAGAGAATATGCAAAAGCAGAAGAGAATCGTATCGTAGGGGAAGCCCAGCAGAAAGCCGGTAAGCTCATTGAGTCCGCGAGAGCGAATATAGAAACCGAGCGTGCTCAGGCAATGCAGTCCATGAAATCACAGATTGCAGGACTGGCGATGCAGGCAGCAAGAAGCGTGGTGGAGAGTAATGCGGATACACTTGAGAACCAGGAGCTGTATGATCAGTTTTTAGCCGAGGGAGGAAGCGGACATGAAGAACCAGATTGTCAGTAATTATGGACGCGTACTTTATGAACTGGAAATTTCAGAAGAATCCATCAGGGAGAGTTATTTGATACTGCAGGGGACACCGCAGCTGACAGAGGCCCTGAATAATCCAGTCGTATCCAGAAAAGAAAAGTGCAGAATCATTGACCGCATTTTCCCGGCAGATATCTGCAATTTCCTCAAGATGGCATGTGACCACCGGGAGATTGGAAGAATCTTAGATATTTTCCAGGCGTATGAACTTTATGCAGAAGGAAAAAAAGGTATCGTGAGAGCGTACCTGACCTATGTTACCGCACCGGATGAAAGGCAGCAGGAAGGCATTCAAAGCTTCGTGAAGAGAGAATTCGGAGCGAAGGAAGTAAAGCTTCTGGGAGTGAGGGATGATGCTCTGATCGGCGGTTTTATCCTCAGGGTAGGGAGCCAGGAATATGACTGGAGTACGAAAGGAAAATTACAAAGGCTGGAAAGGGAGCTGACCAGTGCAGACAGTTACGCCAAGGCGTAAGGCAATAAGCAGGAGGTGAAAGGCTTGAGTTCTATCAATTCAGATGAAATTATTTCTATCCTGAAAGAAGAGATAGCAAATTATGATAAAAAAGGAAAAGATGGGGAGACGGGAAGTGTCGTTGCGGTAGGTGATGGTATCGCGACCGTCTATGGAATCGACCATGCGATGTATGGAGAAATCGTCATCTTTGATACGGGATTAAAAGGGATGGTGCAGGATATCACCCATGACGATGTGGGCATCATTCTTTTCGGAAGTGATAAAGAGATACAAGAAGGAACAAAGGTTACAAGGACCTATAAAAGGGCAGGAATTCCTGTGGGAGACGCGTTCGTTGGACGTGTCATTGATGCGTTGGGAGCGCCAATCGATGGAAAAGGTGAGATAGCATCTACAGATTACCGTCCAATCGAAAATGAAGCACCGGGAATCGTAGACCGTAAATCCGTCAGTGTTCCGATGGAGACAGGAATTCTGTCCATCGATGCCATGTTTCCTATTGGCCGGGGACAGAGAGAGCTGATTATCGGGGACCGTCAGACAGGTAAGACTTCAATTGCCCTGGATACGATTCTGAATCAGAAGGGCAAAGATGTCATCTGTGTCTATGTGGCAATCGGACAGAAAGCGTCAACGGTGGCAAAGGTGGTATCTACACTGGAGTCCAACGATGCAATGGAGTATTCCATTGTGGTGTCTGCAACAGCAAGTGACTGTGCACCGCTTCAATACATTGCTCCGTATTCAGGAACGGCAATGGCAGAATATTTTATGCATCAGGGAAAGGATGTACTGATCGTGTATGATGATCTGTCAAAGCATGCGGTGGCATACCGTGCGCTATCGTTGCTGCTTGGCCGTTCTCCGGGACGTGAGGCATATCCTGGAGATGTATTCTACCTGCATTCCAGATTACTGGAGCGCTCCAGCCGGTTAACCGATGAACTGGGCGGCGGTTCCATTACCGCACTTCCAATCATCGAGACTCAGGCGGGAGACGTGTCTGCGTACATACCGACCAACGTTATTTCGATTACCGATGGACAGATTTTCTTAGAAAGTGATTTGTTCTTCTCCGGTATGAGACCGGCGGTCAACGTAGGTCTGTCCGTATCCCGAGTGGGTGGTGCGGCTCAGGCAAAGGCAATGAAAAAAGCATCGGGTACCGTGCGTATTGATCTGGCACAGTACCGCGAGATGGAGATATTTACCCAGTTTAGTTCGGATCTGGATGCAACGACGAAAGAACAGCTGCAGTACGGAAGCGTGCTGATGGAGCTGTTGAAACAGCCGCTGTGCAGGCCCCTTAGTTTGTCGGAAAAAGTCATCACACTGACGGTGGCGACCCACAAGGTCATGCTGGATCTGGAAAAGAGCCAGGTGAAGAAATTCCAGATGGATATGCTGGATTATTTCGCTATGAACCAGAAGGAAATCGTACAGGAAATCGAGGAGACGAAGGTGCTCAGCGATGAGCTGACAGAAAAGATTGTCGCAGCAGCTGGAGAATTTAAGAAGAGCAGGTGTTAATATGGCAAATGTAAGAGAAATACAGACTCGTATCAATAGTGTCAAGGATACTATGAAGATCACCAACGCCATGTATACTATTTCATCCTCCAAGCTGAAGCAGGCAAAAAAGAAGCTGGAGGATACAGAACCCTATTTTTACGCGCTCCAGGGAGAGATTTCCAGAATTCTGCGCCATGTACCGGATATTACACATCGGTTTTTTGATCAGAGAAAGCAGATTCCAGGGGAAGAGCGAAAGATTGGTATCATTGTAGTTACAGCGGATAAAGGACTGGCAGGTTCTTACAATCATGACGTGCTTAAGATGGCGGATACCATGCTGGCGGGGCCGGGGGTACATAAGCTGTATGTACTCGGAGAACTGGGAAGACATTACTTTGTCCATCATCATGTTGACATTGATGCAGAGTTTCACTATACCGTCCAGAAACCATCCATGCACCGGGCAAGAAATATCGCAGGAGTCGCCCTCAGTGGCTTTGAAAATGGAGAGCTGGACGAAGTATATATTATCTATACACGAATGGAAAGTGCAATGACTTCTGTCACTGAGAAAGTGAAGCTTCTCCCGCTGGAGAGCACAGATTTTTCGGTGATGAAAATGCCGCTCAATATGTACCGCGAGGAGATTGAGCTTTATCCATCCGCTGAGAGCGTGATGGACAGCATTATTCCGAATTATGTTGCAGGAATGATTTACGGCTGCCTTGTGGAGTCCTATTCCAGTGAACAGAATTCCAGGATGATGGCGATGCAGGCTGCCTCAGACAGTGCAAAATCAATCATCAAAGAACTTTCCGTGTTATACAATCGTGCAAGGCAGACGGCAATTACCCAGGAGATTACCGAGGTGGTCGGCGGTGCCAGAGCACAGAAACGGAAAAGGAAGTGAGGAAATTCATGAATAAAGGAAAAATCGTACAGATTATGGGACCTGTTGTCGATGTGGAATTCGAAGACGGCGGGCTGCCATTTATCAAGGATGCCCTTGAGGTAGACAACAATGGGAAAAAATGTGTGATGGAAGTCGCACAGCATCTTGGCAATAACGAGGTCCGCTGTCTGATGCTTGCAGCCAGCGACGGACTATGTAAGGACATGGAGGTCACAGCCACTGGTGCAGGAATCAAGGTGCCGGTAGGCGAGCAGACACTTGGACGACTGTTCAACGTGCTGGGTGACACCATTGACGGAGGCGAGAGTCTGGAAGCATCAGAGGACAAGTGGGTCATTCACAGAGATCCGCCAAGCTTTGAAAACCAGAGTCCTGTCGTGGAAATCTTAGAGACTGGAATCAAGGTCATCGATCTTCTTGCCCCTTATGCCAAGGGTGGTAAGATTGGACTGTTCGGCGGTGCCGGAGTCGGTAAGACCGTACTGATTCAGGAGCTGATTCATAATATCGCTACAGAGCATGGTGGCTATTCAATCTTTACCGGAGTTGGAGAACGTTCCCGTGAGGGAAATGATCTCTGGACAGAGATGAAGGCTTCGGGCGTACTGGAGAAGACAGCTCTGGTATTTGGACAGATGAACGAGCCACCTGGTGCACGTATGCGTGTTGCAGAAACGGGACTTACTATGGCAGAATATTTCCGTGACAAAGAGAATCAGGATGTACTCCTGTTTATTGATAACATTTTCCGTTTTACCCAGGCAGGTTCTGAGGTGTCCGCATTGTTGGGACGTATGCCGTCAGCGGTTGGTTACCAGCCGACATTGGCTACGGAAATGGGTGAGCTTCAGGAGCGGATTGCTTCAACAAAAGAAGGTTCTGTCACATCAGTACAGGCAGTCTACGTGCCAGCCGATGACCTTACAGACCCGGCTCCGGCGACTACATTTGCCCACTTGGATGCAACAACGGTTCTTTCCAGAAAGATTGTGGAACAGGGTATCTATCCGGCAGTGGATCCGTTGGAATCTACTTCCCGTATCTTGGAAATCGACGTGGTAGGTGAGGAGCATTATGAAATTGCCAACAAGGTAAAAGCAATCCTTCAGAAGTATACAGAGCTGCAGGATATCATAGCAATTCTTGGTATGGAGGAGCTGGCAGATGATGATAAAGCAACGGTTATGCGTGCGAGAAAGATTCAGAGATTCCTCTCACAGCCATTCTCCGTTGCGGAAACATTTACTGGCGTTGCAGGAAAATACGTTCCACTGGCGGAGACGATTCGCGGATTTAAGATGATCGTAGATGGTGAGATGGATGAGTATCCGGAGGCAGCGTTCTTCAATGTGGGAACGATTGATGATGTAGTGGCAAAGGCAGCGGAGCTGGAACAGGAATAAACAGGCTGTGGTGATAAAACAGGAGTGATGGAAAATGGACACATTTGGATTGAAAATAATAGCCAGTGACCGTGTATTTTATGAGGGACGATGCGAGAAGCTGACGATTCCGGCTCCGGACGGACAGAAGGGAATCCTGCCCAACCATGAGAATATGGTCATCGCCGTGAATGTTGGGGATGCAAGTCTTAAGCTTCCTGGGCAGGAGAACTGGGTGGATGTGGCAGTTGGTGCCGGGTTTGCCGAGGTCGTGAACAACCGTGTTATCCTGCTGGTAGATACAGCGGAGCGACCTAGCGAAATTGACGCGAGACGTGCCGAAGAGGCGAAGGAACGCGCCGAGGAGCAGCTTCGTCAAAAGCAGAGTATTCAGGAATATTACATGTCACAGGCGTCGCTTGCGAGAGCGATGAACAGACTGCGGGTTTCCACAGAGGGAAAACGCTGGAATCTGTAGTTGAATATAGAAGAAACAGATGGAAAATCATAGGTGGTGCCAAAGATGAAAGCTGGAATACAGGAAAAAGTCAATACAAATGAGCTCTTTCAGGGAATCGGAGCAGACAGTCTCACTCGGATGCTGGAATGCTCCAAATCCCGCATAAGCCACTACCGGTCAGGGGAAGTGATTTTCCATGAGGAGGAAGTTGCAACGAAGCTTTTTGTCCTTCTGGAAGGAGCGGTACATATCGTCAAGAATTTTGCCTCCGGGCGCAAGAAGATTCTACTGACTCTGGAAGAAGGGGAAATCTTCGGGGAGAATTTTTTCTTTGGAAAAGAAACAAAATATTGGTATGACGCAGAGTCATATAAAGAAGCTTACATTCTGGAGATTCCCTGGCGGTTTTTTTACTGTTTCTGTGACTCGGCCTGTGCACACCATCAGCAACTGGTGCAGAATATGTTGGGAATCTTATCTATGAAGCAGTTTGCGATTACCAAAAGACTGCAGATTGTCAGCACCTCCTCTCTGCGGGAGAGAATCGCAATCTGGCTGATTGATGAGGCAGACGGGCATGGTAAGGTTACCATGAAAATGAAGCGGGATGCTCTGGCAGATATGCTGGGAGTCGCAAGACCATCACTTTCACGGGAGCTGATGAAAATGCAGGATGACGGACTGATAAGAGTTGAAAAAAAAGAAATCTGCATTATTAATAAAGAGGAGATGGAAAATCTATATAATTGAAAATACTTACATTTGATAATGAATATACAGTAAATAAGAATATTTGCGTGGAATGAACAGAATAATCCGAAAGATAGGAATAATTCTCGATTAATTTAAAAAAATGTAACGGATGTTACGGAAATTGCCTCCCATACTTTGTATAATATGTCATATAAAGAACGATTTCGAAAAGAAATGTTGTTAACTATTGACAGATACAGAGAGGAGGCAATTTTTATGCTTTACAGAATATCACAGGAACACGAAGAGCTTCGCGCCGAGATCAGAGAATGGGCGGAGAGAGAGATCAAACCACTGGCATTTATGATGGACCAGAAAAGTGAATTTCCAACACAGCAGATAGCGGATTTTGGAAAACGCGGATTTTTAGGAATTCCTTATCCGAAAGAATACGGAGGGATGGGCAAAGATGTCCTCAGCTACGCCATTGCGGTAGAAGAATTATCAAGAGTAGACGGTGGAACCGGTGTAGTCCTTTCTGCACACGTTTCTCTGGGAACCTATCCGATTGCAGCATTTGGAACAGAAGAGCAGAAACAGAAATACTTAGTACCGTTGGCAAAGGGGGAGAAATTGGGAGCCTTTGGTCTGACAGAGCCCAACGCAGGATCCGATGCAGGCGGTACGGAGACAACAGCAGAGTTGAATGGTGACCATTATATTTTAAATGGAGAAAAGATTTTCATTACCAATGGGGAAGTGGCAGACACTTATGTGGTTTTTGCAGTGACCACACCGGATATCGGAACAAGAGGTATCAGTGCATTTATCGTGGAGAAAGGCTGGGAAGGCTTTACATTTGGCGACCACTACGACAAGCTTGGAATCCGTTCCTCTGCAACAGCGCAGCTTTTATTTAACAACGTAAAGGTTCCGAAGGAAAATCTTCTTGGAAAAGAAGGTCAGGGCTTCAAAATCGCTATGGCAACTCTGGATGGCGGACGAATCGGCATTGCAGCACAGGCACTTGGAATCGCTCAGGGCGCTTACGAAGCAGCCGTAGAATACGCCAAGGAAAGAGAACAGTTCGGCGGACCAATCGCACAGCTCCAGATTATCCAGTTCAAGATTGCAGAGATGGCGACCAAGCTCCGCGCGGCAAGATTCCTTGTTTACAGCGCAGCAGAATTAAAAGAGAATCATGAATCCTACAGCATGGAAGCCGCAATGGCAAAGAAATATGCTTCGGATGTGGGCCTTGAGATTGTAAATGACGCACTTCAGGTCTTTGGCGGAAATGGTTACCTCAAGGGCATGGATGTGGAACGCGCTTACCGTGATGCAAAGATTTGTACGATTTACGAAGGAACCAATGAAATCCAGAATGTGGTAATTGCAGCACATATCCTGGGCAAGGCGGCAAAAGCAACAAGTGCGCCGGTTCGCGGAAAGAAAAAAGACCCCATTACAGGAAACCGCAAGAAAGTCATCTTAAGCGAAGGCTCCGTGGACGAGAGAGTTGCACAGCTGGTGGAACAGCTCAAGTCAGACGGACACGATTTCTCCGTAGGCATCGATATTGACACACCGATTATTCAGGCGGAACGTGTAGTGAGTGCAGGAAAAGGAATCGGAAGCAAGGAAAATATGAAACTGATCACAGACCTGGCGAAGGCAGCAGGCGCGGCAGTCGGCTCCTCCAGACCGGTAGCAGAACAGCTCATGTATGTGCCGCTGAACCGTTATGTAGGAATGAGCGGACAAAAATTCACCGGAAATCTTTACATTGCATGTGGTATCTCAGGAGCGGGACAGCACCTGAAAGGAATCAAGGATGCGGCAACGATTGTAGCAATCAACACCAATGCAAATGCACCGATTTTCAAGAATGCAGATTATGGGATTGTAGGCGATGTCAAGGAAGTACTTCCGGCACTGACCAGGGCATTGGACACCGGAGAACCGAAAAAAGAAGCACCACCGATGGTGAAAATGAAACGTGCAGAGATCGAAGCACCGAAGCCGGCACCGGTTGGCAGATACGTATGTCTCGGCTGTGGCTATGAATATATCCCTGAAAATGGAGACGACGAGTCCGATATCGCTCCGGGAACCAAATTCAAAGAACTTCCGGAAGAGTGGATTTGTCCGGACTGTGGCGAAGAAAAAGCAAACTTTATTCCATCAGGCAGTGAAAAGTAGAGGAGGATGATATTATGAGTAGTGTCAGAAAAGTAACAGAAGATTTATACTGGGTTGGAGTCAATGACAAACGTCTTCATCTGTTTGAAAATATTCATCCGATTCCACGAGGTGTATCCTACAATTCCTATCTTTTAATGGACAAAAAAAGAGTATTGTTTGATACTGTAGATTGGTCTGGATGCAGAGAATTTTTGAAAAATGTAGAGGAAGTGTTAGATGGCAAGAGTCTGGACTACCTGGTGATCAACCATATGGAACCGGACCATGCAGCGTCTGTGGAGGAAGTGCTGCTGCGCTATCCAAACTGCAAAGTCATAAGTAATGAAAAAGCGTTCATGTTCATGCATCAGTTTGGTTTCCATGTGGAAGAGCGCAAGGAAGAAGTAAAAGAAGGAGATACCAAATGCTTTGGAAAGCATACGGTAACCTTCGTGGCAGCACCAATGGTGCACTGGCCGGAAGCAATGGTGACCTTCGACACCACAAACGGCGTGCTCTTCTCTGCTGACGCATTTGGCTCCTTTGGTTCTCTGGATGGAAAGCTCTTTGATGATGAAGTGAACTTCGACCGTGACTGGATTGATGATGCAAGACGTTATTTCTGCAACATTGTTGGAAAATACGGACCTTTTGTACAGCTGCTCCTTCAAAAGGCAGGTACCGTACCAATTAAGATGTTCTGTCCGCTGCACGGCCCGGTCTGGAGAACAGACCTTGGATACTATATCGACAAACATGACAAATGGAGCCGTTATGAGCCGGAGGAAAAAGGTGTGCTGATCGTTTACGCATCGATGTATGGCAACACCGAGGCGGCAGCACAGTCTCTGGCATCCAGACTCTGTGAGAAGGGCATGAGCAACGTGGCGTTATATGATGTATCCAACACTCACGTGTCCTACCTGGTGGCGGAAGCATTTAAGTACAGTCATATCGTGCTGGCATCCGTAACCTACAATCTGGGAATCTACCCGGTGATGTATGACTTCCTGCATCATCTGAGGGCGCTGAACTTCCAGAAGCGCACCTTCGGTATCATCGAAAATGGTACCTGGGCTATCAAATCCGGTACGCTGATGAAGGATTACATTGATGAGAACCTGAAGGAATGTCTGGTACTTGGCTCCCAGGTATCAATCAATTCCTCGGCAAATGAATCCAATGAACCGGAGTTTGAGGCATTGGCAGATGCACTTGTGGCATCGGTGAACAAGTAAGAAGCTGCTATTATCTCCGGTCATATGTCCAATCCGGAGGAGAGATGTGGAAAAACAGTTTTTAGAGTTCAAATATAAATTTATCACTTCGATAAACGGTACGTGCCACCTGCAGGATAATACCGGATGGAAGTGAGACACATCGTTCTGTCAAAATAAGACTAGGGGCGTATCCTTTGATATTCAAAAGGGTACGCTCTTTATCTTTGAGTGAAGAAACAGTGAGCTGGACATTTTCACTGTGCAAATTCATGTATCCACAGCTATGCATGTAATCGTATAAGGAAGTGATTTTCTTCCCATCCTCGCGGATGTTGGGAAACAAATCCTGAGGCAGATAACTTGTGTGAATGGCAATTGGCTCATCTTTTAGAATCCGCAGGCGGGTAATTTTATAAATGTCCTCGTCACAGTCCAGTTCCAGCATGGTCTGAATCAGAGAATCATCATGCAGTTTGCGGCAGCCGAGATTTCTGGTCTCAAAAGAAACATTCATAGCGGACAATTTCTTTGAAAAACTCTCATCACTCATGGATAAGCGGATTTTTTCCCGCTTCCCCGAAAAAAAACTCCCGTATCCCTGCATGGAATATACATACCCCAGTTCTTTTAACCGTTCATATGCCTTGCGGATCTCACTGCGGGGAACACCAAAACGTACAGCAAGTTTATTTTCACTGGGCATTTTTTCGCCTTTGTCGTAGATCTTTTTCTGAAAATCCTGTATCAAGGAATCTGCAATCGTTTCCCAACTCCAATTCTGTTTCATAGCCGTCTCCTTTCTGAATTCATGTTCACAGGCAGCCCGGACAGCTGCATTTTTTTTTATTATAACAACAGAAAAAATGTTATACAACAGAAAACAATAACCTTACATAAACTTTACACAACCAAGTTGGCAACTTTACATAACTCCAATAAGATGCAGAAAGTAAATGAAAACAACAGTATTTCGAGGAGGAACCATTATGAAAAAGCGGGAAGTGTCGGGGATTCTGGCACAGGCATCCAGGGATGAGGTAGGACAAATTGCAGGCAGCATCAAGGAACGGTGCCAGATACGAATTGTGAAGCAGCCACAGAAAACACTGGTTATGGTAAAAGCAAGGGAATCCATTCAGAAATCGTTGTTTTATCTTGGCGAGGTCCTTGCGACAGAGTGTATGGTGACTGTAAATGGAATGAAAGGCATCAGCGTAATGGCCGGTGATGATTTCGAAAAGGTGACGGATGCAGCGATTATTGATGGTTTTTTAAACGGGCAGGAGAACGAGAAGGCACAGGTGCTGCAGGAGATAAAAAGTCTGAGTGAAAAGCAGAGAGCCCGAAGAGAAAAATTAAACAAAGAACTTAAAAAGTCAAAAGTTAACTTTAATGTGATGGGAGAATAGGTGATGATAAAGGAAATAAAGCTGGCATATGAATTTGATTTTGTTCATGACGGTCAAAAGGTATTTCGGGAACTGCTGGATGCAATGGCGAATCCGGGCACAATCAGGAAAATCACGCAGCAGAGTCAGAAGTTTGACGGCAGCTACACGTCATTGATGGCACTGGGATGTACGCTGCTTGACAATGAGGAAACGATGTACGTGGAGAAAAATCCAAATCTGTCGTCGGAGCTTCACAGCCTGACACTGGCACATGAGTCAGACCTGTGTGAAGCGGATTATGTGTTTCTTTCATCGGAGATGAATTATGGCTCCATGAGTCAGATCTTAAAGAACGTGAAACAGGGCACTTATGCAGATCCGCATTCGTCGGCAACCATTTTTCTGCTCTGTGAATGTGTGGAGGGCACAGAGGAAATGACACTGCGGGGACCCGGAATTAAGGACAGCCTTACGATTTTTGTACGCCCTTACATAAAGAAAGTAATTGAGCTTCGAGATCATCTGCATGTGGAATATCCGCTGGGTGTTGACCTGGTGTTCGCAGATGAGACCGGTAACGTGATGGGGGTTCCCCGTCTTTGTAAAGTAACGGAAGAAATTACAGTTGAGTAGAGGAGAAGAACATGGCTTATGTAGCGGTAACCGGCGGAAAAGAGGCAATCGAACAGTCTCTTAAGCTGCTGGAGATATTTAGAAAAAGTGAGGAAGATCTGAGCGTAAAATGTATCAGAGAGAACATGGGGCTTCTGATAGATAAGATCATGAGCGAAGCCGGATTTTATTCAGAAGAGTATGCGGCACTGGCATTGAAACAGTGCGAAGGAAGTGTCGAAGAAGCGGTTTTTCTGCTTCGGGCTTACCGGTCCACGCTGCCGAGAAATTATTATTCCAATGCCATTGACACCGCGGATATGAGGCTAATCCAAAGAATTTCAGCAGCATTTAAGGATATTCCGGGCGGACAGATCCTGGGACCTACCTATGATTATTCTCATCGTCTTCTGGATTTTTCCCTTGCGGAAGAGTCACAGGTGGAAGAGTCCCGGGGGGAAGAATCTCAGGTGAAAGAGTCACAGGCAGAAGAAACTGGAGAACAAAAGGAAACATCCGGGACACCAGGAGCAGAGGGACTGGCGGAAGAGGTATCGGGGGAAGATATCCGCTGCCAGAGAGTTACCGATCTTTTGAAAGCAGAGCATGTGCTGGAGGATGTCCCGCAGGATGACACGCCGCCGTTTGATGTGACCAGCAATCTGATCACATTTCCGGCACCGCGCAGTGCAAGGCTTCAGACCTTTGCAAGAAGCGATGCGGGATTTCTCGGTGGAGTCGCATACAGTTCCATGCGTGGCTACGGTGCAGTGCATCCGACAGTCTCCGAGCTTCGGTGCGGTTATGTAGAAGTCTGCGTGCCCTATGTGATGGACGAGGGTGAAGAGATCTGTATTGGCGAGATTCTGGTAACGGAAGTGGAGGCGCTGGTCCCATCCCACACGGAGAGCGAGGAGGAATTTGACAAGATGACATTGTCCGGTGGATACGGTCTTATTTTCGGAAGAAATGAGAATAAAGCCATTGCCATGTCCATAGCGGATGCGAGCCTTGAAAAACCGGGAGACACTCCGTCACAGGACGAAGAATTTGTGCTCACTCACGGGGATTGTCTGGAAATGAGCGGATTCATCTCACATCTGAAGCTGCCGCATTATGTGACCTTCCAATCCAAGCTTGACCGTGTCAGAACAAAGGAGGAAGTATAAATGATAGATGAGAGGCATTATAATTTTGCGTTTTTGGATGAAGGATCAAAAAGAGAAATCCGGAGAAGTATACTGAAGGCAGTTGCAATTCCCGGCTATCAGGTACCGTTTGGTTCGCGGGAACTGCCGATCGGACGTGGATGGGGAACCGGAGGGATTCAGATCACACTGTCCATCATTGGAAAAGAAGACGTATTGAAAGTTATCGACCAGGGAAGTGATGAGAGTGTCAACGCGGTCAACATCAAAAAACTGGTAGAAGAGTGTACCGGCGTCGAGATTACCACGGATTCGGAGAAAGCCAGTGTGATCCAGAGCCGTCACCGGATTCCCGAAATCCCGATGAGGAATGATCAGATCCTGGTGCTGCAGGTACCGACACCGGAGCCGCTTCGTATTGTGGAGCCAAGGGAGGCTGTCACAAAGCAGATGCATGCAGAAGCGGAATACAGCGGAATGTGGCTGTCACTGTTTGAGGATCTGACGCAGTACGGCGAAATCAGCATCAGCTCAGAATATCCGGTTATGGTAGAAAACAGATATGTGATGAATCCGAGTCCGATTCCGCGTTATGACAACCAGAAGCTCAACGACAGCGAGACATTGTATCTATTTGGAGCGGGACGTGAGAAAAAGATCTATGCAATTCCGCCGCACACAGAGGTGGTATCCATGTGCTTTGACGATGTGCCGTTCCGCACCGAGAACTTTGAGGGAAAACACTGCCGTCTCTGTGGTGCAGCAGGAGTATATCTGGATGAAATTATAGATGAAAAAACAGGAGAAAAAGTGTATGAATGCAGTGACACCGGATTCTGCCGTGGGAGAAGGGAGCGTATCAGCTAATGGAAAATCCAGTATTAAAGATTGATCACCTGACAGTGCGCTATGGAAAAACATGTGAGTACTGCCGCAATGGGGGGGAGCTGGATAAGAACACCTGTCCGCATTGTAAAACAGTATGGGCGTGCAATGACGTCGATGTCTCGCTGTACGAAGGAGAGATTCTCGGGATTGTAGGGGAATCAGGCTCGGGAAAATCAACGTTGATGAAAAGCCTGTATTTTGACTTTGATATTACAGCGGGAGAGGGCTATCTGAAGAATTTTGAGGATGGAAAATCTGATATATTCGCCCAGAGCCTGCAGCAGAAAAAATACATTAAAAACCACATCATGGGAATGGTATATCAAAATCCGATGCTGGGTCTGCGAATGGACTATTCCAGCGCGGGAAATATCGCAGAAAAGCTGATCGCGGCAGGACACCGCAGCTACGATGGAATGAATGAGCGCGTGGCAGAGCTTTTGGATGCAGTGGAAATCCTCCAGTCCAGAAAGAAAGAACCTCCGAAAAACTTCAGTGGAGGAATGCAGCAGAGAGTACAGATATCCAAGGCGCTTGCAAACAATCCGGCAATCTTACTTTTAGATGAGGTGACGACCGGCCTGGATTTATCGGTTCAGGCAAAGGTGCTGGAGCTTATCCGCAAAATTCGACAGGAATTTCACATTTCCATTATGCTGGTTTCCCATGATCTGGCGGTTATCCGCATGTTGGCGGACAGAACCATTGTGATGCTGGACGGAAAGATTATTGAACAGGGACTGACGGATCAGATTCTGGATGATCCGCAGATGCCGTACACACAGCAGCTGGTACATTCACTACTATAGGGGGAAACATTTGATGCGAAAGGTTTTAAAAAACGGAAAAATTGTTCTGGAAAATCAGGTTCTGGAGAACTGCGAGCTTGTGATAGAAAATGGCAGGATTGCAGAAATCACAGCTTCGAAAAGCAGAAATCCTATAGCAGGTGAAGGTCCTGCGAAAATCAAAAATAGTGGACAGGACGAAGCGGAAAATGCAAAAGTAAACGATACAGAAACAAACGATGTAGAAGAGAAAGATACAGAGGAGATAGATGTCGGGGGCGCATATATCATGCCCGGAATTATTGACATTCACTCCGACATGATCGAATCCTTTATTCAGCCCAGAAGCACGGCAGTCATGGATTTCGCTATGGGGCTGCGTGAAGCCGAGCGCGTGCTGATGAGCTGCGGAATCACGACCATGTTTCACTCCATTTCGATGTTTCGGGAGGGTGCATGGGATGTGAAGGAAATTCGGCAGGCACCACAGGTCAGGAAACTGGCTGGCCTGGTGGGGGGCTACCGTCATGAAGCGAGGCTGATCCGCCATCGCTATCATCTCAGATATGAGATTGATAATATAGCCTGCTATGATGATGTCATGGAGATGATCCAAAGCGGGGTGGTGGATCTGCTGTCATTTATGGATCACACGCCGGGGCAGGGACAGTATAAGAATCTGGAGATATATCGCAGGCATCAGCCCAATGAAGGCAGGGATCTGACGGAGAAAGCATTTCAGGAATTGGTCGGACAGGAAGCTGAAAAAGAGATGGTATCCTTTGAACAGCTGATGGATCTTGCGGACTGTGCAAGGAAATATGGAATCAAAATTGCAAGTCATGATGATGACACCGTAGAAAAACTGAAGGTAAATCAGGAACTGGGTGTGACCATCAGCGAATTTCCAATCACCATGGAGGTGGCAAAGGCAGCAGCAGAGGGCGGACTACAGACCGTGCTCGGTGCGCCCAATATTCTGCTGGGAGGTTCCCATTCGGGGAATCTGTCGGCACTGGAGGCAATCAACGCAGGTGCGGCCACGGTTCTGGTATCGGATTATTATCCACAGGCACTTCTTCAGGCAGTTTTCCGGTTGTACCGGCAGGAGGGGATTCCTCTCTTTGAGGCTGTCCGGTATGTGACACTGAATCCTGCAAAAGCGGTAGGAATGGAGCGGGAGCTTGGCTCCATAGAAGCGGGCAAAAAGGCAGACATCCTGTGTGTAAAGCTGGAAGAGGGATATCCGCAGCTTAACCGTGTGTTTGTAGATGGGGAATGCATTATGAACTGTCAATACCGCAAGGCGGATTAGGAGGAGAAAATGGAACAAATATTAGAAATTCAAGGATTGGCGAAACAGTTCTTTCTTCATGAACAGGGGCGGGAGATCAAAAGCTGCAGGGACATTTCGTTTACATTAGCCAAAGGTGGATTTATTGGGATTGTAGGGACATCTGGAGCGGGAAAATCTACCGTACTGCGTTGTATTTACCGGACCTATCTGGCAACCCAGGGAAGTGTGGTCTACGATTCACTTTCTTATGGAAAGCTGGATTTAGTGACGGCGGACGAACGCCAGATCATACATCTGCGCAAAGTGGAAATCGGATATGTGTCACAGTTTTTAACAATCATGCCGAGAACAACCGCAAAACAGCACGTGATTGACGGAGCCCTGGATGCCGGATTCTCATATGAGGAGTCGGTGGTAAAGGCAGAGGAAATGCTGCGCTACTTCCGCCTGAGTGAAACGCTCTGGGATATCTATCCAAATACATTTTCCGGCGGGGAAAAGCTTCGCCTGAATCTGGCCCACGCCATGGTAAAAGCGCCCAGACTTCTGCTGCTGGATGAGCCCACGGCTTCTCTGGACAACAATACGAAGCTGCTGGTCAAGGAACTGCTGATGAAATTGAAAAAAGAAGGGACATCCATGGTGGGAATTTTCCATGATCTGGAATTTATGGAGGGCCTGTGTGACCAGGTATATAACATTTCCCAGGGCAGTTTTCAAAAATCCCGGGAGGTATCTTGATGTATCAGGCAGATTTACACATTCATACGTCGGTTTCAGACTGCAGTATGAGTGCGGAGAAAATTCTTGAACTGGCAACGATGCGGGGGCTGACACATATCGCCTTTACGGATCATGACACGACGCAGAGGGCCGCGGAGCATGTGGAACTGGCGGAAAGCTATGGAATCACGGCAATTCCGGGGGTGGAGATGTCCGCTTACGATTTTGCAAATGAAAAGAAAGTACATATTCTGGGATACGGGTATCAGTCCAATGCGCACATCGAGGCAATCGGAAAAGAAACCTTAAAACGGCGGGATGAGAACTGCCGAAGGCAGATTGAGATTCTGAAAGATCTGGGGTATCGGATCGAGGTCGCTGAAATCGAGAAACTTGGCGGGAGCTGCATTTATAAACAGCATATACTGGATTATCTGGTGAAAACGGGACAAAGTGAGGCCATATTTGGAAAGGTATACCAGAATATTTTCAAAAACGGTGGTCCCTGTGATTTTGACATCATGTATCCTGCAGCGGAGGACGCAGTCCGGGCGATTAAAGCGGATGGCGGATATGCGGTACTGGCGCACCCGGGGCAGCAGGATAATTATGCGGCACTTCCCGGACTGGCAGATGCGGGACTTGCGGGAATGGAGTGGAATCATCCATTTAACGGGCAGCCGGATAGGAACAAAATAGAAGAATTATGCAAAAAATATCATCTGTTTATGACGGGTGGAAGTGATTTCCATGGGAGATATGAGAATACGAAGACTGAACTGGGGCAGTATAAAGCTCACGAAAGCAGCAGTGTAATCTTCCGGAATCGGTAAGATGGCAGAGGTTATGTGAATGAAGAAAACTTTATATTCATATAGAAAAATTAACACAGATTCAACAAAAAGACAATGTGGATTATACGAACATCTGATACTTTTAAATAGGTAGGAAAAGAATTCAATTATGGAGGTTATTATGAAAAGAATTGTGGTATTAGCAATGGCAGCAATGTTGGCAGTGACAGCACTGACCGGGTGTGTTACAAAGGCAGAGGGACAAACAGGCAGTACTGCCGCAGTGGAAGACAGCGATGAAAATGTACTCAATGTATATACGGCATTAGAGGATGAGCAGGTAGCGGATTATTTGACTGAGTTTAAGGAACAGAATCCGGATGTAACAGTAAATATTACAAGAGAATCGACAGGAGTTATTACATCAAAGCTTTTAGCGGAGAAGGACAATCCGGTAGCAGACGTGGTGTGGGGACTGTCAGCAACAAGTCTTTTGGTCCTTGCACAGGATGGAATGCTGGATGCCTATGCACCGGAAGGTGTAGACCGGATTCTTCCAGAATTTAAGGATGACGCAGAGGTGCCGACCTGGGTTGGAATCGATGCATGGGAGACTGCATTTATTGTAAACAAAGAGGTATTGAAATCAAAAGGAATTGACACGGTACCACAGTCTTACGAAGATTTACTGGATCCAAAATACAAGGGACTGATTGCAATGTCTAATCCGGCATCTTCCGGAACCGGTCTGTTAACTGTAAACGGAATCTTAAATTTGTACGGTGATGACGAGGGCTGGGATTACCTTGACAAACTCCATGAAAATGTAGCCGTATATCTGCATTCCGGTTCACAGCCGGCAAAGTCAACTGCAGCAGGTGAATATGGAATCGGTGTTTCTTTTGGTTACCGCTGCATTCAGTCCGCTGAAGAAGTGGGAAGTGATATCTGTGAAGCAGTATTCCCGGCAGAAGGATCCGGCTGGGATCTGGAAGCCAATGCGCTGATCAAAAAGGATAATCAGAAAGAGGTTTCCAAGAAATTCCTGGATTGGGCAA
>JAQVCP010000019.1:0-11425 GCA_028689735.1 Hespellia sp. | reverse complement strand
GAAGTGGGAAGTGATATCTGTGAAGCAGTATTCCCGGCAGAAGGATCCGGCTGGGATCTGGAAGCCAATGCGCTGATCAAAAAGGATAATCAGAAAGAGGTTTCCAAGAAATTCCTGGATTGGGCAATTTCAGATAACATCATGAAAAAATATGCAACAAACTATCCAATTGTAGCAACAGGTGTGGGTGACAACATTCCAGAGGGGTATGCAAAGAACCCGATTGACCAGCTGATTCCGGATATGGATTTTGCGAAAGCGGCAAAGAACAGAGAATCTATACTGGAAACCTGGACAGAGCGTTATGATTCTAAGAGCGCTGAGCAAGAATAGGAGCAGTACAATTATGAGTGTGAGTTTGAAAATAAGCAATGTCTCCAAAGTATTTGAAAAAAACATAGCACTCAATAATGTGAGTTTGGAAATCCAGGCAGGCGAATTTGTCTGCCTGCTTGGTCCTTCGGGATGTGGAAAATCGACATTATTGAGACTGATTGCAGGATTAGACAAGCCCAATGAAGGCAGGATTTATATCAATGACAGGAATGTGACGAGCCTTCCGCCCGCGAGAAGAAATTTTGGAATCATGTTTCAGTCCTATGCATTGTTTCCGAATCTGACAGCTTATGAGAATGTCGCATATGGTCTTCGTAATAAAAAAATGAGAAGTCAGGATATTGAAGCACGGGTGGACAAACTCTTTAAGATGATTAAACTCGACAGTGCAAAGAACAGGCTCCCATCGCAGTTGTCTGGAGGTGAGCAGCAGCGTGTGGCTCTTGCAAGAGCACTCGCGACAGAGCCGGATTTTCTATTATTGGATGAGCCGCTTTCGGCATTGGACGCCAAGGTGCGAATTTCTCTTCGCAAAGAAATCTGCAGCATTCAGAAGGAACTGGGACTGACAACGATTATGGTTACTCATGATCAGGATGAAGCTCTGACTATGGCGGACCGTATTATTGTCATGAATAAATCTGTCGTGATGCAGGAAGGAACACCAGAAGAGATTTATGATTGTCCTAAGAATCCATTTGTAGCAGATTTTATAGGATCCATCAATTTTATCGATAAAACAAATTGCAAATTATACAATCTGTGCGGACATGAACAGGCAGCAATCCGTCCGGAAAAGATTGAACTCAGCAGAACGGAAAAAGAAACATCACTGCGGGCACAGATTAAAGAGATTGAATTTCGTGGATTTTATGACCGGATTACAGTATGTGTCAGCCATGTAGTCCACGGAGATATGCCTTTGCTGGTAGATGTGCCTTCCCGGATGGTAAAAACAATGCAGTTTCGGATAGGAGAGATGGTATACGTGAACCTGCCAAGAGAAGAACTGCTTGGATTTAAGACGGCATAGATGCGAAGACGTAATTCTCGGCTTTATGTCCGGCTCTGACTTGGAAAGGAAACAAGAGTAAAATGGAAAAAATAAAACAAAAAATAATGGGATGCACAAAAGAGGATGTCATAAGAGCAATCGCCATATATGCGGTGGTTGTGTTTCTGATTGTCTTTCTGGTATGTCCACTGTGCACATTGTTTATAAAAGCGTTTCAAAATAAAGAAGGTGCTTTTGTTGGATTTGCACAGTTCATAAAGTATTTTCAGAGCAAATCATTAATTCAGTCGGTGAGCCATACTTTTTTTATTGCAATTATGTCTACGATAATTTCAGTTACATTGGCATTTTTCTTCTCTTATGCACTTTCCAGAAAGAATGTGCCATGCAAAGGATTATTTCAGTATATAGGGATGATTCCGATTTTTGCACCAACGATGCTGCTTGGTATTGCATTAATCTATCTGTTTGGAAACAAAGGAATTTTTACAGCCATGGGATTGCAGGTGGCACTCTATGGGAAGGTTGGAATTATTATTGCGGAGAGCATCTATTGCTTTCCGGTGGCAACTACGATATTGATGGTTGCATTTTCTGCAGCGGACAATCGGCTGTATGAAGCGGCAGAGACGATGGGAACTTCCACTCTGAGAAAGATGCTGACGATTACGATACCAAATGTAAAGTATGGGCTGATCAGTGCACTTTTTGTGGCATTTACATACAGTTTTACTGATTTTGGTGCACCTTCTGTTGTCGGCGGAAATTATAATGTTCTTGCGACGGATGTGTATAAGCAGGTGGTCGGTCAGCAGAATTTTAACATGGGAGCGGTGGTTGGAATTATTCTTCTCTTTCCGGCGATACTGTCCTTTGTGGTGGACCGCATCACAAACCAGAAACAAAGTGCGGCAATCAATTCAAAATCAGTGCCGTATCAAATCAAACCGGACAAAAAAAGTGATGCTCTGGCTACTGCATTCTGTATCTGTATTACAGTAGTAATGGTAATATTTTTTGCCGTTGCACTATTTGCATCGCTAATCAAACTCTGGCCATATAATCTGACCTTTACAATTTCAAATTATGATTTGACAAAGGTTGCATCCGGAAGCGGATTTACGGCGTTCAAAAATTCTATTCTGATTTCATTGATCACCGCGGTGCTGGGAACAATTGTGACATTTACAGGTGCTTATATGATTGAAAAAAACCAGAAGTTCGGAGCGAGCAGAAAAGCAGCATATTTTCTGTCGATTACACCGCTTGCAATTCCGGGAACGGTTATAGGGCTTAGCTTCATTATGTTTTTTAATGCAGCCCAGTTCAACATTCCATTTCTGGAAGGATATGTGCTCCAGAATCCATTTCATGGGATTTATGGGACAATCTGGATTATAATACTGGCTAATATGATTCATTTTTATTCGGTTCCGTTTTCTACAGCGACAACATCGTTAAAGCGGCTGGATAAAGAATTTGAGACCGTATCGGAATCACTTGCAGTACCATTCTATAAAACTCTGCGCAAGGTGACTTTACCACTTTGTCTGCCGGCGATTTGTGAAATGTGGGTGTACTTTTTTGTGAATTCATTAGTGACCGTATCTGCGGTCGTGTTCCTGGCTTCTCCGACCGCTCCAATTGCATCCGTAATCATTGTGAGCATGGAAGGGGCAGGACAGACGGCTCCGGCGGTCGCGATGTGTATGCTGCTGCTGTTCATCAATTTATTAGTCCGGCTGCTGTACGAGGGAATGAGAGGACGCTGGAATAAGAAGAAGCGGATGGAAGTGTCGTGTTAATAAAATGTGTTGGATATCTCTTCTTTTTTCTTGACTGTGGAAAACAAATGGTATACCATTAATATAACCTTACAAATCCAATCAAGGAGTGCAAACAAATGGAAAAGAAAAATGGAACAGAGAATATCTCTAAAAAGCAAGTAGCCTATGATAAAATCAAAGAAATGATTATCAATGGGAAGATTCCAAAAGAAGCCCCACTGGTAGAAAGACAGCTGTGTGAGACGCTTTCTATCAGCAGAACTCCGGTTCGAGAGGCATTAAGAGAACTGGCTGGTGATGACCTGGTGGAGATCATTGAAGGGAAAGGTGTCTACGTAAAGAGAATCGAGTTTCGAGATATGGTAGAAATCTTTGAGCTGCGCGAGGCACTAGAGCAGATGGCAATGAAGCTGTTTGTGGAGCGTGCGGATGAGGATGCAGTTCAGGCACTGCAAGAATGTATGAAGAAACAAGAAGAGGCATACGAAAAGGATGATCATGAAGAATTCATGGAAATGGATATGGAGATTCATAATCTGATTGCTGAGAGAGCACAGAATAATCGCTTAAAAAACTCTATCAGTAATATCTATGAGCAAATCAAGATGATTGCCATTTCAGCCAAAGATGATCAAAAGGTGCGGGATCTGGCAATCACAGCGCATAGAAAGATTTTACAGGCTGTGCAGAACAGAGACAGTGAAGCTGCGCAAAAGGCGATGGTGGAACATGTGGTAGAAGTAAAGAACCTTCATAAAGACAGATATTATCTGCTATGATTTTGCAATAATATTGATTTCCATTGACAGCAAGGATACCACTGATATACTAAGTGGGAAGAACGGGTTTTCATGAATCTGTTTGATATCCTTTATCAGTTTGGCATAATTTTGCCATTATGCTGCTGAGTTAAAGAACCCCCTTATTTTACTAAGTTAGTGAAGAAAAAGAAGAAGAGAAGAAGTCAGGACTGGCCAGTCCTGACTTCTTCTCTTTTCTTTATGAAATTTTACGTTAAAAAAACCTGTGAAATACCATGAGTATATTTTGCACAAAAAACAGTGAGATTTTCTGTGCAAAAAGTAGAAAAGAACGAAAGGTATTTACATGGTATACCAAAAGTGGTAAAGTGGTCTCAAGGAACAAAACAAATCAGAAAAAATAAATCAAAGAAAAGAAAGGAAGAAAAAAATGGCTAGAAAAACTTATAAGAAAGAAGTTATGGGAGAAACATGGTACACAACAGATTATCCCAATATTAACTTCGAGGACTCAGCGGTAGGTCGCCTTAAGAAAGAAGTATGGGAAGCATCAGAGGAGGAAATTGATAAGATCCTTGAGGAATATGGTCTTCCTTCAGAATCAGAGCTTGGAAAGGCTGGATGCTACATTCAGAACACGCCAAGAGCAGCAGCAATGGAAAAACGTCGTAAAAACGATGTGGTTCTCATCCCAATCGGAACAACAGAGAATCATGGTGCACACAATCCTTCTGGATTAGACACTTATATGGTAACTCAGATTTGTGAAGGTGTTCGACGCTACACAGCAAAAATGGGACATGAAGTTGCGCTTGCACTTCCTCCAATCAACTATGGCGGACATCCTTATCATCACGTTGCAATGCCGGGAACTTATATGGTTACAGAAGAAGTTGTCCGTGAGACATTGATCTACACAATGTTAGGACTTTGGGATGATGGATATCGTAAGTTTATCCTTGTCAATAACCATGGACACAAATGGATGCTTGAATCAGCAGTTCAGGAATTCTTCAAACGTTATCAGCTTCCGGCAATTGTATCTGAGCTGGAATGGCATCGTGCGATTCGTGAGTTCTGGGTGCCGATTAACGAGCCAGATTCACTGACAACACATTTTGTTCATGCAGATGAGGCTGAAACAGCAGTTGCCAACTTATTATTTGGTGATATGGTTGACATGAGCGTATGCGTAGATGCACAGCCAAAAGGTGTTGCTCTGAAAAAACATTATGATACATCGGTAGATTCTTACGGACGTCCACATACCTGGTCAGAAGGTGAAGGACAGAACGTAATTGAGCGTTATGGTACTCCGGAAGGTGTGGTTGGATATCCTAGCCGCGGTGATGCTTTCAAAGCAAAACGTCCAATCGCTGCAATTTGCAAATACATCACGTTGATGATCGACGATATGCTTGAGAACTTCCCTGCTGGAACAGCTCCGGTAGAAGGATTTACAACTCGACCAAAAGAAGAAGTAGAAGGCTGCTTCAAAGAACCTCTTAGCGAGGGTTGGGTATCAGTGCATGAATTGCCTAAACGTGGTATCTTTACTCGATAATAGCTTTACTGTTTGAAGAACGATAAGGCCGAAAGCAAAATAGAGGCTTTCGGTCTTATCGTATTTAAAGGAGAAATAATTATGTTAGATGAGACTCAGAAAAAAGAAATAAAGCGTTTTTCAAAAAAAGCGCAAATGGAAATTGTGAAGATGATTTCTCACATACCGGCAGGTCATATTGGAGGTTCGTTATCTATCACTGATTTATTATCAGTTCTTTACAACAAGCAGATGAAGATAAATCCGAAGAATCCAAAATGGGAGGAAAGAGACTGGCTTGTGCTTTCCAAAGGCCATTGCGGTCCGGCACTTTACGCGACATTGGCACTGAAAGGGTATTTTCCGGTAGAACAATTAGAGACGCTCAATGCACCGGGAACAGACCTTCCAAGTCACGCAGACAGAAATCATACCGTTGGTATTGATATGACAACTGGCTCCCTTGGACAGGGGGCATCCACTGCCGCAGGTGTGGCAGCAGGAATGAAAATGGATAAAAAAAACAATAAGGTTTATCTGATACTGGGGGACGGCGAACTGAACGAAGGACAGGTCTGGGAAATGGCCATGATGGCAAACACAAAAAAACTGGATAATCTGATTGCATTTGTTGATTTCAACAAACATCAAATTGATGGACGGACAGATAATGATGATGTCTGCAATCTTGGTGATATATGTGCAAAATTCACTGCATTTGGCTGGTATGCACAGAGAGTAGACGGACATGATGTAGAAGCAATCGATCAGGCAATTGAAGAAGCCAAGGCACATACGGGCTCGCCATCAGTAGTTGTACTGGATACAGTGAAAGGACATGGATGGAGTAAGATTGAAAATACAGCAGGAAGCCATAGCAGAGGAGTATCTCCGGAAGAGCTGGAAGAAGCACTTGGTGAGATGCAGGCTGCAATGGATGAAATATAAGGAGGCGAATGTCATGAGTAAAATTATACTTTCAAAAGAACACGGTAAGGACGTAACTGACATGCGAACTGCTTATAGTGAATCCATGATTACGATGGCAGAGAAGGATGAGCGGATCGTTGCACTTGATGCAGATTTGATGGGGGCAATGGGAATGAAGCCTTTTAAAAAGCAATTCCCGGAAAGAACTGTTGACTGCGGTGTCCAGGAAGCAAATATGATCGGTGTTGCCTGCGGACTGTCCGTGTGGGGAAAGGTACCATTTGCACATACATTTGGACCGTTCTGTACCCGTAGAGCCTGTGACCAGATTTTTATGTCGGGCGCATACAATAAGGCAAATGTAAAAGTGGTAGGTTCCGATCCTGGTATAACGGCGGCGTATAACGGCGGCACGCATATGCCGTTTGAGGATATGGGAATCATGCGTGGAATCCCGACCATGACAGTAGTTGAGCCGACGGACATCGTGATGCTGAAAAATCTTCTTCCACAAATTGCAGATGCTTATGGAATGCTCTATATGAGACTGGTACGAAAAGGCGTACGCAAAGTATACGACGAAGGCTCCGAGTTTGAGATTGGAAAAGCGGCGCTGTTGGAAGACGGAAGAGATGTGACAATTATTGCGAGCGGATATTGTGTGGCAGAAGCATTGGAAGCGGTGGAAGCGTTAAAAGAAGAAGGAATCAATGCCCGGCTTTTGGACATGTTTACATGGAAACCGCTGGATGAAGAAGCCGTGCTGGCAGCAGCAGAGGAAACAGGTGCAATCGTCACAGCAGAGAATCATAATGTGATCAATGGCCTGGGGTCAGCGGTAAGCGAACTTCTGGCAAAGAAAAATCCTACCGTTGTAGAAATGGTTGGCGTTCAGGATGAGTTCGGCGAAGTGGGGCCGGTAGATTATCTGAAAGAGCGGTTCGGGTTAACAAGCCAGAACATTATAGATGCAGTGCACCGTGCGATTGCAAGAAAAAGCAAGTGATCAAAAAGGAGGAAAATAAATTGAAGAAGTTTCGGATTGTTCCTTCTGTAACGGAATATGCAGAATTTGCAGATTTCGCAAAGGAAGAGGGACTTGGCAGTAATGATTTGATATTGACAAATGAATATATCTTTCATCCGGTCATTTCTGATCTCAATCTTGGATGTCAGACAGTGTTCCAGGAAAAGTTCGGTGGTGGTGAGCCGACGGATGTTATGGTAGATGCTATTTTAGATGAGCTGCGAGAAAAGAAGTATAACAAAATCATTGCAGTTGGAGGAGGCACGATTATCGATATCGCGAAAGTGCTGGCAGTTGCAGAGCCTCAGGATTCGGTAGATGATCTTTATGAGAAGATGCAGACAGGACTGGAAAAGCACCATCCGCTTATCATTGTTCCGACTACTTGTGGAACAGGCAGTGAGGTGACAAACATTTCTATAATTAACAGGACGACAAAGGGTGTGAAGCAGGGAATCGTGTCAGAATCTATGTTTGCAGATGAAGCGGCACTGATTCCGGGAATGCTGATGAGTCTTCCATATGGTGTGTTTGCTACATCATCTATTGATGCAATGGTTCATGCAGTCGAGAGCTACTTGAGTCCGAATGCATGTGCATTATCAGAGATGTTCTCAACGGAAGCACTGCACTTACTCTTAGAAAACTGGCAGAAAGCCGTGGCAGCAGAAGAGAAAGATGCCTGGAAAAAATATGCAATGGAATTTTTACGCGCATCCAATTTTGCAGGAATCGCATTTGGACATGCAGGATGCGCAGCTGTACATGCAATGGCTTATCCTCTTGGCGGTGTGCACCACATTCCGCATGGACAGGCGAATCAGCTGATGTTTGCAGATGTCATGCGCAAATATGCAGTAAAAAAACCGGTAGGAAAACTGGAAATGTTACAGAGAATTATTTCAACAGAGCTGAGTGTTCCGACTGGAAAAGCATTGGACTCACTGTACAAACTGATGGACAGCGTTATGATGAAGGATCCGCTCAGAGAACATGGAGTGACAGAGGAAGAACTTCCTGTTTTTGCAAAAAGTGTAGTGGATACACAGCAGAGACTGCTTGGAAATAATTATGTGGAATTATCAGAAGGAGAGCTGTTGGAAATTTATAAAGCAGCATTTTAAACGCGGCAGACAGCAGAGAGGATAGGAATTGTCAGCTCTGACTGATCTGCACTAGTGGACAGAAAGAAGGAGAAAGAAAAATGGGAATGATGACAGGCGAAGAGTATGTAGAAAGCATGAGAAGAATGAATCTTCAAGTATATATGTTCGGAAAAAAGATTGATAATCCGGTGGATGATCCAATTTTAAGACCGTCACTGAATTCAGTCAAGGCAACCTATGATCTGGCACAGGATCCGGAGTTTGAAGATCTGATGACAGCCGCTTCATCTTTTACGGGAGAAAAAGTCAACCGCTTCTTACATATTCACCAGAGTACAGAAGACTTGATGAAGAAAGTGAAAATGCAGAGAATGCTTGGTCAGCAGACAGCGGCATGTTTTCAGAGATGTGTAGGTATGGATGCGTTCAACGCAGTGTTCAGCACTACTTATGAAGTAGATAAAAAGTATGGAACGGATTATTATAACAATTTTGTGGAATATGCAAAATACTGTCAGGAAAATGATTTTACCGTGGATGGTGCCATGACAGATCCAAAGGGTGACAGAGGACTTGCACCTCATGAGCAGGAGGATCCGGATATGTTTCTTCGTGTGGTAGAGCGAAGAGCGGATGGAATCGTAGTGCGCGGAGCGAAGGCGCATCAGACAGGTGTGATCAATTCCCAGGAAATAATTGTAATGCCAACTATTTCCATGGGACCGGATGACAAGGATTATGCAGTATCCTTTGCAGTACCGACAGACGCAGAAGGAATTATCATGATCATCGGAAGACAGTCCTGTGATACAAGAAAAATGGAAGGCACAGAGCTTGATGTTGGAAACAGTGAGTTTGGCGGAGTGGAAGCACTGGTTGTGTTCAATGATGTCTTCGTACCAAATGACCGTATCTTCTTAAATGGAGAAGTGGAATTTGCCGGAATGCTGGTAGAGCGTTTTGCAGGCTACCACAGACAGAGCTACGGTGGTTGTAAGGTTGGCGTAGGTGATGTCCTGATTGGAGCGGCAGCTCTTGCAGCCGATTATAACGGTTGTGCAAAAGCATCCCACATCAAGGACAAACTGATTGAAATGATGCACCTGAATGAGACCTTATACTGTTGTGGTATTGCATGTTCAGCAGAGGGCGCACCTACGGAGGCAGGAAACTATATCATCGATTTACTGCTTGCAAATGTCTGTAAGCAGAACGTCACTCGTTTCCCGTATGAGATTGGACGTCTGGCAGAAGACATCGCCGGTGGAATCATGGTAACAGCGCCATCCGAGGCAGATCTTCGTGGAGAAATCACAGGACCATATGTTGAGAAATATATGATTGGCCGCAAAGGTGTAACTGTTGAGAACCGACTCAGAATCCTTCGTCTCATCGAGAACTTATGTCTTGGAACAGCGGCAGTGGGATACCGTACAGAGTCTATGCATGGTGCAGGAAGTCCACAGGCACAGAGAATCATGATTTCACGCCAGAGTAACCTTCCAATGAAGAAAGAATTTGCGAAGAAGATTGCAAAAATCAGCGAATAAGCAGCGGAGGAAACGAGATGGAATGGCAGAAACTATATAAAGAAAAATGTATGTCGGTTGAAAAGGCAATTCAATTCATCCATTCAAATGACAGGGTTGCATTAGGGCAGGCGGTCGGAGTGCCGCTTGCCATCACGGATGCGATGGTAGCGCACAAAGAAGATTATGAAAATGTGGAAATCATTCAGATGGTTTCCATGGGAAATGCTAAGTTTTCGGAACCGGGAACCGAGGGGCACTTTAAATTGAATTCCCTGTTTGTCGGAGCGCAGTCAAAGCCGGCTGTAAAAGAAGGCCGTGGTGATTTTACCCCATGTTCATTTAGTGAGATTCCAAACTATCTCACGGAATTACATCCGGTTGATGTGGTGATTCTTCAAGTGTCGCCGCCGGATAAACATGGATATGTTAGCTGCGGGGTTTCAGTTGATTATACACTTCCGGCAGCGCGTGCGGCAAAAACAGTGATTGCGCAGGTAAATAAAAATATGCCGAGGACACTGGGAGATACCACTCTTCATGTATCAGAAATCACAGCATTCGTGGAGATTGACCATCCGGTTTTGGAACTGGCTCTCCCGAAGATTGGTGAAGTTGAAAAGGCAATCGGTGAGCATTGCGCAGAACTGATCAAAGATGGAGATACCCTACAGTTGGGAATCGGTGCAATCCCGGATGCCGTCCTTCTGTTCCTGAAAGAGAAAAAGGACCTTGGGATTCATTCCGAGATGATTTCCGACGGCGTTGTGGAATTGATAGAGAGCGGAGTGATCACAAATGCGAGAAAGAATCTTCATCCGGGAAAATCAGTGGTGACGTTCCTGATGGGAACAAAACGTTTGTATGACTATGTAGATGATAATCCATCGCTGGCGATGTACCCGGTGGATTATGTCAACAATCCTTATGTGGTAGGGCAGAACGACAATCTGGTGTCCATTAACTCCTGTGTACAGGTGGACTTGATGGGGCAGGTTGCCTCAGAATCCGTGGGATATACCCAGATCAGCGGGATTGGCGGTCAGGTGGACTTCGTTCAGGGAGCGAGAATCAGCAAGGGCGGACGTTCGATTATTGCAATCGGATCGACTGCTGCAAAAGGGAAAATTTCAAAAATCGTTCCACTTTTGGATGAGGGTGCGGCAGTGACCACATCCCGGACACAGGTGGACTATATTGTGACAGAATATGGAATTGCTCATCTTCGGGGCAAGACATTAAAAGAACGTGCAAAAGCATTGATTCAGATTGCACATCCTGATTTCCAGGATGGCTTAAAAGCGGAATACGAGAAGAGATTTCATTGCAGGTATGAATAAACAGTGATTTATGCGGACACCATGAGCAGTTTGTGGTGTCCGCATAAAAAA
>JAQVCP010000106.1 GCA_028689735.1 Hespellia sp. | reverse complement strand
CGCGGAGTAACAATAGAACATGCCAGTTAAAGAATGCACCCATGCTGGCGCATGGGTGTACAAAGTGGTCTTAAGTGACCTAGAATTCAATGAGCAGTTGACCTAATTTTGGGTTGACAGATACACTAGCGTATGGGGACACTTTTGTATAAGTAAGGCAGATGCTTGCAAAGCTGTTTCACAGACGGATATTCCAATCTTAATTATACACGGAGACAGAGATACACAAGCACCACTATCTATGGCATACAGACTTTATGATAGTTGTAGCAGTGAAAAACAGTTGTATGTGGTTCATGGAGCTAATCATGTAGAGAACTATAGAAAAGATCCGGAAGGATATGAGAACGTAATAGCACAGTTTGTGGAAGAACATTCAGGAGCCTTGAAGAAAGAGTACTAAACTGTAAACGCAAAATGAACTAAATATGCCCCAAAAGTCGAATGCTGTCGAATTAGTGTCTGTATTAGGAAAAATAAAACTGTGTGAATTCTCACACGGTGGCTGCTCAAACCTTCACACACCTCTTCGTGGTGAGCAGTAGGCAACGATCTATGATCGTCAGAGATGTGAAGAATGAAAACTATGATAAAATCAATTTGATAGAAAAAACTTGGAGAAAAAACAATGAATACAACATTACTTATCATGGCTGCCGGAATCGGCAGTCGATTTGGAACAGGAATTAAGCAGTTGGAGCCGGTGGATGATGCTGGTCATATCATCATGGATTACTCGATTCATGATGCAATTGAAGCTGGTTTCAATCATGTGGTCTTTATTATCCGCAAGGATATCGAGAAAGAGTTCAAAGAGGTTATCGGTGATCGCATTGCCTCTATTTGCGCGTCCCATGATGTAACTGTGGACTACGCTTTCCAGGATATCAACGACATCCCGGGAGTTCTGCCGGAAGGCCGGACAAAGCCGTGGGGGACTGGCCAGGCCGTCCTTGCAGCGAAGAAGGTCATCAAGACTCCGTTCATTGTCATCAATGCAGACGATTACTATGGTAAGGAGGGCTTTAAGGCTGTTCATGAGTATCTGGTGAACGGCGGAAAGTCCTGCATGGCTGGCTTCGTGCTGAAGAATACGCTGTCTGATAATGGCGGTGTGACTCGTGGTATCTGCAAGATGGATGAGCAGAACAACCTGACCGAGGTTGTGGAAACCAAGAACATCGTCAAGACTGCAACCGGAGCAGAAGCAGACGGTGTGGCTGTTGATGTGAATTCTCTGGTATCCATGAATATGTGGGGATTGGCTCCTGATTTTTTGGATGTGCTGGAGGAGGGCTTCAAGGAGTTCTTCGAGAAAGAAGTACCCAGCAATCCTCTGAAAGCAGAGTATCTGATTCCTATCTTCATTGGTGAACTGCTGGAGCAGGGAAAGATGTCTGTGAAAGTTCTGAGGACTAACGACACCTGGTACGGAATGACCTATCATGAGGACGTTGCAGCAGTAAAGGACAGTTTCAAGAAGATGCTGGAGAACGGCGTGTATAAGGCTGACTTGTTCAGTGATCTGTAAACAACGATGAAAGAAACGATTGGTTTACTCGGAAAGATCCTCACAAACATCCTGACTGCTCTCTATGAGCCGTTTGGCTTTTCGCTTCTTCTTTCCTTTTTGGCCATGTTTTTCTATCTTTATGCTTATGAGCCAATACATGCTGGCAAAGGATGGAAGAGTGCCATAGTGACATGGTATCAGAAATTCAAAGAGAGCGAGTTCTTCCGGAAACTATTCTTCCTGGCCTTTGTGACTTCTCTTATTCTGTTCCGCACATTGCTGAACCGTCAGCTGTGGATGAATCCTTTATCCGATGTCATGGGTGGCTGGGGCATCTGGGAGACTGTGAATGGCGAACAGAAGCTGACCACCGAGTGCATCGAGAACGTGATCATGATGGTGCCGTTTTCAGCTATAGTGATGTGGACGTTCGGAAAGAAGATAGGAAACAGTTGGAAGAAGATACTGTGGTATAGCGGAAAGATAGCGTTCATCTTCTCGATAAGCATAGAGATGTTACAGTTACTGCTACGGCTAGGAACATTCCAGCTATCAGACATCTTCTATAACACAGTCGGCGGAGTGCTAGGCGGATTGATGTATTGTGCGGTGATGAAGGCAAGAAAGCGTCTGTAAAAGAATATAGTTTTGTGATATACTAAAAATGAGAAGTTTATGTTGTTCTCATACCTACACAATACTTAATTTAAACGATTATAATTTTGGAAAGAGGTTTGTGTCCTATGCCCAGAACTAAAGGTAGCAAGAATAAGCCCAAAACTGTGACTGCAGATTTTGCAACACAGATTGCAGAAAAGCAGTCCGCAAAGGAAGCACTCACAGCCGAGATCACATCCATTACCGCTAACATTGACACTTTGAAGGCTGACCTGAAAGAAAAGAAGACTGCTCTGAAGAAGGCCGAAAAAGAAATGGCATCCTTGGAAGCGAAGAAAGCAAAGGCAGATGCTAAGGTTGCTGAAGAAGCTAAGAAGACCGAAGCAGAGGCTGTGCTGAAGAAGTTGCTGGCAAGCGGCATGAGCGCGGATGAGATCCTCGAAAAACTGAAATAAGATCGACCGTGTGGACAAACTGAACTCCAGGAGTTCACACGGTAATTTTTGAAGGTTGCTGTATAGTTTGCAACGGAAATAAAAGAAATGGAGCGTAAGAAAAATGAATTTATCAAAAATACACCACATCGCAATCATCGTATCTGATTACGAAGCCGCAAAGAATTTTTATGTGAACAAGCTGGGATTCTCTGTTATCAGGGAAAACTATCGCCCAGAGCGTAAGGACTGGAAACTGGATCTGCGTGTCAATGAACACACGGAATTGGAGATTTTTGCTGAGGAAAATCCTCCGAAGCGTGTGAACCGTCCGGAAGCATGTGGGCTGCGTCACCTTGCTTTTTGTGTAGAGAGCGTGGAGCAGACGGTGAAAGAGCTGGAGAAATTAGGTATAGAATGTGAGCCAATCCGTGTGGATGACTATACCGGAAAGAAGATGACTTTCTTCCATGACCCGGATGGTCTGCCACTGGAGCTGCACGAATAATTATGGGAGAAAAAAGAGCGTATAAATCTCGGAAGCCAGGCGGTGGCCGGAAGAAGTTGAAGCCGGAGTATGATACCGGGAAGAATCTGAAAGAGCAGATGGATGCTGCTGTGGCGCTTTATGAGGAGGACTGCTCCCTTCGATCCATTGCAGATGCGCTAACTCTGAATCCAATCAAAGTAAGAAAGCTGCTCATCACGGCTGGTGTGTATGAATCGGATGTGGCGGAGAAGGTACAGGCTACCTTTGAGGAGTATCGAGAAACACAGAACTACAAAGAAGCCATCCTCTCAACCGCAAATACTCTTCAACTCTCCAAAGCCTCCGTTACCTCGTACCTACCATATCAGAAAGGCGTATACTTTCCGAGTACAGCAGATAAAGAAAAAATTAGTGTTGGAGCAGAGCGGCGGCGGAGATATAGAGCAGTAAGAAAACTGAGATCAGAGCCAACAGAGGAGCACCTGTGGAAGACGGTCTTGCTTTATTCTGGTGTGCGCTTTAAAACCTATTCCGGCTTACCCTTTACCTATGAAATACGAAAAGGCAGAAGCGGCGAATACACAAAGGAACTGTGGATCGACCGCCGGGAGAATAGTAAAAGCCTGGCATGGAGTTCGGTGCTTCTGGCACTACGGAATATGAAAAGGGTGGGAGCGGTGGTAGACCGCCCGAAAGCGATGGGGGATATCCGGGGCGTGACTTACATCTACGGGATGTTTTATCGGTTCGGACTGATCGATGTGCCGGACGATGTAAAGGAGAAGATGGACCATCCGAAAAACCGCAAAAAATAGGTTGCTATGTGTAGAAGTCTACGGTAATATGTGCCGTAACTGAGGATGTGAATCTCAGTTGGGAAGGATGGTAGCATTATAGAAAAATTGAAGGAGTTGCTAGAGGACTGTATTAAGAAAACGGAGCCGGAGTATTACCCACCAGTGGAGAATCTGCTGGATCTGATCTACGAGCATTATACGGAGAACAACCCAGTAGGGAAAAACACAGTTGCCGGGAAAGTAGCAAAGGCCAAGGAAAAGGAACTGGAAGAGTGGCTGCGTGACTTGGAAGGTATGGATAGGCTGGTAGATGACTATGTTGGTGATAAGATTCCTCTCTGGGAGAAGATCATGGACCGGCAGGGGACGGTGTGCTGTGCTTGGGAGAAGACCGCTTTTGAGGAAGGCCTGAAAGTTGGAATTCGACTCATGGTGGAAGTATATGGTGTGTAACATATAGCTTGTAACGGAAATAAAGTGAATTCCTGGAGTTCAAAAAAGCCCTCGCTTGTTACGGCGAGGGCGTGTGTTCTTATTTTTCAGGCTTTTCAGCTTTTTTCTTCTTCGGTGCGATTTTATGACCAGAGTAGATTGCCATGCCCATGCAGATCAGAGAGCCACAAGCGAAATACTTGTGAGCTTGCATCAGCTTCTTGCAGCCTGTGTAGAAGCACCCTGCCATGCAGGCAAGTGCGCCGAGTGACCAATATTTATGTGCTTTCATTTTGTGTGTCCTCCTTATCTTCTTTCCGTATTCTGAGCAGTTCCTCTATTTCCATTTTACTCGCTAAGCGCACCGCCGGCTTCTCTTTATAGGTTTGTGCTCCGCAGTCAGGACAACTGTCAGGTAGTTCCTCAGTAGAGAAGCAGTAGCGGCATGCGTCGCAAAAGTAGTAGTTCAAGTCATATTCACCCCAATCTCTAATATATCCTCAAATGCAATAATGGTCGGCAGCTCTTTGCCGGTATCATTTATAAGGCCTGTGTAAACTCGCAGCTCTTTGTTTATCGCATCCACAGAATCCAGTACGCCTTCTACATCCTCATAGTAGCCATCCGTAAAGTACTGTACTTTCACTGATTGTCCTTTCCGAAGCTGGCTGATCTTTTGGTTCAGTGCTTGCTTGCCTTCTTCAGACAGTTCGATTCTATTTCCTTTAAGGTGATCTCTGCCCTCGGAAGCAATCTCATCCTCATAGCCTCGTAAGGCGGCAAACGGAGAGAAGATTTTAGCTCGATTTGACATCGGCATCCGGGGATGATTATGTGGCGGCTCCGGGCGGGAAGCATGGAGGATTTTGCCATACTTACTTTGGACGGCTCTGCCTTCCGGTGTGTTCTTGTAGTCCATGTTCTCCCTCCTCAATCGGCTTTGTGCCCACCGATAGTCTTGTTCCTCTCTCTCATCGTTGCGCCATCCAGATAGTTGGTTCCTTTCAGAACGGCGTTCTTGCCGAACTTTTTCTTGAGTCCCAGCATTGCATTCTGCAGCTTTTTCTCTTTTTCCAGCTTAGTTGTGTCCGTGAATAGGTCAACTTGGAAGAATCCATCGTCTTTGACCACACGGTTAGCAGCTATAGTGATCCGTCTCACAGTCAGTGTTTTATCAGCTATTTTCTCGAACAGCTCAGTTGTGGCAGAGATCAGGATACTGCCGAGGTTGGTTGGGTTATCTAATTTTACGGTTCCATGGGCACCTTTCGGAACGGTGCGGCCGTAGTGGTCGATGTGTACCGGACCTCTGTACTTTCCGCAGTCACAGTTTTCACGGTCATAGCCCACATCCAGTGTCAGGCTGTCCGTAACCAGACCTTTGTCCGTCAACTGTAATACTAAGCTGTCAGCCATCTCCATGACAATGATTCTGGCTTTGTCATATGGGTACGGGCAGGAGAGCACCTGTCCCTCGGAGATACTGTTAGTGCTGGGCTTGTAGGCTTTGATCTCTTTCATACCGCAGGGTTCCAGCCCCCAAGCATGATCAATCAGCAGTTCGGCGTCAACACCGAATTCCTTATATAAGATATCCTGATTGACGGTGCTGAAATAGGCCAGCTCGCCCATCGTATGGATGCCGTGCTTTTCTAGCCGCTTGACGGTGCCGGGACCAGTCATCCAGAAGTCTGTGAGCGGCTTGTGATCCCAGAGGAGATAGCGGAAGCTCTCTTCATCCAGCTCAGCGATGCGGACTCCGTCCTTGTCAGGCGCAGCGTGTTTGGCAGTGATGTCCATTGCCAGCTTCGCCAGATATAGATTGGTACCAATCCCGGCGGTGGCAGTGATGCCGGTCGTATAAAGCACTTCTTGGATCATTGTCATGGCAAGGTCGTGTGCGGTCATGTTGTAGTGGGATAAGTACGAGGTGGCATCGATGAACACTTCGTCAATGGAATATACCACGATGTCCTCTGGCGCGATGTATTTCAGATAGATGCCATAAATCTGCCGCGACACCTTTTCATAATATGCCATCCGAGGCGGCGCGACGAGGTAAGAGAGTTCGAGTGACGGGTCGGCGGCAAGCGATAAGGAATCATAGGAAGCAGAGGAGAAGGATGGCTTACCGTCCTTATACACAGCTTTTCTTAATTGTACCGCTTCCCTTAATCGATTCGCATTGACCTCCTTGACCTTCTGCACGACTTCAAACAGTCTGGCGCGACCCGGAATGCCATAGGCTTTCAGAGAAGGAGACACAGCAAGACAGATAGTTTTCTCAGTGCGGGAGGAATCCGCCACGACCAGATTTGTAGTAAGTGGGTCGAGGTGTCGAGCGGCGCATTCCGCACTCGCGTAATAGCTTTTAAGATCTATCGCAAGATATGTGCGTTGCATCGTGCAACTTCCTCCTTTCTGGCTGCGTTCTTGTTATATTGCTGTTAATGTCCGGATCTCTCAACGAACCACCGGCCTAACCGACCGTTGAAGCGTGAATCAAGGTGCTCAAAGAACAGGTGCTTTTCCTGCCCCTGGATGAGTACAGTAAAACAGTCACCGGAGTAACCGTTATCGGCAGTCCCGGCGGGGCGAAAGTCGCGCACTGTTTCGATTGGGAAGGTACGTCCATCCGACCAGGTGATTGATGTCGGCTGCATAAAACCGGTTGGGTCGAATGTGGAATCGACTTTTACATAGACTTTTTCTTTATTCATGTTGGTCACCTCCAGCATCGAAACCGGCCGCCTTCAGAATCTGCTTTACACTTTGAGCATCAAGATCGCAAATCCGGCATTTTTTCAAGATAGATTCCTTGGTCAGCGTGGCGCGGTATGACTTGTTGCTGTATCGGATCTGGGCGGTAATTGCGGCATCACAATGAACATGTGCGATGTCACGGAAAAAAGCCTTGTTTTCTTCCAAGCCCATCCTTTCATCTGGCCCCTGTTCTTTGAACTTTAGCATGTCTTTCTTCATATAGGTGGCTGCATGAGAAGAGACAGCCTTCTTTATCAGAGGATAGATTTCTGCAATTGTGGTATCTGCGTAATCGTTGTAATCTTTGATTTCTGATTCTGTAAAACTCATAAGCAATCACCTCACAGCAATCCATATTTCTTCTTGAACTCCCGGACTTCCTGGGCTTTTACTTCTTCAAGCAGGTGGATGTCATCATCAGCAGGAAGCTCCAACGGACTTACCTTTCCGAGAACTTTGCCGACAATGGTAACATGATCATCTTCAGACTTTTCACCGTAGGGGAGTGCCTTATTTAATGAATAGAGCTTGTGGTTAAGCATCTGCTTGATGACGGCACCATCTGCAGTAGAACAGATAACAATATCGCCATCTTCAACAGACTGAGTATACTTTACATACACCAGATCGCCATTGTGATACTGTGGCTCCATACTTGCGCCAGATACACGAATCAACGCATCAGCAGATTCGTTGTATCCGTTTTTCTTTATAAACATATACTCTGGCGGTGTGTCGATAAAAGCACAGCCGGGACCGGCAGCGGCAGGAGTAGACTGCAACTCGGACAGAAAATAGTTCTCATCCAAGTATCTATCACGAGCATCTTGCTCTTCACCCATAACTGATTCAATCATCCGATCTACGATGCGCTGGCCGACGGGACTCAGTTTTCGATACTGTCCGAACACGACTTTTTCGTGAGAAGTAAGCTGAGAACTGTTTGGTAGTCCGAATAGTTCATAAAGGGGGATGCCGAGCATACTGCAAAGAACCCGGATAGTTTCTACTTCCGGACGTGCACGATCATTTTCCCAGTTTGTAATGGTGTTACGTGATACACCCATGAGTTCTGCCAGCTCTGGCTGGCTCATTTCATTTTTATTTCTGTATTTACGGATAACGGCACCGAAAGCAAATTCGGCTTGTTCATTCTTTTCCGCCTGCGGAAGATAGACAACAGAGCTGGAAGCAGATGACCGTTTTACAGTTACTGAGGCTTTCTTTGATAGTTTAGCCATAGTGTTTCCTCCTTGGTCAGACTGTTCAGTGCTCAGTATCTGACAGTCTTATTATAGCACAACATTATTGTGCGTTCAAGAGAAACAAAATGGAAAATGGACAAAAGATATTGTGCTTTACTATTGAAATTGGTATCCATGCTGTGTATAATTGAGACAAAACGAATGTTCTGAGGGGTGATAGGATTGCACTATGAGATATTGGATACTGATGTAGGACAGGGGGCTGGAGCAGTTGCAGTACCCGTAACGTTCGGAAAAACGGTAGAGCGGACAGATATTTGCCAGCCATATTCTGTGGCAGAGGTACTGCAGAATGTTTTTCATGCGGATTTTCAGACGGTTTTAGAAAATTACGTGAGGACGGAGACAGAGCAGATTCAAGAAGCAGGAGTGTTGCCGGGTGCCGAGGGAATGAAGGTTCGGCTGTGGTCGTACTTAAAAACACTGTCAAAGCTACAGCAGCCAACAGACAGGACTGTGGTCGATGTGATATTGCAGAGTAGGTTAGAAGGACAGTATAAGAATGGCGAAACAAGATATGAGAGTGCAGATTTTCGGCTGAGATATATTTTCGATTTGCGAGTGTGCCACCAATGCTGCATTGGTCCGCTCGTCTGGGGATATAAAGATTGGGAAGATGACCCGGCACTATCAGGATTTGCATTTGATACTAATGACTATCTGCTACCGATTCTATATAACAGCGACTACGAGACGGTTGCCCATGCGATTCTTGATGATTTTTTCCCAGAGGCGAAGAGGGAGATCGGTGGGGATGCGTCAGTAGTGAGCAGTGAGGAACTGGCAAGGCGGATGGGACTTCGGGTTTTGGATGTTCGCTTTGCAGACAAGACGGTGATGGGACCAAGCTGCTGAAAAATCAACCGTTTATTTGATTGGAATTTTGATTTTAGCGTTAAAAATGGCTCTATATCAATTTTTTAAATTTAAATCACTTTAATAAGCCTTTTGGTAAAGAATAAAGGGATAT
>JAQVCP010000105.1 GCA_028689735.1 Hespellia sp. | reverse complement strand
AGAAGCTGCGTGACATTCTCCGCACTGGCCATTCCATTTTCATTTTTCAGAAAAATACGGCTGCGGTATTTTTTTCTGATTTTACAGATTTCCTGAGCCACCAGGATATGCACCCCAAACGGGTTCATGACTGTGATTCTTTTTATCATACACATCATCCTTTACGCAAAAATTTTAATTGTGCTTCCATTTTTTAATTTTGGTATTTCTGCTGTTTCTTCCAAGACTACGGAACCTGGAAGGCACTCTCCGCCGAATCTGACAGAAATATGTCCGAGTGACTCCAAATTTCTCTGCATAATTTCTCCCACTTCCATGATTTTGTAAGATACTCCGTCAAATTCCATGGTGCCGCCGGCTTCAATTACCTGATCTGCGTTCTTCACATCGATGACATAACAAAAATCCTTCAAGGTGTCCGGTGCATTATCGCCAAACAATACAAACATTCCTTCCTCTGCAAATGCTTCAACCATCTCGCCCATTCCTTTTACTGTATTCTCATAGATACATGTCATTTTATTTTCCTCCTAATTTTCATTATAAATGTTCAAATAATTTATCATTCCTGATAATAAACTCAAAGTATTCTCTGCTGCTTTTTATTCTGGATATCTCATCCACCAGCTTTTCGTCTGATGCGATAAACAGCATCTCATTATAAATGCCCATCAGCACTTCATCGCTGCAGCCTTCCTCCTGGGGAAGTGCAAGCAGTAAAATGAGTTTGATACCCTTTTCATCTTTTTCTCGTTCAATCACTCCCAGTGCAATTACAATCTTATCGCTTTCATAGATCAAATGCGGGAACCCGATGCTCTCATTGAACTTCATGGAATTCTCCTGTTCCCGTTTTTCAATTTTGATTCCAAAATCCTCCGGCAGTGCACCTTCTTCTATCAGGGTGTCCACCATATAATTTACATTTTCCATGTAGGACAATCCACTGTTCAGCACGAAAAAATGCTGTGGTTCCAGCATGGTTGCCACCAGAGAATTCAGTCCTGTTTTAATCGGGAAATCCAAATGCTTCACCAATTTTAACTGCTGTACTTTCCGAAGTACCTCCATCTCGTCAAAAATTTCACTCAGGTAGATGATTGGTGTCTTTGTCTGCACCAGACCCGGCACCGTTGAAATAACCAGATCATACTGTTCCATCCTGCCGTGCACCATCTCGCCGGATGCCAAAAATTCATACACCGTTTTTTCCGGAAGAATCTTTTTTAACTGGATTTCGATCATGCGTCCGGTAATTCTTCCGGCCGAACATACAATTGCCACCCGGTATGTATTCTCCGACCGATACTGCTGTTCCTCTAAAAAGATACTAAAATAAGATGCAAGGAAACCCAGTTCATCTTCTGTTACAATCAGATTTGTCTGCTCCTCAATGACGTCTCTCGCAAGCTCTGCCATACGGTATGCAAGCGGATATTTTTTTCTAATCTCAGTCAGCGAATTATTTTTCATCCGAAAATGATATTTCAGTCGATTCAGCATAAAATTGATGTGATACACAAACTCATCCAGCAAATCCGTGGGTGAAATATGAAAATCCATTGTAGATGCAATGCGGTTCAATATTTTCAACACCAGCTCTGCAACCTCTTCGCTGATTTCTATCATCTGCATCTCGTCTTTGTTCATAGGCGTCCGCATTCCCGCAATGGGAATCGATAAAAAGATAATCTCCTCTTTTGGAACTGCAATATTCAGCAGCCTGGTAACTCTTGTGCCGACCACCTCTGCAAAATGATATGCTATTGTCTTTTCCAGACTATGATACTTTTCTTCCAGTTCTTCAAGACAGTGATCGCCAAGCATACGATCCAGCATCACAATGTAAGATTTCATAAAGTAATGCTTTGTCACATTGTCAATATGATACTCCCTGCATGTTTCCTCCACGATATCAATGAGATCCTGTTCAATGGGATAATTATCATAAATCCCATCATACATCGTCTCCAGAACAAAAATGCGAAACCGCATCTCATCTCCTTTTAGTGTGACTCCTGCATTGGTCTTTCCCACAATCTGGATATCGTAATTCCCGAGTATCTCCCGCAGTTTTTTCAAATCGACTGCAACCGTTGTCCTGCCGATATTCATCTCATATGCAAGCTCATCGAGAATCACAGGATCGTCTTCATGCATCAGACGGTTTAAAATGTATCCGTAACGCTTGGCCGGTGAATTCAGATAATCATTCTGCTCAAAAATAGTCGCCTTGATTCTGTGATACTGGCTTTCATCTATAATAAACAGCCGATATCTCCCGGCAATCTGCTCAATGAGTGCACTGCCTTTCATTAACTGGTTCAATTCTTTCATATCATTGCTGATGGTCTTTGCACTGACTTTCAGTTTTTCAGTGAGAACCTGAACGCTCACGCTCTTGCGGGACTCCAGATTCTCCAGAATCATTTTATTTCTATTATCTGTAACTAGTTCCCCCATAATGACCTCCTCCCACAGAACCTCTTCTGCTGAGTATAATGATAAGATATTCCCGCATAATTCAAAAGTACAATCCTATCATTTTTGTTGAAGTCATTATAGCATTTTCCCATTTAAAAAGCACTGTATTTCTAGCCTCTTGTCTTTCCTCCGGCTACATTGAAGGTTACGCCGTGGATGTACGATGCTTTTCCACTTGCAAGGAAGCATACCAGGTTTGCTACCTCTGATAATTTACCGGAACGTCCAAGGGGTGTCGTAGAAGTCTTGCTGTATCCTGCGCGGAGATCATCTACTGTGATTCCTCTTGTGTATGCCAGTGCTGTCTCATAACCGATGGTTCTAAGTCCCGTTGCTTCCAGGATACCAGGTGCCACACCGACAACACGTACACCTAATTTCCCCATTTCTTTCGCCCATGAGCGTGTGAAAGAGTTCACTGCATTCTTCGTTGCTGCGTAGATGCTCTGTCCTTCGGATCCTTCCAGACCACTTTCAGAAGACATGTTGATTACGACACCATCCTCTTTTTCTGCCATGATACGGCCTGCAGCCTGGGCACAAAGGTACACCCCTTTCAAATTGACACCGACGACCTTGTCAAAAACAGAATCATCTAACTCGAACTCGCCATGTGGCTGTTTTGGGTCAACTAACAGTCTTGGAATATTGATTCCTGCATTGTTTACCAATATATCCACTGTCCCGAAGGTATCAACTGCTTTGTTCATCATATTTTCCACACTGGCTCTGTCCGTTACATTTGTTACCACATATTCGCACTTTCCGTTTGCACTGTCAATCTCCGGTGCATCCGGTGCCATATCAGCGATGACAACATTGGCACCCTGCTGTAAAAATTCTTCTGCAACTGCCTTACCGATTCCTGAAGCTCCGCCTGTTACAACAACTGTTTTTTCTTCTAATTCCAACCAATTTCCCATGATATTTTCTCCTTTACTATGTAATGCCCCGCGCATTCACTCAACCGTAATCCGACCTGGCACATTCTGAATTTTAATTTTGTTTTCCGTTTCTTCTGTTTCTATGAACTTATATTTTTTACACACTTTTTTAGTAAAGACCGATGCTTGCAACCCATGCCACCAGAACTCTCGGTACACCAACTAAGAATCTGGAGTAAAGTACTGCAGGTACACCGACTTCTACTGTTTCCGGCTCTGCTTCCGCAAGACCGAGTCCTACCGGAATGAAGTCACATGCACACTGTGTATTGATTGCAAATAATGCCGGAAGTGCAAGACTTGGTGCAATATTTCCTTTTCCAATCTCCACACCGATCATGGTTCCGACCACCTGCGCGATTACTGCCCCAGGTCCCAGCAAAGCAGAAAGTACAGGAATCGAACAGATGAAACCAAGCACAAGCAGTCCAACTCCGTTTCCCGCAAGTGGAACCAGAAGTTTTGCGAACCAGTCACCAAATCCGGAACCATTGATGATACCGATGAGCATTGCTACGAATGCCATGAATGGAAGGATTGTGGTAATCATAGACTGTACTGCGTCTCTGGCTGCCTGATATAGGGTATTAACGACCTTGCCTGCACCCATGCCTACCTTCTGAATGATGCTTGATTTGCTGGTCTCTCCCAATGTCTCCGATACCTTTTTGTCTGCGCTGTATTTGAATTTTCTCTCTTCCTTTGGCTCTTCTGCAGACGCTGCTGCTTCCGGCTTCGCTGACTGAAGTACGGCTGCGCCTTCTTCTGCCAGACTAATTTGATCCATACCGACTGCCGATACGTAGATGTCTTCGGTGATAAATTTCGCTAATGGTCCGCTTTTTCCAACCGGCATCACATTCAGAGTAGGAATTTTCTTTTGAGGATAAATGCCGCATCTGAGTGTCCCGCCACAGTCAATGATGACAGCAAAGATTTCTTCATCTGGAACGGATGTCTTGAATCCATTGACAGCTGTACAGCCTGTCAGATTTACGATTTTTTCAACGATCTCTGGTTCTGCTCCGCCGCCTGTAATAAACATGAGCTTATCTTTTCCAGCTTCCGGTTTGATAACAAGTGGTCCACCGAATCCGCCACTTCCTTTTACAATTTTAATTGCATGATACTCAGCCATGATTTTCCCTCCTAATTCACACTTGGTTTGAATTCGTTACTTAAAGTGATGTTCTGTTGTTTCATTACCATCTTCGTTGTAAAATCTGTGATCCATCCTGCAAAGAAGTTCATCACAAGACCGACTAACAGATAACGTACTGCAAGCGGTGTGGTGCTAAGCCCCAGTGTCGTGATACCGTCCGCAATTCCAAGATAGATAAATATCTCGCCAACATTGATATGCGGAAAAAGACCGCTGTTGGTATGGCAGTGATAAGTAGAAGTCGCATAGTAGCTTGGTTTCATTCTCTCCGGCAGGAACTTCCCCATAGAAAGTGCCATTGGATTACCTAACATAAATGCTGATAAGAATGGAAGCACACCATATGCCAGAATTACATTACTGGAACAGAATTTTGCAAATTTGTTGATTTTCTCCTGACCGATCAATGCAATCAGTGCATTCATAAAAACTAATAATAATAGTACTTTTGGAACAATTGTTGTTACCCAGCTTACAAATGTCTCTGCACCTGCATCGAATAACCCCATAAAGCCTTCTGCAACATTTACGATTACGCTCATTTTATTTCCTCCTTGTTTTAACTAACCGTTTTCTTTTTGCCAGTGATAAAATTGAAAGCCTGTGTCAGCGGTGCCGGCTTTTCCGGAATCACTCCGCCACTCATCAAAATGTTATAATTGGAAGATGCTTCAACAACTGCTTTGCTGATTGGCTTTGCAAGACCCATCTGTCTGCACTGCTCCATTGTCAGCACTGCCACATCTTCTCCCTCAAATCCTTTCAATTCTTTAAATCTGGCAAAGACTGTGACCCCCTGCATGTAGCTGCCTTCCATGATGACTCCCTCGGAATCGATAGAGAACATTGCAATTGCTCCTGCATGAAGTGCTCCATTTATTTTTCCGATGGCCACTCTCCCCTGTTTTCTAAGACGGCGGTAATGTTCATTGAAACTTTTCATCTGTATAAATGTGAGCAGGTATTGAAGTGCAAAGGCACAGATAAAGATGATGATCAAAGGTATTAAATTCATTTTGAATTCCTCGCTTTCTTTCACACGGTTACATTATTTTCTGCTTCGCCATTTTTCAGGAATGTTTCTGCATGGCCATGCGTTTCCTCTTTGGCTAAGTTCACTTTAACTCAATTGCAAGAGATAATTAATACAACCTTTTTCTTCGTCAAGGAAATAACAATCTCAGTTGTCTATTTTCCGAAAATCACATAGAAATTCTCTTGACATTGACAAACTATCTAACTATGATGTTTAATATAACGAAATAAAATAAAGACTTTATCAAATGAAAAAGGAGACTATTATGGCAATTTATATGAATGAACCATCCCGTACTTTTGGGGAATACCTGCTGATTCCTGGCTATTCCTCCACAGATTGTGTTCCAACGAACGTTTCTTTAAAAACACCTTTAGTAAAATATAAAAAAGGGACTGAGGAACCTGCAATTTCACTGAACATCCCTCTTACTTCTGCAGTCATGCAGTCTGTATCCGATGATGTGATGGCTGTTGCACTTGCCGGGGAAGGTGGTCTCTCCTTCATTTATGGATCACAGTCTATTGAGACTCAGGCAGAGATGGTGGCACGTGTCAAGAGCTACCGCGCCGGTTTTGTAGTAAGTGATTCCAATATTTCACCAGAATCCACCTTACAGGATATTCTTGATCTGAAAGAAAAAACCGGACATTCCACCGTAGCTGTCACTGCTGACGGCACCCAGAACGGAGAGCTTATGGGAATCGTGACAAGCAGAGATTACCGTGTAAGCCGTATGGCATCCGATACAAAAGTAAAAGATTTTATGACTCCAATTGCCGATATGGTTGTTGGAGATGAGAACACCACATTAAAAGAAGCCAACGATATCATCTGGGAACACAAACTGAATTCTCTCCCGATTGTGGACAAGAATAAGAGACTCCTCTCCATGGTATTCAGAAAGGACTACAACTCTCACAAATCCAACGAGAATGAGTTGATTGACACTTCCAAGCGTTATATTGTTGGTGCCGGAATCAATACCCGCGATTATGCTGAGAGAATTCCTGCACTTCTGGAAGCAGGCGTGGACGTGCTTTGTATTGATAGTTCAGAAGGTTTTACCGAATGGCAGAAGATTGTAATTGAATATGTCAGAAAAACTTACGGTGATACCGTGAAGATTGGTGCCGGTAATGTAGTTGATGCAGAAGGATTCCGTTTCCTTGCTGAAGCCGGAGCTGATTTCATCAAAGTAGGTATCGGCGGCGGCGCCATCTGTATCACCCGTGAGCAGAAGGGAATCGGCCGTGGACAGGCTACTGCTCTGATTGATGTCGCACAGGAAAGAGACAAATATTTTGAAGAGACCGGAGTCTATGTTCCGATTTGTTCCGATGGCGGTATCGTGCACGACTACCACATCACCCTTGCTCTTGCCATGGGTGCTGATTTCCTGATGATGGGAAGATATTTTGCAAGATTCGATGAAAGTCCTACAAAGAAAGTCAATGTAAACGGAAGTTATATGAAGGAATACTGGGGCGAAGGAAGTGCCCGTGCCAGAAACTGGCAGAGATATGATATGGGTGGCGATAAGAAATTATCTTTTGTCGAAGGTGTTGATTCTTATGTTCCATATGCCGGAAGCCTGAAGGACAATGTCGGTCTTTCACTCAGCAAGGTAAAATCCACCATGTGTAACTGCGGTGTCCTTACCATTCCAGAACTTCAGGAGAATGCGAAGATTACTCTGATTTCTTCTACCAGTATTGTGGAAGGAAGTGCACACGATGTACTTTTAAAGGATGCACAGCTATAAAACATTCTGCATGCCAGGCGGGTATCTTTATGGATTTTCCTTAGAACGTATGATAACCTACTGAAAATCCATTGGTTTCCCCAGGTGGGTGCGTAACATAAAAGAAGGACGTAATACAATTCATATTGTACTGCGTCCTTCTTTTTACTTCATAGAATTACAAAACCATTTCTTTAACATTTCCAAATCATATTCTCTATCATGCGTTGCATATCCACAAGCGGAGAAAGAAACCATGCTTTCTCAATATTTTCATTCTGATATGCCATCATACCAAAATAGGCTCCCATGCTATTTGCAAAGAGATAAACCTGTTTCCATTGCTTTTTAACATAATCCATAATTATATTGAGTTCTTTCACACAGTTTTGGACTGTGCATCGCACTTTCTCGTCTTTTCGCTCTCCATTTTCCGGAAGATCAAAGCTTATCACTTACATTCCATATTGTGCTGCGTTCTCAGCCAAGATCTGAATCGGAACATCTTCCTTATTAGATTGATCTCCATGTACAGCAATAATGACTGTATTGCTCTCTTCTCCCCAGATTACTGCCATTATATGTTCAATTTGCTTGTATTTTTTTACCATTTTTTACCTGCTTTCTCATCCATCTTTTTCCACGACAAAGAATTTCCTCGATAAAGCCGATACACAGCATAGCGATGATATACCAAACCGTATCAAGCGGTGCGAAGCGCATAACAGCTCCATGCCAGAGATTTGCTGTAGCCACAATCAGCATTGGAATCAAAATCCGAGCCAGTACTCCATACAATTCTTTTCTTTTATTCATCACTTTTTTCTTCTTACCTTCAAATGTCAAAAATCACAATATTGCAATAAATTAAAAGGATTTCGTTATCCATTTTTCAATTGCTGCAATCAGAATATACTGTTGCTCCAAAACTGCAAGACCTGCTGCTGGAACATTTGCATTATTCTCTTTATCTTTTCGATTTTCTTCTAATTGAGTCTTCATAATTTTGATATTCTTTTCAATTTTCTGGATACATTTTTTCTGCTGCTCTGGTGGAATGCAATCAATATTTACAATCACTGCATTGAAATCCAAAAAAATTCGTATTGGACTGTCTGCAATTTCCTCCATCAGTTTTTGTAATTCCAAATTTCCAGCGTCCGTAAGGGAATATACTACTTTATCTGCCAGATTTTCTCCTTTTATAGTTTCACTTTCGATAAGACCTTTATCCGCTAATTGAATAACCTTTTTGTAGATGGAAGGTGTACTTATTTTCACCCATTTTGAAATATTACGATACTCCACTAACTTCTGAATATCGTAGGCGCTTAACGACTCCCTTTTTAGCATACCCAAAACAATTAAATCTATTGTTGCCATAAATACCTCCTTGACAAGTGCTGTAATTTATAGTACTCTAAAAAATATTCTATGTCAAGTGAAAGGAGCTTATTATGAATGAGCAAAACAAAAAAATCCAACTATTAGGAAGTGTTCCTATACCAAAAGCATTACTATCCCTTGGTCTTCCTACCATGGTCGGAATGTTAATCAACGCCCTGTATAATCTTGTAGATACGTACTTTGTTGGCGGTCTTGGGACAAATCAAATGGGTGCCATTACAGTAGCATTTCCATTAGGTCAGGTCATTGTTGGTCTTGGACTTCTCTTTGGAAATGGTGCAGCTGCTTACCTGTCACGTCTGATTGGAAAGAGAGACAAAGAAACCGCTGGCAAAGTTGCATCTACTGCAATCTATAGCAGTGTGGCTGTCGGGTTGATTGCAATTATCATTTCCCTCATCTTCATGAAGCCAATCTTAACCTGCCTTGGTGCTACAGATTCTGTTATCACTTATGCACTTTCCTACAGCTACATTTACATCACTTTTTCAATCTTCAATATTTTTAATGTAACCATGAACAATATCGTTTCCAGTG
>JAQVCP010000104.1 GCA_028689735.1 Hespellia sp. | reverse complement strand
GAAAGGTGATTTTTTTGTACAACAATTTGTCTCCACCCGCATAGCAGGTGGTTTATTGTTTCGCATGTCTCCGTTTCTCTGATGAGAAACTCCAACATACTCAACAGGCTAAAGCCCATAATGAAAAAATGCGTTCAAGATATTCACTCTAAAATATCTTGAACGCATTCCTGTTCTACTCTTATCACTAGATGATAAACGGTTTTAAATTCTCCATCACTGCATCATCTGCCTGATGAATAATCAGATTAATGGGTTTTGATAAATCCAGACTGAAAATTCCCATGATTGATTTGGCATCAATTACGTATCTGCCGGAAACCAAATCAAATTCACCTGCATATTTCGTAATTGCATTGACGAAATCTTTTACTTTGTCGATAGAGTTTAACTGAATCTGTACTTCCTTCTTCATGTGGAGCCTCCTTCTTAATATGATACTTTTAGTATAAGAAGAATTCCCCCAAAAAACCATATCCAAATTAACCAATATATCTTGAGTTTGCTATGCAGATTAACCAATAGAGGCAAAGCAAATATCAGAAATCTACTCTGATTGGCCTAATATGCTGCCACCACATTCTCCCCGCTGCTCAATAAGACGAATCCGCTGCTACCGTATTGCTCTCCGGTGCTGTCTCATCTTCTCCGAGATGGAGTGTCCTCTTGAGCACGGTAGAACATGCAAGATCTCCCATCACGTTGACACAAGTAGCGCCCATATCTGCAAGGGTATTGACAGATATGTACACGCCCATGACTCCAGACGGCAGTCCGGCAATAGAAGCCAGTGCCGCAAAGGCAGCAATTGCGCCCCCTGGAACTCCTGGAGTTCCTATGGAGAGCAGGACATTGGACAACAATACCACAATCATTAGATTCGTACTGATTGGAACCCCACATGCATTTCCAAAAAACGTAATCATAAAGCTCATCAGAATAGAAACTGCATCCATGTTAATGGTTGCACCAAGTGGCAGAGTCAAGGATGTAATCTCGTTTGGCACTCCGATTTCTTCCTCTGCACATTTCATACTGATTGGAATTGTTGCAGACGATGAACATGTTCCAAATGCATTTAACGCTGCCGGTGAAATGTTTTTAAAAAACTTCAGTGTCGGATATTTGCCAATGAATTTTACCATTCCACCGTAAACCACAAAAGCATACAAAGCATAGGTCACATACAAGGCAATCATGACCGCTGCCAGCTCGATCATTGTCTCCGTTCCGTTTGTATACATTACCGCCGCTATCGAACAGAAAACACCGATCGGAGTAAACAGCATAACTTTTCCAATGATAAAAATCGAAATATCATTAACACTCTTGCACACCTCTACAAATGGAGCAGCTTTTTCTCCGATTGCCAGACAGGCAAGTCCGATGATAATGGCAAATACCAGAACCTGCAGCATATTTCCTTCCGAAAAACTGGTGACTGGATTGCTCGGGATAAGCGTCTTAAGCGTATCCAAAAGTCCGGAAAACTGCGCGGCTTCGGTGTCCGTCTCTACCATTGCAATCATGGTTCCCTTTCCCAGACCTAGAAGATTTGGCAGAATCAATCCTAAAAAACTGGCAAATGCGGTAGTTCCGATATACCACAGCAAAGAATGCAGACCAATTTTACCAGTGGAAGCCACACTTCCGATTCCCATAATTCCTGTAATAAGACTACAGAATACCAACGGGAAAATCATCATTTTCAATGCACTCATGTAAATGCTGCTGACAACACTGAGCGGAGTAAACAGCCATGCAGGCATAATCAGACCGACAATAATTCCCAGAACCAGACCCAGGGCAATTGCCAGTGTGATATTCATTTTTTTCTTTTTCATGTTCTTCTCCTCATTCCTTACAATTCTTGCACGTTCCTGCATAAGCGGCAGAAACCACATGAAGAGATTATATCATTATTTCACTGGATTTGCATCTGGTTTTTGTGTTCCTGGCGCAACCCTTCATCACTTTCCTTTCTTCCAGCATTGCCAGGCCTCGAACGCTTCGCATTCGAGGCCTGAGGGCTGGCGCCCTATATAAACAAAAAAAAAGAAAACCTCAAGATGTGCGAGCACGTCTTGTGTGATGCATGCTCCTCTTTCCTTTCTTCCAGCATTGCCAGGCCTCAAACGCTTCGCATTCGAGGCCTGAGGGCTGGCGCCCTATATAAACAAAAAAAAGAAAATCTCAAGATGTGCGAGCACGTCTTGAGGTTTTCTTTTTTTGTCTATGCAATGCTTGTAGCATTTTCAAATTGACTATTATACAAATCTGCGTAAAATCCACCTTTGTGGAGTAATTCTTCGTGATTTCCTTGTTCAACGATATCGCCATCTTTCATGACGAGTATCATGTCTGCGTCTCGGATTGTTGATAGGCGGTGGGCTATTACGAAGCTGGTTCTGCCTTTCATCAGGTTATCCATGGCTTTTTGGATTCTTACTTCTGTTCTGGTGTCGACGGAACTGGTTGCTTCGTCCAGAATCAGAATCTTTGGATCTGCCAGGATAGCTCTTGCTATGGTAAGAAGCTGTTTTTGTCCCTGAGATACGTTGCTGGCTTCTTCGTTGAGTTCCATGTCGTAGCCCTTTGGCAGGGTCTTTACGAAGCGGTGTACGTGGGCTGCTTTTGCTGCCGCGATGACTTCTTCGTCTGTGGCATCTAGTTTTCCATAGCGGATGTTGTCTTTGATGCTGCCGTGGAAGAGCCAGGTATCCTGGAGTACCATGCCGAACATCTGACGCAGTTCGCTGCGGTTGAAGTCTTTGATGTTGTGACCATCTACAAGGATGGCTCCGCTGTTGACATCGTAGAATCTCATAAGGAGTTTGATCATGGTTGTCTTTCCAGCTCCGGTCGGTCCTACGATTGCAATCTTCTGTCCTTCTTTTACTTTTGCCGAAAAGTCATTGATGATAATTTTATCTGGATTGTAACCGAAGTGTACATCCTGAAATTCTACATTTCCTTCCAATCCTTCTACCGATACCGGTTCTGGAACCGTCTGGTCTTCTTCCTCTTCTCCAAGGAATTCAAATACACGCTCAGATGCCGCTGCGGTGGACTGGAGCATGTTGGCCACCTGCGCCACCTGCTGGATTGGCTGGGTGAAGTTCCGCACATACTGTATAAAGGACTGAATGTCCCCGACTTCGATGGCATTCTTGATTGCCAGATACCCACCTAAGATAGCAACACCTACATATCCTAAATTTCCGACAAACTGCATGATTGGCATCATCATTCCAGACAGAAACTGTGACTTCCATGCGGAATCATATAATTTATTATTGGTTGCATCAAACTCTTTGATGACATCCTTTTCTTTATTGAATACTTTTACAATGTTGTGTCCACCATAGACTTCCTCGACCTGTCCATTTACATTTCCAAGGTACTCCTGCTGTCCGCGGAAATATTTCTGGGACTTTTTCATTATGGTGGAAATGAGCCCGATGGAAATCGGTAAAATGAGCAGTGCCACCACGGTCATCAGTGGACTGATACTCAGCATCATGATGAGCACACCGATGATAGTCGTCACCGAGGTGATAAGCTGGGTCGCGCTCTGGTTCAGGCTCTGGCTTAATGTATCAATATCGTTGGTCACACGGGAAAGTACTTCACCATGTGTCTTCTTATCAAAATAATCCATCGGCATGCGGTTGATTTTCTCTGATAATTCTTTCCGGAGCTGATAAGTCATTTTCTGTGAAACCCCTGTCATAATAAATCCCTGCACAAAGGAACATAATGCACTGATGATATAGAGCCCCAAAGTAATAAGCAGGATTTTCCCTATTTTATCAAAATCCATTCCATTTCCGCCGGATACCTTGCTGACTAATCCATTGAAAATCTCTGTGGTCGCTTTTCCTAAAATCTTTGGTCCGACAATGTTAAATATGGTTCCGCCAATCGCAAAAATAATGACAAATCCAATTTGTATCTTATATACACCAAGATAGTTGAGGAGCTGTTTCATGGTTCCCTTAAAATCCTTTGCTTTCTCTCCGGCACCCATGCCACGCATAGGCCCGCGCCCGCCCATTGGGCCACGTCTTCTTCCTGTATTCTCTGCCATGTTATCGTTCCTCCTTTCCTTCTAAGATTGAAGTATCTTCCAAGTCCTTTTTCAGTTCTGCTTCCGACAATTGGGAAAGTGCAATCTGCTGATATACCTCACAGTTGTTCAAAAGTTCTCTATGGGTTCCGATTCCTGCCACTTCTCCATCATCCAGCACAATAATCTGCTCTGCATGTAAAATGGTACTGATTCTCTGTGCAACAATGAGAACTGTACTCTCCGCTGTCTGTTCACTTAGCGCATGGCGCAGTGCCACATCGGTCTTGTAATCCAGTGCCGAAAAACTGTCATCAAAAATAAAGATGTCCGGTCTCTTGGCAATTGCCCTCGCAATGGACAGACGCTGTTTCTGTCCGCCGGATACATTGGAACCACCCTGGGAAATCTCGCTTTCATAGCGTGCCTTCTTCCCCTCAATAAATTCTGTGGCCTGGGCTGTGTTTGCCGCCCACTCCATGGTTTCCCTTCCCGCGTCCGGATCGCTGTATAAAATATTGGATTCAATGGTTCCTGAGAAAAGAACGCCTTTTTGCGGAACATAGCCTAATTTGTTACGGAGCTCATGCTGAGTGACCTCTCGAATGTCTGTGCCATCGATGGTTACATTTCCCTCTGTCACATCATAGAAACGCGGAATCAAATTGATCAATGTGGATTTACCACTTCCGGTACTACCGATGATTGCAGTTGTCTCGCCGGGCCTTGCTGTAAAGCTGATGTCATGAAGCACATCCTCCTCAGCACCCGGATAACGGAAGGAAACGTGGTCAAATGTGACGACGCCCTTTCCAGTTTCCGGAATCTTCTTCGGCTCCTTCGGGTCATGGATGATGGTCTCGCTGACCAGTACTTCATCCACACGTGTTGCAGACACTGCCGCTCTCGGAAGCATAATAGAAATCATGCAAAGCATCAAGAATCCCATGATAATCTGCATTGCATACTGGATAAATGCCATCATATCGCCGACCTGCATCTGACCATCGCTGATTCCATGTGCCCCGGTCCAGATAATCAGAACGGAGACTCCATTCATCACCAGCATCATCACCGGCATCATAAATGTCATGGCCCGGTTGACAAACAGCTGGGTTCTTGTCAGGTCACGGTTGGCCTCATCAAATCGTTTTTCTTCATGCTTCTCTGTGCTGAAGGCACGGATAACGGAAAGTCCGGTCAGAATTTCCCGTGTTACAAGGTTCAGTTTATCAACCATCTTCTGAAGCACTTTAAACTTCGGCATGGTTACTGAAAACAGAACTGCGACCACTCCTACAATCACCAGAACTGCAAGCCCGATTACCCAGGACATGGATGCGTTGGTGTTGAATACCTTGTAGATTCCTCCGATTGCAAGAATCGGTGAATAGAGGACCATTCGCAGAATCATGACCATAAGCAGCTGAATCTGCTGAATATCGTTGGTACTTCTCGTAATCAGGGAAGCAGTCGAAAATTCGTCAAACTCTCGGTTGGAGAACCCTACGACCTTGCGGAATACTTTTCCTCTCAGATCACGCCCTGCTGATGCACCTACGCGGGATGCCAGCAGACCAACCAGTACACTGGCTGCCATTCCAAGGAATGCAAGAAGAAGCATCTTTCCACCGGTAGACAAAATGTATTGTGTCTGTAAATGATTCATGTCGATTCCAAGATTCTCATAGGCGCTCTTTACATAACTGATTGCCGCCTGATCCATGATCGTATCCGGCATATCCTTCATCTGTTCTTCTACCTGATCAACCAGTGCGCTCCTCTGTTCTTCCGGAAGCATCTTCATCAGTTCAAACATATCAATGTCATCCGGATCACCCATCAGATACTGGGAAAGTTCCATCTGCGCCTGCATCTCAGGTGTCATCTGTGCCTGAGCTGCTGCCTGCGCCTCCGCACTCATACCTGCTTCTGCCTGACCTGCCGCCTGCGCCTCTCCGCTCATACCTGCTTCCGCCTGTGCCTGGCCCTGCGCGTGCATCTGTGCCTGCATGCCGCTGACAATCTGCTCTTTCATCTGATTCGTAGTTTCGCTGTCTCCGGAAAAACCGGAAGTCAGCATCATTGGAGTCCGCAGGATTTCCTTCAGATTTGTCATCTGAGCTTCATCATCCTGCACCTCCGTCTTCAATACATATGCATCTTCATCATATGTCGTATCGTCTTCTTCATAGGCATCCATTACCGTCTTCGCATCCTCTGCCGACATAAATAAGGTTACCTTTTCCAAATCCCCTGTCGCAATCTGCATGGGAATCTCATCATTGACTCCCCCCTGCTGAATTCCCACATTGACAATGTCAGATGTGTAGGACGGCAAGGATAAGTCACAATATGCCTGACCAATCAGAACAGTGATAATCAGAACCACCGTCTTCCAGTAAGGCTTCATGTATTTAAATAATTTTGTCATAGTCTCTTCCTTTCCTGTCTTTTTAATCCTAATGTTCCATAAAATGGTCGTGGAATTCCTTCCCATCAGAAAGGTTATCCCGAACCTGCACCAGCAGCCTTCTAAGTAAAAGCTTCTCCTCAGTGCTCATATTCTTGAACGCCAGTTCTTCTGTTGCCTTGACCTCTGCAATTACATGCTCTACATAAAGTACGCCTTTTTCCGTCAGACAAATTCGCATAATCCGCTGATCATTCTCATCCCTCACCCGTCTTACATAGGATTCTGCTTCCAGCTTTTTGACGGCGGCAGTCACCGATGGTGGTTTTATACGAAGAAAGTCCGCAAGTTCCCTTTGGGAAAGTGTCCCTTTCTCCCCTTTGAATTTCAGCATAAAAAGAATTCCGGCCTGTCCTCCCCGAATCCCTTCCGAGCAGGTCTGTTCTTTCATCCAGTCCATGGATTTCTGCATATACAAATGCCCAATCTGACGCAGCAGCATCTGCATCGGAATCGTTTCTATCTCACATGTCACGTCAATACCTCCGTTTCTATTTAGTTAGATGCCTAACGAATATACTAGTGTTATTTACCATTTTTGTCAACAATCTTATTTATATTTAAGACTTTTTTAATATTTTTTGCACAAAAAACATTTAGAAGGCTAATGTATTTTCATTCAATACAAAGTTGTATCGCTCTAAAAAACAAAGAGTTCAGATTGACATTTCCGAATATGCTTCATATCATGTGCTTCATATCTTTTAGCAAATGTACTTAATATCTTTTAGCAAATAGCTTTATTATTCAAATCGTTCATGTTAATATGGAAATTATGCATATGTACCAGTATTCAGCCCGATATACATATTATTAAAAATAAAGGAGTATCATCATGAATCAATCCACTTCCGCTTTTTCAAAAGCCGAAAAAAAAATTTATACAAGCTGCTGTTATATTTTTCTGACCAACGGCGCACTTGCACTGCTTGTAGGAACATTACTTCCATATATACGGGACTCCTATGGTCTGAACTATCAGATTGCCGGATTTCTCGTATCTGCCCATGCCATCGGAAATCTAATCTCCAGTTTTCTGGGCGGTGTACTTCCCCTTCGCATCGGGCGCAAACGGACAGCTGTTCTTTTATGCAGTTGTGGAATTATTGCTTTTCTAATCATTGTCGCGACTGGCAATTCCGTTTTATTAATACTGGCTTTTTTTCTAACTGGAATTAATCGCGGTGCTGTAAGCAATTTCAATAACGCCGTTGTAAATGATATTGCAACAGGAAAAGCCTGGGCATTTAATCTGCTGCATGCTATTTTCTGCATAGGCGCATTCCTTGCCCCTTTCCTTGTTGTTCTTCTCACAAAAAACAACCCGGACAACTGGTATATTGCAGCCCTTATTGAAGCATTTTTTGTACTGACTGAAGTAATTCTTTTATTGAAAATGGATGTTCCAAACAATTTCCCGCAAAAAGAAGCGGCAGGTTCGACCGATTGGGGATTCCTTAAGAACCGCCAATTTATCGCTGCCTCCGGGATTTTATTTTCTTATTTGTGTGCTGAACAGGCTGTCAATGGCTGGCTCGTCACTTACCTAAAAGATTCTGGAATCATGAGTGCCTCTTTTTCACAAATTATGACAGGTGTTCTTTGGCTGGTCATCCTTGGCGGCCGTCTGTTATCAGCAGTATTATCCACCAAGGTCAAAAAGTCTATACTTTTACTTTTCAGTTGCATTGGCTATCTGATTTTCTTTATTCTGCTGATTACAAGCCGCAGTGCCGCCCCTGTTGCTGTCGGCATCATCGGAATCGGATTTTTTATGGCAGGACTTTATCCTACCACAGTTGCCTGCGCCGGAGATGTCATCAAAGCTTATCCTCTGTCTCTCAGTATCCTGCTGACAATTACGAGCCTTGGAGCGATTCTAATGCCTTCCATCATCGGCATCGTTGCAAAACGTGTCGGCATTGTTGGTGGAATGAGTACGATTATCGTCGCTGTAATTGTTACATTTGGATTTATTGTTTATAATGTAATAATCAATCGCGAACAAACAGATGCTAACCACCATTGAGTCACTATATTACATGTCGATTATGTAAAAATTCCCATGTACAACATGGTCTCCCAGCTTCCAATTAGTTAGACCTAAAAGATCTAACGTTTGGAAGTCAGGTCGCATTGTACATGGGGATTTCAATCTTTTCAGTCGGATCATTGAACGTCCCTACTGTTCTTCCCTTGCATAACGTCCCTTTTCCCGAAGCACCTGCACTGCAGCCTTCGGCATGTACTCCAAAATCTTCTCTTCTGGCACTCCATCCTCAAGCATCTTCTGCGCAAGCTCTAAATCTCTTTCTTCCACTGCTTCTTCCACTGCTTTCTTCACTGCCTGCTGCTTTTCTTCTTCAAACAATCTTGCCACTTTCGTCATACCAATCCATCCTTTCATTTCTCTTGCAGTTTCACTATCGAGTACTTTATCCGCGAAAGCGATCATTCCCGCAATCAGAAAAATCTGTGTTTCCTCATTCTTAATCAGCTTCGATAATTCAAATAACTTTCTTATCGCCCATCTCTTATTTTCCTTACCTTCGTAAGAAAGCGGAAGAATAATGAATTGCATTTTTTCATCTTCCGTCAATTCATTTCCATTAGTCACTTTGTTTGTTATGTTCGCTAAAATCGTCTCTGACTCCAGTTCGGATAAAAACGCCTGCTCTAACGTGATCTTCAAATCCCCCACATCAAGACTTTCCTTTACCTGTCTCCGCTTTACGTCTGCCGTATAAATCACAATCATCCGCAACTTTAGATTCGGCTGTCCCAAATAGCGCTGCAATACTCTGGTCAGATAATTCAGATATTTGATTTTGTTC
>JAQVCP010000018.1 GCA_028689735.1 Hespellia sp. | reverse complement strand
AAACTGCACGAAAAAAGATTTGAATTCTCATAAAACCGTGCACTTAATTATACCATTTTAGAGTGAAGATTGCAGTAAAATCAATGGTTACAAGCTGATTTTTTGATTAATCAGCAGACACTAATTAATACAATTTTTATCGAATTTAACAAGTTTTATGTCAGATTTAGTATTCATCTATGTCCAGCACAATCATTGTACGTTACATATCTACTATATTTATGGTGTTTTTTCACCAAATCCGTCAGGTATATTATTTTTCAATAATTGAAGTTCATGATTCAACTCTAACACATTTCCTTCGATTGAAAGCATGTTTTTTGTCATGTCAGAGAAAAAAGATGAATTCTTCCCGAACTCGTTGTTAATTTTAATCCGCCCGTATTCTTCTGCCAATGTATCTTTATCTGAGAATAAATTCGTGCCAAGCCCTAATTTATTTCCTTCTATATCGACTCCCATGGCAGCGAGTGTGGTCGGAAACATATCCAATGTTGTGAAGATTCGATTTTTCGTGCGTTCTGTTGTTATTGCTGGATTGATAATAACGTTATACACAGTCCTCTCATACTCTGAATCAATATCCTCACAAAAATCGCTGTCCATTGTCAGATGATCTCCAGATATAACAATTGTAGTATTTGCATAAAACTCTTGTTGCTGAATCCATTGTACAAAAGCATAAACCTGCCGACTCGAACACGCAATAACATTTGCATATTGGTTATCTTCAAACTTATCATCACAAAGTCTGCATGGATAACCATCTTCAAAATGTGTATCTGCTGTCAGCATCGTAAAATTGAAGGGTTGTCCTGTTAACGATAATTCTAATATTTTCTGCTGAGCAAATGAAAATAATTTTTCATCCTCAAATCCCCACCACGCTGTATAGTCTTCTGGAATATCACCACTTTCTCTCGCAGTAAAGACATCATATATTCCAAAATTGCCATGATGTGTAAAATAATTTTTTCTGCCTCCAAATGTCGCATCTGACCCAACCATCAACATCTGCTGATATCCCTGATTTTTCAAAATATCGCCAAGTGCAGTTACATCCGGCAAAAAAGTATCCTGTGTATCCATACTGTTATCGCCAATAGGAATAAGCAAGGGCAGACCGCTCGTCTGCGCGAACATCCCACCAATTGTCCATGTAGCACCTTTTGTTGGAACCGCCCCGCCAAGCAAATCTGTATTAGAAAAATGCGTATTTTCCTTTGCAAGTCTGGTTAACTCTGGAATATAGTTATCCTCATATGCTCCACCGTTTTTTTTCGAAGAGTAGGTCGACTCCATCGATTCCAAAAAAATATATATTAAATTTCTTTTTTGTTCCGGGAAAGTTATTTCAACACTGTCCGGGGGCACATAATTATCTTGTATGAATGTAGATTCTTCTGACTGTCCCGCCAGGTAATCACCCACTTTTAACGTCTTCCATCCAAAATAAACCGAGCTGAATCCTACACATAAAGAAAGTGCTATCATGATTTTCATAACCAATTGCTGTGTATGTTTCTTTTTTCTAAATATAAGCAGGATGATAAGCGTAGTAACCAGTACAAGAATTGCGGGTGAAAGTGCCGCATTCATAAAATCATAGATGAGATCTTGATTTGTTCCTTCCAGTGGGGATTGCAGATGATAAACAATCTCTTCCATACTCAGATTTGACCACGTATCCAAAGCCCAACGTATACCTTCAAATAACAACATTCCCAGAAAACAGAATAGCAGCACAACTGCAAAACTCATCACTTTGCAAATCACAGAAAAAATCTTCAGCACCCGTTGAAGAACCGTCTGCGTTCCTCCTGTTATGTTAATTAACTCCTGTCCCGTTTTTTTATCTTTCCCATCATCTTTCAAATAGCTTTTTGCCGGATTAAATTCCCAATGGTGTTTGCTAGACGACATTCTTTCGCTCCTATCACAAGTAGTATTTTAATTAGTTCTCTTATCAATAAAGAACAACGAGCATTTTTTCTACCCGTTGTTCTTTATTATTCTTGTTCTGCCAAATGATTATTCTTATTCGAACAACTTCTCCGGATACACACCAGCGTCCACAAGTTTTCCGACCGAATCTACAACAGATTCCTTGTCTTCCTTATAAGTAACTCCAAACCACACATCATCCGAATGAAGCACTTTCACCTCTGCTCTTCCCTCTATAAGTAAATCTCCAATAATGGTTGGAAGCAGATATTCCGCCTTAAGATTTGATGTATCCACCTTATCCAAAAATTCTTCAAACCCCTTTTCTAATGTATTGAAAAATTCAGGCTGTAATCCCCACATGTTCATAGAGACAGCTGAATTCACATCCAGAACCGTAATCTTTCCATCCTCATCAATCCCTGCGCCATCCGCTGTCTTGACAATATTATGTGTCTCAACAATGTCTGTCAGCATACCTCTATCATCCACCTTGCAGACGCCGCGCGTAACACTTCCATTATCACTCAGCGTATTCTTCAGTACAAATCCTACCATGCACACCGGAACCTCCACTGTGCTTGTATGTTCCGATGTCAGATACCGGAATGCTTCCTCATATGCTTCTTTTCCATAGTAATCATCCGCATTGATTACAAGGAAAGGAGAATCCACAACGTCCCTGCAGACCAATATCGCCTGTCCAGTTCCCCAAGGCTTGGTTCGCTCTGCAAATCGTTCTTTATATACCGCAGGAATATCATCTACCTCCTGGTACGCATAGGCAACTTCCAATTGTTTTTCGATTCTGTTACCGATTACTTCCTTAAAATCTTTTTCAAGATCCTTTCGGATAACAAAAACTACTTTATCAAATCCAGCCCGCATCGCATCATAAATGGAATAATCCATAATAATCTCGCCACTCGGTCCAACCGGCTCAAGCTGTTTGATTCCACCTCCAAAACGACTTCCTATTCCTGCTGCCATTACGACTAACGTTGCTTTACTCATCTCTTATTCTCCTAATCCTTCCTCAACAATCTTGACCATATTGGTCAGTGCTTCAACTTCATCTTCTCCTTCGCAGATTATCTCAATCTCATCGCCGCTTTTGATACAGGCGCCCAGAACACTAAGCACACTTTTTGCATTCGCGACCGTGTTCTTCGATTCAAAGGTAACCTTACAGCTGTACTGCATTGCAGTTTTGCAAAACAGACCTGCCGGCCTCAAGTGCAGCCCGGTCGGATTTTTAATCTTTACTTTCTGCTTTACCATTTGTTCCTCCCAATATACCTCTATTCTAACTTTTGTTCTACTACTACCTTTACAATAACATTCTCCAGTAATGTAATTCCACTTGGCAAATCCAGCGTGAGCGGGACTTCATAAGTACCCGGTGTTTTACTGTTCTTTAAGTCTATTGATACTGCATTCGTTATATTTAATTTGTCCAGAGCATCTTCTGTGCCCGAAAAATGAAGCTCAATATCATCTTCATTGTCATAAGAGACTTTTAATCCATCTGCAAGGTTTTTGATTACGACCGCCTCCCGAGGCAGTTCTACTGTTTTCGTGCCTTCCTGCTCGACCACAACGGTTACTACCACATTGTTAGCAGTCTCATCTGCAAGAGTAACATCATCTGGAAGATAACCCGATATATCCACTACAATTTCCTGCTTTTCTGATATGTCATCTATATCGACCGCCGAACCTGGTATTGTAATCTGATCAATTCCCTTAAGCTCTTCTTCTGTCCCGATTATCTGAATCGATTCTGGTTCACTGGAAACACCCGCAAAAGCATATCCAGCCGCCGGCGTTCCCGATACATTAATGTCCAAAGGAACACTTTTTGTGTTGAGTACCTGTACATCTACCGTAACAGCGTCTTCCCCAAGATTATTATTAAGTAGTGTCTGATCTACTACATTTTCATTCTCATCATAGAAAATCAAATCCGCCTTCAATGTTGCATCTGCCGATAATCCTGACACATCGACTTTAGCCACCGCTTTTGCTATGCTGTTGACCAGTGCTTCCGCTCCACGCACAACAACCTTCTCCGGATTCGTCACCATCGTTCCCAGAACATAACCATCCCTTGGAGTTCCTGTCGTTGAAACAGTAAGCGGTATGGTATTCTTTGTCGTATCTTCTATATTCACCTGCAGATTAATCGGGTTGGCAACTGCTGAGGTGTATCTGCCTTCGTATCCTTTGATTGAAACTGTGATTGGAACCAGCGATGATAGCTGCATGTCCTTCATGTCAGCAGTCGCTATAATATCTGCGGAAGAAATCTTGTCCAGCACAGAACGCTTTGCTTGCACCGTCACATTCACGGTCTGGGTATCACCTATAATTTGATAAGTCTTTCCTTTATTCGTGACAAGTTCTTCATTCTGAACAGCCACTGTGATTCCGCGAAACACAACGGTATCGATTGGATTGTCAATATTTACAACAATCAGCCAGAGGATTGCTGCAAAGAACACGGCCATGAGCTTCAGGCCGAGATTCTCAGTCCATTTATGCTTCATCCTTCTGCCTTCCTTTCCAGATTGTAAATCTCTTGTTTTCCACCTCCGGATTCTTATATTGCATCTGACTCAGCCTGGTAGTAAGGTATTCTGGTGTAACACCTCTTACCAGCTGTCCGCCTGCCGCAACAGACACCTTCCCAGTCTCTTCTGACACTACAATAACAAGTGCATCACTCACTTCACTCATACCAAGTGCCGCTCTGTGTCTTGTTCCAAGATCCTTGCTAATCTGAAGATTGTCCGAAAGCGGAAGATAACAAGTGGCGGAGGTGATTCGATTCCCTCTCACAATGATTGCACCATCATGAAGCGGAGTATTATGTTCAAATATATTGATAAGGACCTGAGCTGACACAATACAATCCAGCTCAATTCCTGTTCGTTCAAATTCATTCAGATGAATTGCCTGCTCTACAACAATCAACGCACCGGTTTTCACACTGCCCATCTCAAAACAGGCACTGACCAGCCCCTCGATTGTCTCATCCGTAAATCGCTCATTCTCTCTATTCTTGTCAAATGCAACCAGATTCGCGAGAAAATTCTTCTCCCCCAGTTTCTCTAATGCACGACGAAGCTCTGGTTGAAATACCACCACAGCTGCAATTACCAGCACACTGATAGATCCTCTTGCCAGGAACAAGATAGTCTGCATATTAAAAATTGCTGCAACAAGAATAAACAATGCAAGCATGATGATTCCTTTTAGAAGCATCCAAGCCTTCGTGTTCTTGATCCAAACCATAATTTCATAGAGAACAAAGGCAACAATACCGATTTCAACAATGTCTGTGATTCGCATATTTGGAAAATATAATCCACTCAGATAGGTTGAAAAAAAATGTGATATCCATTCACTCATCTTGCTGCCTCCCTTCCCTAATAAAAACGTTTTTTATTTCAGTCCTAAGTCCTTTTTCAGACTTCTCTCCAATAATTCTTTATCAGTCTCATCGTGAGTCGTTATTTTTCCTTTTGGAATCGCATTTTTGGACACAGTTTTTTTTCTCTCAATATTGGATGTGTTTTGTTTTTGCTTTTCCACAACTTTTTTAATGTCAGCTGCATCGATTGTCTCTGTGTTCTGGCGCTCATTAATTTTTTTAACAGTTTTCTCCGGTACACTGATGGTAATCTTTGGTACAGCCTTCACATAATAATAGTATTCATCATCTTCAAACTGCATACGTTCTGTTCTCGTATAGTCCACCGTAAAGAATAAAAATTCCATTGCGAGTCCAACTCCTACTGCAAGAATATTCGTCAGGATCAATGGCAGATATGCGATATGTATGTTAAATGTCACATCTCCGATTACGACAATTACAATATTCAGAATCACTCCAGCTCCAACTGCAATTCTCCATGAGTGATCCGCGGACTTCGTCCGAATAAAATTCACTACAACCAGACTGAGCACAAGTGCTGCTGTCATTACCCACATCTCTTTATTCTGGAAAAGCTGTTTTGCAAATGTGGTAATGTTCGCAATCATGCTCGCTGCTCCGCTGCCCTTCAATGTGGCGGAAGACGTCTTCACATAATGAAGCATATAATACACAATTGTTCCACATGCTACTGGTACTGCACAGACAGGTGTCCCGACCAGTCCAAGAGCAATCGGAATCACATAAGGTATCTTCAGTGCAAATGCAATCGGTGTAAGTAAAACAATCCATGCTTTATCTGGGGTGAAGCGGAAATAGAATACATACATAATGAAAAACACAAGACCGGTTACTGCAAGTGCCGCCAGTGAAAGGCTGAACATCTGTACCAGTATCAACGCAGATGCCAAAACCACAAGAACAATCAACGGTAAGAATGCACAAATAACAGATAGTCCAATGGTAGCAATCGCTGATGAAACCAGTTTCATATAACCAATGTTAGAATTGATCAGTCCAAATACCAGCAATGCCAGAATAAACTGAAGCACTTTGTTGATATACTGGGCATATTTGGCATATAATGCCTGCAATTGTTCTTTATAGACAAGTAGTGTACTCATTACTTTTTCTCCTTCTCATACATCTTTTTCAGACGGGACAAATCTCTATAATACTGCTTTACTCTCTGCTTTGCACGACCATGGCGATTCTTGTAAATATTGCTGGCAGAAGCCCCATAAACCACGACTAATATCAAATATATTCCAACAATGACACATCCCAGTAGAATTAGCTTTGTCAACGTCAGATTCTTCATCAGTGGTTCCATATACGCAATCCCTATCAAGCCTATCAATGCAGCATATCCGAACGTAAGCCAGAGAATTGTAATCAATGTGTGAAGGCTGGCATAATCTTTCCGATAATATCTGCTGATTTTCATGTCTTCCCGGCCCTTTCCGTCTTCATAGGCCGCCATCCTCGTCATGAGTCTCACTCGTTCTTCATTCAGCATAATTCTACTCCTATATCATTTCATTCTTTGTGATTATGATGTTTTAAATATAAAGCTGCAAAACATCATTTTTAGTATAGCATATTGTCAGAGTCCTTGTCCAATGCTTATAGTCAAAAAATAAACTTTTTGAACCCCCCGTTTTTTCAGTATTTTTGCAACAGAATTAATAGTGCTGCCCGTTGTATAGATATCGTCAATCAGCAAAACAACGGGCCTTACCCTCCATTTTCTGGATACGGCAAATGCATGGGACAGGTTCTTCGCACGATTCCGGTTGTCCAGTACCTTCTGCGGATTTGTATTCTTCACCCGATAAACAGCATCCGTCTCTACCGAAAGAGATGTGAGTTTTCCAAGCTCTGTTGCAATCAGTTCTGCCTGATTATACCCTCGCTTTTTTCTCCGCTTATGATGTAATGGAACCGGAAGAATCACATCGACTCCCCAACTTTTTATCTGTTCTTTATATATACGGTATAATTCCTGTGCAAACATTTCTCCGTAAATTCTTTTATTGTGGTATTTTAATTGATATACTGCCTCTTTTACTGGTGATTGATGAAGATAGAGACTCTTCCCCTGGTCATAACAGAACCTGCCTCGCTGACAGTCCAGACAAAACTCTGCCTCCTGAGTCCGAATTGGCTTTCCGCACCGCTTGCACCGGGGTTCTTTCATGTATATGATTTTCTTTTCGCAATTTCCGCAGATGCGGGCTACAGATTTTCCAAGTATCCGCCCGCAGAACGGGCAGGATAGAGGGTAGAGTATATTTAGAAATCTCTGATACACTGATTTAAGCTTGTGTACCGTTTTTGCTCGTTTTCGTTCCTGATCATTTCCTGAAATGTTGATTCACTCCCAACTATCGTTACACATTTTTTTGCTCTGGTTACAGCGGTATACAGAAGATTTCTGTTGTACAAAAGCCGTGGTCCCGGAAGAAGTGGAATGATGACGGCTGGATATTCGCTCCCCTGTGACTTATGAATGGTAATTGCATAAGCAAGTTCCAATTCTTCCAGCAGTTGAAATGGATATTCTACCACGCGCTTTTCATCGTACTCCACTTTCAGATGCTCGGTATAGAGATTGATTTCCTTCACGATTCCCATATCTCCATTAAAAATGCCCACTCCTTTTTCAACGGTCATTCCATACTTCGTGCAGACTTCCCATTCCAGCTGGTAGTTGTTTTTGATCTGCATAACCTTATCCCCCACCCGGAAGATACGGTCACCAAACTCTTTTTCCGTCTTCTGCTTCTCCGGCGGATTAAGATACTGCTGCAAAATAGTGTTGAGGCGTTCTACGCCAAGAAGTCCTTTACGCATAGGAGTCATTACCTGAATGTCCGAAGGCAATGCCTTTACATAACCCGGCAGTTTTTTTTGTATCAGCGTAATAATCACGCTGATAATAACATTGGCATCATCACGCTTCAGGAAGAAAAAATCCCGGCTTCCCTTATTATCCAAACTCACTGGCTCTCCTGCATTGATTCGATGCGCGTTGATAACAATATCACTCTCTCCTGCCTGTCGAAAAATCTTAGTCAGTTTCACCACAGGGAAACAATCAGAACTGATAATATCCTTCAAAACACTTCCGGGTCCTACCGACGGAAGCTGATTCACATCACCTACCAGAATCAGACGGGTTCCTACCACAATAGCTGAAAGCAAGGCATGCATCAGATTCAAGTCCACCATGGACATCTCATCGATGATGATGACATCCGACTCCAGCGGATTCTCTCTGTTTCGCATAAAACCACTGACTCCACCCTCTTCTTCCGGATTTCCATTCACTTCCAAGAGTCTATGAATCGTCTGCGCCTCAAAGCCGGTTGCCTCTGTCATCCGTTTTGCTGCACGTCCCGTAGGTGCCGCAAGAAGAATGTCCATTCCCTCGCTCTCAAAAAAATGAATCATTGTATTAATCGTAGTAGTTTTTCCGGTTCCCGGACCACCTGTCAGGACAAAAAGACCATGCTTCACTGCACCAATTACCGCCTGACGCTGTGTCTCATCCAGCGAGAGTTCTGCATGTTCCTCTACCTTACGGAGACGCTGCTCGATTGCCGTTTCAGACATCTCGCAGCTGATATTCAGATCGTGAAGCATCTTCGCTGTATTCAATTCCAGATAATAGTATTGGGATGGATAGACTCTAATTTCCTCATTGATTTCCTTGATAACGACCTTGCGGTCAACACACAGATCCATAACGAACTTTTCCATCTCCTGTACTTCCACGCCAAGAAGCTGACTTGTTCTATGCAGCAGAATTCTCTGAGGCAAATAGACATGACCTTCATTCACAGCCTGCAGCAATGTATGGAAAAGCCCACTGCGGATTCTATAATCAGAATCCATATGTATTCCGACCCTGGCAGCAATCTCATCCGCCGTCTTAAATCCAACACCAGGTACATGCTCTGCAATCTGATAGGGATTTCCCTCCAATACCTCATAGACCTTCTGACCATAGTGCTGATAAATCTTTGCAGACAATGCATTGGAGATGCCATATTTCTGAAGGAAAATCATAGCCTTTCGCATATCCTTCTTTTCCTCTACCTGTTCCGCAATCTCCCTCGCTTTTCGCTCACTGATTCCCTTGACTTCTACAAGACGTTCCGGCTCTTCCTCGATGACACGAAAGGTATCTCCCTTAAACTTGCGAACAACTCGTCCAGCCAGTGCCGCACCAAGTCCTTTGATCGCACCGGATCCCAGATAGCGTTCGATCGAAACCACATCCTCTGGCTCCTTCACCTCATGGCTTGTCACCTTCAGCTGTGTTCCGTATACATTGTGGTTCACATAATCACCGCTCAGTTCCATCAGCTCGCCTTCTCCAATATAGAGAAACGTGCCAACACAGGTCACTTCACCGTCATCTCCAGCCAGATTAAAAACCGTGTACCCGTTCTCTTCATTTCTATAGATAATATGCTCCACATAACCTGTTACTGTCTCCAAACTCTTCCTCCCACACTCCATGACAGCTATTCTCTTTTGAATGTCCTGTCTCTTTTCTGGACAATAAGATAGACAATAAGGCTGTCCACCTTGACGGGTGACAACCTTATCCTGTCATATATCTCACTAAAAATCTTTTCTTCCACTCATAAATTCAACGAACTGTCCAGTTCCAATTGCCACGACCTGCATTGGATTCTCTGCTGTCATGGTGTTAATACCTGTCTTCTCTTCAATCAGTTCTTCCAGTCCGCGCAGCATCGCTCCACCACCTGTCAACACGATTCCACGATCCAGAATATCTGCGGAAAGCTCTGGTGGAGTCCTCTCCAGAACAGCCACAACAGCCTCCACAATCTGACTGGTTGTCTCGCGAAGTGCCTCCTCCGTCTCAGAGGAAGTAACCGTTACCGTCTTCGGAAGACCCGTTACCAGATTTCTTCCGCGGACCTCCAGTGTCTCATCCTCAATCAACGGATACGTCGTTCCAATCTTAATCTTAATATCTTCTGCCGTACGCTCACCGATCAGAAGGTTATGCTTCTTACGCATATAGCGTACAATCGCCTCGTCAAAATCATCTCCGGCAATCTTAATTGATGTATTTACAACGGTTCCGCCTAAGGAAATAACCGCAATATCTGCAGTTCCGCCACCGATATCAACAATCATATTCCCACATGGTCTGGAAATGTCAATTCCTGCCCCAATGGCTGCCGCTACTGGTTCTTCTATTAAATGCACTTCTCTTGCACCTGCAGCAAAAGTTGCCTCTTCTACTGCTTTCTTCTCAACCTCTGTCACCCCGCTTGGCACACAGATACTGATCCGTGGCTTCTTAAAAGTACGCTTCCCTAATGCCTTCTGGACAAAGTACTTAATCATCTTTTCTGTCACCGTATAGTCAGAGATTACTCCCTGTCTCAGCGGTCGCACCGCTACAATGTTGCCCGGTGTCCTTCCGAGCATTAATCTGGCTTCCTCCCCGATTGCCTTGATTACATTGGTGTCCCGGTCAAAAGCAACCACTGACGGTTCCTTCAGAACAACACCCTTCCCCTTTACATATACCAGGATACTTGCCGTACCCAAATCAATTCCGATATCAACTGCCATGAAACATACTCCTCCCTATTTCACATCTATATCTATTAATACTCTCCGTCTATTCTCTTCTGTATCGCCTTACTATTATAAAAGAATTCCGTTGAAATAGAAAGTCTTTTTTTCAATTTCACTATTTCTTAATACTTTCCTGCCGCTTTAACATCATAGCGATATATTTACCTGTATAAGAATCCGGATTTCCCGCGATCTGTTCCGGAGTCCCCGTTGCCACAACTGTTCCGCCCTTGTCGCCTCCTTCTGGTCCGATATCGATAATATAATCCGCAGTCTTGATTACATCCAGATTATGTTCAATAACAATCACCGTATTACCATCATCTGAAAGACGTCTCAGAATCTCTGTCAGCTTGTGCACATCTGCAAAATGAAGTCCTGTGGTCGGTTCATCCAGAATGTACACTGTCTTCCCTGTTCCACGTTTGCTCAACTCTGTCGCAAGCTTAATGCGCTGTGCCTCACCACCGGATAATGTAGTGGATGGCTGCCCCAGTCTGATATAAGAAAGTCCCACATCATACAGCGTCTCCATCTTGCGGCGGATACTTGGTACATTCTCGAAGAATTTCAGTGCCTCTTCCACCGTCATATCCAACACATCATAGATACTTTTCCCCTTATAAAGAACCTCCAGAGTCTCTCTGTTATAGCGCTTTCCCTTACATATCTCGCATGGCACATAAACATCCGGAAGGAAATGCATCTCAATCTTGATAATTCCATCCCCTGCGCAGGCTTCACACCGTCCACCTTTCACATTAAAACTAAAACGCCCCTTTTTATAGCCTCTCGCTTTCGCGTCAGCTGTCGCTGCAAAGAGATCCCGGATCATATCAAAAACACCTGTATAGGTTGCCGGATTGGAACGCGGTGTTCTTCCAATCGGTGACTGATCAATATCAATGACCTTGTCCACCTGCTCAAGGCCAACAATTTTCTTATGTTTTCCCGGGATGGTTCTGGCACGATTCAAGTCCCTGGCAAGCGTTTTGTAAACAATTTCATTTACAAGGGAACTTTTTCCAGATCCAGACACACCCGTGACACAGGTCAAGACTCCCAATGGGAATTTTACATCGATATTCTTCAGGTTATTCTCTCTCGCTCCAACCACCTTCAGAAAGCCATTAGGCTTCTTTCTTACCTCTGGTACCGGAATCTGTTTTCTGCCGCTTAAGTAGTCACCAGTAATGGAATTCACATTCTGCATGATTTCCTGGGCAGTACCTGCTGCCACCACTTCCCCGCCATGCTCTCCTGCTCCCGGTCCGATATCTACCACATAGTCTGCTTCCAGCATAGTATCCTCATCATGCTCCACCACGATCAAAGAATTGCCAAGATCACGAAGGTGTTTCAAAGTTCCAAGCAGTTTGTCATTATCCCTTTGATGCAGACCGATACTCGGTTCATCCAGAATGTAGGCAACCCCGACCAGACCGGAACCAATCTGCGTCGCAAGACGGATTCTCTGTGCTTCACCACCGGAGAGGGAACCGGTATTTCTTGCCAGTGTCAGATAATCCAGCCCAACATCCAACAAAAACTGAACTCTTCCATTGATTTCCTTCAGAATCTGACCTCCAATCATACTCTGAGTCTTATTCAGTTTTAAGTTCTGCAGGAACCCCTGTAGTTTCCCAATGGAATATCCTGTAACCTGAGCAATATTCCGTTCCCCTATGGTGACTGCAAGAGCAGATCTTTTCAGACGCTGTCCACCACATTCCGAACAAGGTGTAATCTGCATAAATGTTTCATACTCTGCTTTCATCGTATCTGAACTGGTCTCCTTGTATCTGCGTTCCACATTCTTAATCAGACCTTCAAACGCCACATCGTAGATTCCTTCTCCGCGCTGGCCTTTGTAGTAGACCTTTACTTCTTTTCCGTCTGTTCCATGAATAATCACGTCACGGATTTTTTTTGGATATTTGTTGAATGGAATATCCAGATTAAATTTGTACTCCTGACAAAGTGCTTCTAGAATCGCATGGGTAAAGCTCTTCTTATCTGTGCAGGACTGCCATCCCATGACAGTAATCGCCCCCTGATTAATGCTCAATTTTTTATTCGGAATCATCAGATCGATATCAAACTCCATCTTGTAGCCAAGGCCAAAACATTCCGGGCAGGCTCCAAATGGGTTGTTAAACGAAAAGCTCCGTGGCTCAATCTCGTCAATACTGATTCCGCAATCCGGGCAGGAAAAACTCTGACTGAAACTGATTGATTCGCCGTCAATAACATCCACCGTCATGAGTCCCTCCGCAAGATTAAGCACATTCTCCACAGAATCCGTCAGGCGCTTCTCGATTCCTGCTTTCACCACCAGACGATCCACGATAATCTCAATATTATGCTTGATATTCTTGTCCAGGCCGATTTCCTCTGATAATTCATACAAATTTCCATCCACACGTACTCTTACATATCCACTTTTCTTGGCACGTTCAAATAACTTTTCATGGGTTCCTTTTCTCCCGCGCACCACCGGTGCCAGCAGCTGAATCTTGGTTCCCTCCGGAAGCGCTAATATCTGATCTACCATCTGGTCTACAGTCTGCTTCTCAATCCGCTTGCCACACTGCGGACAATGGGGAATCCCGATTCTCGCATAGAGAAGACGAAAGTAATCGTATATCTCCGTCACAGTCCCCACTGTCGATCTTGGGTTGCGGTTCGTCGACTTCTGATCGATAGAGATTGCCGGTGAAAGTCCTTCTATGCTCTCTACATTCGGTTTCTCCATCTGTCCCAAAAACATTCGCGCATAAGAAGATAACGATTCCATATACCGCCTTTGTCCTTCCGCATAAATTGTATCAAATGCAAGAGATGACTTTCCGGAACCACTCAGCCCGGTCAGTACCACCAGCTCATTTCTCGGGATATCCAAATCAATATTCTTCAGATTGTGCTCATTCGCTCCCCGTATTTTTATATATTGTTTGCCATCTGTGTTAACAGCCATTTCTATTCTGTTCCTTCCTACTATCATATCATTTAGAATCTATCAAGCGGATACTTGGAATCTGCTTTTCTTTTAAATCTTTTACAAAACGGACATTCTTCTTAATATTTTATCTAGCTTCTGCCACTTCTCTATAAATTATTCAGCTGTGTCTTCAGCTCAATCAATTTATCACGGAGCTCTGCCGCCGCCTCGAAGTTCAATTCGGCTGCCGCTTTCTTCATCTGCTTCTGCAAATCCTTCACCAGTTTCTCCAGTTCTTCCTTGTTCATTGATTCCGGATCCTTCTCCAAACGCAGTTCTTCCGCTGCGACCTTCTTGGAAATGCTAATCAAATCACGCACCGACTTTTGAATCGTCTTTGGGGTGATTCCATGCTCCTGATTATAAGCCTGCTGGATCTCACGCCGTCGCTTCGTCTCGTCCATCGCAAGGCGCATGGAATCTGTAATTCTGTCTGCATACATAATAACATGGCCTTCCACATTACGGGCCGCGCGTCCGATGGTCTGAATCAGGGAAGTCTCTGAACGCAGGAAGCCCTCTTTATCCGCATCCAGAATTGCAATCAGCGTAATTTCAGGTATGTCCAAACCTTCTCGAAGCAGGTTAATTCCAACCAGTACATCAAAGACATCCAGACGCATGTCACGGATAATCTCTGAACGTTCCAGTGTATCAATATCTGAATGCAGATACTTTACGCGAATTCCCAACTCTCGCATATAATCTGTCAAATCCTCTGCCATGGTCTTGGTTAATGTTGTAATCAATATCTTGTGTTTTTTCGCCACCTCTTTGTTCACTTCACCAACCAAATCATCAATCTGTCCCTCAACCGGACGTACCACCACCTCCGGGTCCAAAAGTCCAGTCGGCCGAATCACCTGCTGCGCCCGGAGCAGTTCGTGCTCTCGCTCATATTTCCCTGGTGTCGCTGATACAAACAGAATCTGGTCGATCTTGCTCTCAAACTCCTGAAAATTGAGCGGTCTGTTATCCTTCGCGGATGGAAGCCGGAATCCAAAATCTACTAAAGTAGATTTTCTTGACTGATCTCCGGAATACATTGCTCCAATCTGAGGAATTGTCATGTGTGACTCATCAATCATAATCATCAGATCATCGGGGAAGTAATCGATCAATGTATGAGGTGGCTGCCCTGGTTCCAGATTCGTCAGATGTCTGGAATAGTTCTCAATTCCGGAACAAAAACCGGTCTCTCTCATCATCTCAATATCAAAGTTCGTCCTCTCCGCAATGCGCTGTGCCTCCAGAAGCTTGTCCTGGCTCTTGAATTCACGCACCCGTTCCTCCAACTCCTCCTCAATCTCACCGATTGCACGATTCATATTCTCCTTAGACACTACATAGTGAGATGCAGGAAAGATTGCAATGTGGTTCAGCGTGTTCTTAATCTCACCCGTCAGGAGATCAATCTCTGTGATACGGTCAATCTCATCTCCGAAGAATTCGATTCGTACAACGAATTCCTCGGACCCCGCTGGAAATACCTCCAGTACATCCCCATGTGCCCGGAATGTGCCACGCTTGAAGTCCATCTCATTCCTGTCATACTGAATGTCGATCAGTTTCCGCATAACGTCATCCCTGTCCCGGATCATACCTGGTCGCAGGGAAATCACCATCTCCTGATAGTCAATCGGAGAACCCAGACCATAGATGCAGGATACACTGGCCACGATGATTACATCCCGGCGCTCGGAAAGTGCGGCGGTTGCCGAATGACGCAGCTTATCGATCTCATCATTGATTGCAGAATCCTTGGCGATGTAGGTGTCCGACGAGGGTACATATGCCTCCGGTTGGTAATAGTCGTAGTAGGAGACAAAGTATTCCACTGCGTTGTTGGGGAAGAATTCCTTAAACTCTCCATATAACTGAGCCGCAAGCGTCTTATTATGTGCGATGATCAACGTCGGTCGGTTCATCTGCTGGATGACATTGGCCATCGTAAATGTCTTCCCGGAACCGGTAACTCCCAGCAGCGTCTGACATTGATTTCCTTCTTTAAATCCGGCTGTCAGTTCTGCAATTGCCTGGGGCTGATCGCCAGTCGGTTTGTACTCCGATACTAATTCAAAATGATCCACGAGAGGCTCCTCCTTTATGAATCTTATGCGTTATCTACTTCTTAACATATCAAAAAATTATTATGTTATTCACAAAAACATCTGTTGGTATTATACCAAAGAACAAAATAAAAGTACAGAGCAAATTCGAATGTTTGTTCTGTACTTTTTTACTTTTTGATAAAAACACACAATTTTTATATTTGTTCTATACTGTCATTGTGGAATATTCCCACCACTTAACGCTAAGATTTTGAAGTAGGGGTTTCCTGTTCAACAGCACTTTTACGCTCAGTCTATACAGACTATAAGCTACTGGAAAAATATTTTCCTAATAGCTGCTGCGAAAAAATCTAATATGCAATTCATCTCGCCACTTGCTTGTATGTTACTAAATTTTGCAATTATAAAACGAGTTGTTTTGACGCTCTAAATTTTGCTCGTTTGCAGTCAAGAATACCTCTTTTTGAATATTATCACGCAATACGATTGACATACCGAATCATTTGTATCTCATGCCATTCACGCCTTTTTCCTACTCTCCCAAGCGATCCACAAATCTTTCCATATCCTCTCGTTTATGCTGATTTCTGCTCTCCTTCACTACCCGTTCTTTTTCTTCATCAGACATTCTGCAAAACGCTTCCATCGCTTTTGTATTCGCTGCCAGATTAAGACCAAATCCAATGGGCAGATCACCGCCTTCGCCAATACTCCACTTGTTTTTATCATCCATACATTATAACCTCGCTCTTCTTTAATAATTCTATCTGAATATAGTATAACTAAAAAAGAAAAGCTTATTCAATTATCAGTTCTCCGCCCTGTCTCTTTCCTATGACATCTGAAGAAGTGCCCACTGCATAAACGCCTCTCGCGAATGTTTCACATATCTCCTGCTGATAGGAATCCTTTTCTCATCCTTCATAATAAACCAGTTCTTCTGCATCTCCAGTACTTCCGGCAAATATAAAATATAGCTATTATGGCAGCGCACAAAATCAAGGTCTGGAAGCAATTCCTCCACTACATTCAGTCTGTCCCATATATGATATTCCCCCCAGGCGGAATGAATATTCGTAACACGCCTGTCACGTTCGAAATACCTAATATCACGCGGGCTGAGGCACAACGCATCTCCCCCCACCTGCGTAAACACCAGTTTCTTTACCCGCTGTTCGGACACATGCAGTACTTTCCGGAATACCTCGCCCACCTTTTCCGAAAACTGTTCCTTCAGAACAAAAAAAATGTGTTCTGTATGATAAATTTCTGTTGCATAATAAATGTAATTCGTCACAAATACAATCTGACATTCCGGCCATCTCTGATTAATCTCCTCCGCAAGAGAAATGCCATTATCTCCATCTGCCAAATCGATATCCAGAAAGATTACTTCGATTGGATTCCCCTCATAGGTAAACAGCTCTTCTCTTCCACTAAAAGAAAACGCCTCCAAATCCAGAAACGTTTTCTTCGCATAATCCTTTATAATCTTCTCTGACTGTCCTACCCAGCTTTTCTCGTCATCGCAAATTGCAACTACCATTCTATCACACGTCCTTTATGGCTTTATTCTACCACAATTCTGCCAAATCGTATATGAGCTTTTCCGTTGTATCCCATCCAATACATGGGTCTGTAATGGATTTACCATAACAGTGTCCATCTACCTTCTGTGCACCCTCTTCAATGTAACTCTCAATCATTAATCCCTTTACCAGTTTGTTGATATCAGAAGACATCTTACAGCTGTGAACGACATCCTTGCTGATGCGAATCTGCTCAAGCGGCTTCTTTCCTGAATTGGAATGATTCGTGTCAATGATTACCGAAGGATTCTTTAAATCTGCCTCTGCGTATAATTCCAGAACATTCTGCAGCTCCTCATAATGATAGTTTGGAATATTACGTCCGAACTTATCTACGTATCCTCTGAGGATTGCATGTGCCAGCGGATTTCCTTCTGTGGTGACTTCCCATCCACGGTAGAGAAATGTATGAGCGCTCTGTGCCGCCGTAATAGAATTCATCATGACCGTAAGATCTCCACCTGTTGGGTTCTTCATTCCCGCAGGAATGCCTACCCCGCTTGCTGTCATACGGTGTTGTTGGTTTTCTGAGGAACGCGCCCCGATTGCCACATAGGAGAGCAGATCTGAAAGGTATCTGTGATTCTCCGGGTACAACATCTCATCTGCAGAAGTAAACTCAGACTCTTCCACCGCTCTGATATGCATATCACGGATTGCAAGAATTCCTTTCAGCATATCCGGCTTCTGTTCCGGATCCGGCTGATGGAGCATTCCCTTATATCCAACTCCGATTGTCCTTGGTTTGTTGGTATAGATACGTGGAATGATAAAAAGCCTGTCTGCCACCTTCTCCTGTACCTTGCGCAGCCGCATCAAATAGTCCAGCACTGCATCCTCATTATCTGCCGAGCAGGGACCAATGATCAGAATCTTCTTATCTGACTTGCCCTCAAAGATTTCCTGAATCTCTGCATCTCTTACTTCCTTTATCTCTGCAATCTTTTTACTGACCGGAAACTGTTCCTTTATCTCCTTTGGCGTTGGCAGTTTTCGCAAAAAATTCATATCCATTTCCATTGCCATTTTATTTTCCTCCTTCTATTGCCTGTAACTATTGTAAAAGGAAACCTGTCACATCCTTTTTTCGTTATAGCAAAAATGCTAATATATCCTATGTCTTTCTCCTGACATAACGATATATTAGCACAATTATTTTTTTACTGCAACACTTTATTTCTTTAAAGTGCGAATATATCACAGTGCGAATGTATTTTTTTCAATACAACCACTTTTCCTACTTTTCTGTATCCCGAAGTCCCAGAATTCCTTCTACAAGAATGCTCACATCATCCAAAATATAGTCAAATGCACCTGCCTGAACCAGATTAATTACCACCATACCAACTGGAACCGCCAGGATCATTCCAAAGACGCTTCCAAGCTTATATCCGGCATAGAGACAAAATAACGTGACCAGTGGATTCATGCCTATGCTGTCTCCAATCAGCTTTGGCTGGAGAAACTGGTGCGCTGCCTGTGTGATTCCATAAATAATCAAAAGGAGAATGGCCATCTTGTAATTTCCTACAAGCAGCTTATAGATTGCCCACGGTATCATCGCCGTTCCCGTTCCAAAAAACGGAAGAAAATCCAGAAATGCGATGAGAATTGCAAGAAGGATCGAATAGTGGACGCCCATGATTGAAAATGCAACAAACAAGATTGCAAACACAATAATCATAATCTTGAACTGGGCTTTAAAATAGCCGCCAACCGCCTGTCTGAGGCTCCGGAACACCAGATCCATACGTTTCTCGACCGATGGGGGAGCCACTCTCTTCACCCAATAGACCACCTGGTCTTTCTCTTCAACAAAAAAATACGCCGACATCAATGCAAATACTACTGCAAGAAGATAAGACGGCAGGCTCTTGGCAAAATTGCCAGCCGCCATCACCGTTGGTTCACTGATCTTACTCATAAAACTGGCCGCTGTCTTGTCCAGATTGTCCATGATACTCTGCCAGCCTGCCTGAACTCCTCCCGGCAGCTTCGCAAAGACTCCACTCATACTGTCACCAATCTGACGAAGCCCCTTCTCCAGGTCCTGATACAGTTCCGGAAAATTGTGAATCAGGCTGGTCACTTCTTCCGCAATCTTGCTAGTTGCAAAATAAATCGCCAGTACCAGTAATCCAAGCACCAGTATGATAATGATTGCCGAGGCAAGCTTCCTTACAATCTTCAATCTTTTCTCCACCCATGCAACCAACGGGTGCACAATCAGTGCAAAAATCCACCCTATAACAAAGGGCATAAAAAATATCAGCAGCTTCCAGCTGATCAGCAGGAATGTCACTGTTGCCAGCAGGCTGAATAATAAGCTTACCGCCACCTGCCAGTATGGTCTTGAATTTCCAGTATTATTCCATCTCGGATCCATCTGTTAACTCCATTTCCATTATCTGCCAAATCTCGTCTTTCCCCTGTTTGGAAACAGAGGAAAACGGAATGATCTTCGTCCTCGGTACCAGATTCAGCCCCTCTTTCACCATCTTCACGTGCTTCGCAATCTGACTGCGCTTCAGCTTATCCACCTTCGTCGCAATGATAATTGGATTATATCCCTGATCCACAATCCAGTCATACATCAGCTTGTCATTGTTTCCCGGGTCATGCCGGATATCAATCAGTAGAAAGACCGCCCGAAGCTGGGTGGATCCATGCAGGTAACGTTCAATCAGCTTTCCCCACTGCTCCTTTTCTTTCGGCGAAACCTTAGCATATCCATATCCGGGCAGATCCACAAGATACAACTCTTTATTCACATTGTAAAAATTGATGGTCTGCGTCTTTCCCGGTGTGGCTGAGGTACGCGCCAGAGACTTCCGGTTCATCAGTGCATTGATCAGCGATGACTTTCCGACATTGGACTTTCCGGCAAATGCAATCTCTGGCAGTTCATTATCGGGCAGCTTGCTGGTAATTCCACAGACTGTCTCAAGTTCCAGGCTTTTAATAATCATAACGACTCCTTTTATTCTTCTTATTCAAGTTCAAGCGGATACCAGTGTAAACGCTTTTGTAAGGTTATTGTAACTCTACTTTTTACACAATGCAATCTTTAACACTTCATTCATGTGGGCAGCCGGTATGATTTCCATTCCTTTTGTGATTTCTGCCGACAGTTCTTCCACATCCACAACATTTTCCTTTGGAATAATAACGGTCTTGATTCCGGCACTCTTCGCCGCAAGGAGTTTCTCCTTCAGCCCGCCAATCGGCAGCACACGACCACGGAGCGTAATCTCTCCTGTCATAGCCACATCAGCTCTCACCTTTCGTCCGGTCACCGCAGACAGCATTGCTGTTGCCATGGTAATACCGGCAGAGGGCCCATCCTTTGGAACTGCTCCCTCAGGAATATGAATATGGATATCATGTTCTGCAAAGAACTTGTCATCAATCTTATGCTCCTTACTGACTGAGCGGATATAGCTAATTCCAGTCTGTGCAGACTCCTTCATGACATCCCCGAGCTGTCCGGTCAGCAACACATCTCCGGTACCTGGCATGATATTCACTTCGATCTGGAGGGTGTCACCGCCCACGCTGGTCCACGCCAGACCACGCACGATTCCAACCTCGTCCGCGGCATTGACCATCTGGTATGTATATCGTTCATTTCCCAGATATTTGGAAATGTTGCGCTCCGTCACATTGATTTTCTTCTTTCTCTCTTCCAGCAGCTCTCTCGCCGACTTCCGGCAGATATCGCCAATCTTACGCTCCAGTTGTCTTACGCCCGCTTCCTTGGTGTAGTTGCGCGCCATTTTCCACACCGCATTCTTGCTGATGGTAAGCTGTCCGGTCTTCAGCCCGTTCTTCTCCAGCTGCTTTGGAATCAGATGTTCCTCCGCAATATGAAGCTTTTCATTCTCCGTATAGCTCGTGACCTCAATCACCTCCATACGATCCAGCAGCGGTCTTGGAATCGTCTGCAGAGAATTGGCAGTTGCCACAAACAGCACCTCAGAAAGGTCCAATGGCAACTCCAGATAATGATCGCGGAACCTGCCATTCTGCTCACTGTCCAGTACCTCCAGCAATGCAGAAAATGTATCTCCCTTGTAATCGGTGCTGACCTTATCGATCTCGTCCAGAAGCATCAGCGGATTCTTCACACCTGCATTCTTGATGGCATTGGCGATACGCCCCGGCATAGCACCAACATAAGTCTTCCTGTGTCCGCGAATCTCAGCTTCATCACGCACACCCCCCAGAGAAATGCGCACGTATTCTTTTTTCAATGCTCTTGCAAGGGAACGTGCAATAGAAGATTTTCCGGTTCCCGGAGGCCCTACCAGACAGATGATGGGGCTCTCTCCCTTTTTCGTCAGGGCGCGGACCGCAAGAAATTCCAGCACACGCTCCTTCACCTGCTCCAGACCGTAATGATCCGCTTCCAGCACTTCCTTCGCATAGGCAAGGTCTTTGTTATCCTCTGAAGTTTTATCCCACGGCATCTCCAGAAGTGTCTCAATATATGTTCTGGTCACCCCGTTCTCTGACGGGCTGTACATAGAACTCTTAAAACGCTTGATTTCCTTCTCAAGCTTTTCCTTCACTTCCTCTGGCGCATTCAGCTCCTTCGCAGCTTTCGCAAATTCTTCCGCATCGGTGTCTGTCGTATCCTCTCCCAATTCCTCGCGAATCAGCTTCATCTGCTCCCGGAGAATATACTCTCTCTGATGCTTGTCGACACGCTCCTTGACCTTCATCTGGATCTCATCCTTAATTCCGAGGATCTGAACCTCATTCACCAGCTTGAATGCCAGTATCTCATAACGCTTCTGAAGATCTGCTTCCTCCAGAATCTCCTGGGCATCCTGATACTTCAGCGGAGTGTTTGCCGCCATATTATCAATCAGCTTATCCAGACCCTCCACACCAGTGACTCCGGCAACCGTCTCCTTGGACATCTTGCCCTGCTTCTGGGCAAATTCAATGTAAATATCCTTCAGACCACGCTCCATTGCCTCCAGATTGATTTCTCCCGCCACCTCCAGCGGAATGTCTTCCATCTCTTCTACACCGGCCCGGATATAAGGATCCATTGTCTCGATTTCTAACAACCTTGCCCGCTTCTCCGCGGTAATAAGGACACGATATACTTGCTTCGGCAACTTGATGATTTGTTTTACTGTGGCAATTGTACCGACACCGTATACATCATCTATTCCCGGTTCCTCTGTATCCATCTCCCGCTGCGCCACCAGGAATATCTTTTTATCCGGCTCTACCACAGCCTCCTGCACCGCCGCAATCGAACGCTTCCTGCTCACATCGAAATGAATGACCATTTCCGGCAGAATCGTCAGGCCCCGCAGAGCGACCATAGGCATATTTAACTTCTGTTCACTCATTGCTTTTCCTCCAATATTCAAAAAGACGGACGCAAATGTACTCACACACTTGCATCCGCCACTGATTTTTTATGCACTCTCTGATGTCAGAAAGCCTTTTCTCTCTTCACCGTCAACCTCGTAGAAAGGTTCTCCAGTTCCCTCTACTGCTGCCTTCGTAATTCTGCAGGCCTTGATAGTATCATCTGATGGAACCTTGTACATCGTATCCATCATGATATTCTCCATAATTGCCCGAAGACCTCTAGCTCCAGTCTTTCTTGCAAGAGACGTCTTCGCAATCGCTTCCAGCGCCTCCTTATCAAATTCTAACTCAACTCCATCCAGCTCAAGAAGCTTCTGGTACTGCTTCACAATTGCGCTCTTGGGCTCTGTCAGGATTCGGATCAATGCCTCTTCATCCAAAAGATCGAGTGACACCGTAACCGGCACACGACCTACTAACTCTGGAATCAGTCCAAACTTCACTAAATCCTGGGGAAGCACCTGACGAAGCAGCACTCCCATATCACGTTCATGCTTGGAGGCAATCTCCGCATTAAAACCAATGGATTTCGTATCCAGTCTGGTCTCAATAATCTTGTCAATTCCTTCAAATGCACCCCCGCAGATAAACAGGATGTTCGTGGTATCAATCTGAATCAGCTCCTGATGAGGATGCTTTCTTCCTCCCTGTGGCGGAACGGAAGCAACAGTTCCCTCAACAATCTTAAGCAATGCCTGCTGTACGCCTTCCCCGGATACATCACGAGTAATCGAAGGATTCTCAGACTTTCTGGTAATCTTGTCAATCTCGTCAATATAAATGATTCCATGCTCAGCCCGCTCAATATCACCGTCTGCTGCCTGGATGATCTTCAGTAGAATATTCTCCACATCCTCGCCAACATAACCGGCCTCAGTCAATGCTGTAGCATCTGCAATTGCAAACGGTACATTCAGTACTCTGGCAAGAGTCTGTGCCAAAAGAGTCTTACCGCACCCTGTAGGCCCAAGCATAAGAATATTGCTCTTCTGCAACTCTACTCCAAGATCCTGCTGACCTGCCATAATTCTTTTGTAATGATTGTAAACCGCTACGGAAAGAACCTTCTTCGCCTCTTCTTGCCCGATGACATACTCATCAAGAAATGCCTTCATCTCTTCCGGCTTCAGCAGGTTAATCTCACTGAACTCTCCGTCCGGCTCTTCCAAACCAATCTCTTCTTCAATAATCTCTGCACACACATCCACACATTCATCACAGATGTAGGCACCGTTGGGTCCGGCAATCAGTTTCTTTACCTGTCCCTGTGCTTTGTTGCAGAAGGAGCATCTGATTGTATCATCATTTCCTTTTATTGCCATATTTCTCTCCACCTCTTACAGTAATGCAGGCCAATTAGTGGCTTGCAATTACCTCGTCAACCAAACCATATGCCTTTGCTTCATCAGCTGTCATATAATTGTCGCGCTCTGTATCAACCTGAATAACTTCCAGACTCTGTCCGGTATTCGCAGCTAAAATCTCATTCAACTTCTGACGCGTTCTAAGAATCTGCTCTGCAACAATCTGAATCTCTGTTGCCTGACCCTGCGCACCACCGGATGGCTGGTGGATCATTACCTCAGCATTCGGAAGTGCAAAACGCTTGCCCTTCGTTCCGGAAGACAGCAGGAACGCACCCATACTTGCTGCCATGCCAAGACAAATTGTTGACACATCACACTTGATGTATTTCATTGTATCATAGATAGCCATACCGGCTGTCACAGAACCACCTGGACTGTTGATGTAAAGATGAATATCTTTGTCCGGATCCTCAGCTTCCAGAAAAAGTAACTGTGCAACAATGACACTGGCAGACTCATCTGTAACCTGCTCTCCTAAAAATATAATTCTCTCTTTTAATAATCTTGAGTAAATGTCGTAAGAACGCTCTCCACGGCTTGTTTGCTCAATGACATAAGGTACTAAAGGCATATCAAATTCCTCACTTTCTTGATTCAACTATACGCCGCATTACACCGACGTATCACCTACGCTTCTACAGCGTTATCGACTAAGAGAGTCACTGCTTCCTGAACAGCGATGTCATCTTTCATCTGCTGTTTCTCGTTCTCTCCCATAAATTCTTTTAATTTTTCAACTTCCATCTTGTAAGCTTCTGCCATCTTCGCTAATTCTTCATCGATTCTCTCATCAGATACCTCAATGTTCTCAGCCTTGGCAACAGCCTCAAGAACTAATCTTGTCTGGATACGCTTTACAGCCTGTGGGCGAAGCTCTTCCATCATCTTCTCAGCGGTGAGTCCTGTAAATTGGAAGTACTGCTCCAGAGTCAGTCCCTGTTGCTGGATACGCTGTGCGAAATCATCAGCTAACTGTCTAGCCTGCGTATCAATCATAGGCTCTGGAATATCCATAGAAGCATTCTCAATTGCAGCATTCACTGCCTGATCTTCCTTCTTATTCTTATTCTCTGTATCCTTGCGCTCTTTGATCTGCTTCTTGATATCAGCTCTGTAATCCTCTAATGTATCAAATTCAGATACCTCTGATGCAAATTCATCATCAATCTCTGGAAGTTCTTTTGCTTTGATGCTGTGAACAGTACACTTAAATACTGCTTCCTTACCTGCTAATTCCTCCGCCTGATATTCCTCTGGGAATGTCACCTTTACTTCCAGCTCTTTGTCGATCTCAGCCCCAATCAGCTGCTCCTCAAATCCTGGAATAAATGCCCCGGAGCCGATAGTCAGTGGATAGTCCTCGCCTTTTCCACCTTCAAATGGAACTCCATCAACAGATCCCTCGAAGTCTAATGTGACTTCATCCTTGTCTGCTACTGCACGGTCAGTCACTTCGATTGTTCTTGCATTCTTCTCTGCTTCTTTGGAAATCTCTTCGTCAACTTCCTTCTGTGTCACACGATTAGAAGTCTTGTCAACCTTCAGTCCCTTATATTCGCCAAGAGTTACTTCCGGCTTCAGCGCTACTTCTGCGGTAAAAATGAAAGGCTTACCCTTCTCTAACTCTACAATGTCAATCTTAGGCTGAGAAGAAATCTCTTCCTCACACTCATCATATGCTGCAGAATAAGCTGTCGGAATCATGCTGTTCGCCGCTTCATCATAGAATACTTCTGGTCCGTACATCTTCTCGATCATCTGGCGAGGTACTTTCCCCTTACGAAATCCTGGAACACTGAGATTTGTACGCTGTTTTAAGTATGCTGCCTGAAGTGCTTTCTCTACTTCCTCTGCTGAAACTTCAATTGTAAGTTTCGCCATATTGTGTTCTAATTTTTCCACCTGTAAACTCATTTTCTTATTTCCTCCTTGAAATTATGTGCTTTTTTATTATCTTATTATAGAAGTCCGGTGTCTAAAAAAATCCTCCAGACCCTTGCAAAGCCTTGTTAAATCATACATTTGCAGTCATTAAAGCAGTATAGCATAAAACACCGTAAATAGTCAATTCTATGTGACATATTTTACAGTGTTTTACTTGTAACATTTTATTTTTCGTCTTTTTTATAGTAACTTTCATATCGTTTTCTATAATATTTTCCATAATACTTGCCGTAATACTTGCCATCTTTCTTACGATCCACCTTGGTAAGAACCGTCCCTAGAATTGGAATCTCGCTCTTCTTGAGGCTGTTTATGCAATCCTCGGCAAACTTTCTGCGAATAGTTCCCGATTCTATCAGTAAAATAACTCCATCACAGTTTTTCGCCACAATAGCAGCATCAACCACCATTCCAATCGGTGCACAGTCTACAATCACATAATCAAACGCCTCTCTCAAGGTTTCAATCATCTTGGAAAATGCTTTTCCAGACAGGAGTTCTGTGGGATTCGGAGGTACCACACCAGCAAAGACTGTTGCAAGCTTTGGTACATTTGTCGCATAAAGCACATCGCTGAATTGACATTGACCTGACAGGAAATGCGTCAGTCCTTTATCAACCTGACCGCTTTCAATCTGGTTGACAAGGACCGATTTTCTCAAATCGCAATCTACCAATACGACTTTCTTGTTCAATTCAGTGAGCGACTTGGCAAGTCGAAGTGCATTCGTTGACTTTCCTTCCCCTGAAATGCAGCTGGTTATCAAAATCACCCGCTTATCATCACCGCAGAACTGGATATTGGTTCTAAGAGTCTTGATCTCTTCCTCAATCTCATATGGCAAACTTCTCTCTCTAAAACATATACGATTCATGGTACACTCCTACTCTTTTCTGACTATTTTCATTGGATTATCATAAAATATCCTGGTTGCATAAGATACTCCCATCTTATGTTCCACCATCTTGGCACATTTTCCAATATTGGAAATCCTATCCACGCAGTCATGGGTATCAGACCCGATAAAATGAATCCAATCTGCCTTCATCAGCTGCCTGCAGAACTTTTTTATACGATTGCTTTCCAGACCTAACAGGCTGTCCGCATTCACCTGAATATATGCCCCAAGTTCTATCAATTCCTTCACTTTTTCAATATCTTCCACTATGCAAGGATAACGCTCTATATGTGCTATGATTGGCTTGTAATCTGACTTCACCAGCTCATAAATTCGATTTCTTATCTTCGGAAAATTATGCGCGCTGGAAAACTCAATCAATACATACTTACTTTGTGCCATCGTAAGGCACTCTCCGCTTTGCAGATGCTCTACCATCCTGTCGTGGCTATGGCACTCACATCCAAGATGAACCCGAAGCTTCATGTTCATACGGGCAAGCAGGGAACGCATCTGGTTGTATTGCCTGACTGCGTCCCGCTGGTCTACCTCAAAGTACCGTTCCCTGTAATGCGGCGTAAAAATAATCCTTCGCACGCCCTGGTCATATTCCCGCTGAATCATCTTCCATGCAACGTTCCAATTCTTCGCCCCATCATCCAGACCGGGCAATATGTGGCAGTGCATGTCTACAATTCCAATCATATTATCCCTTCTTCTGTGCTATGCTCTTTTTCTCTTCTGTTCCCTGCTACGAATTTTCTCGAATGGAATTGCCGCAAGTGTATTCAAACCAAGATACTTCTCGACATCATCTTCATTCTTAATCGTATCATCCATAAAGTAACGAAGCAGAATCACTGCTATGGACAAAAATGCCAGTAGAACACCGCCAAGAAGTGCATTTTTCTGGACATTCGGACTGACTGGGGATGTTGCTTCTATTGCTTTTTCTACGGTGGTTGGCTTATCTGTCGCCATGATTTCTGCAACCTTGTCCGCAATTACACTAGACATTGCATTGGAAATCTCCATCGCAAGCTTTGGGTCTGGATTCTTGACAGTCGTCTTAAGAAAATGAGTATCCGCTGGATTCTCTACCGTGATTGTTGACACCAGCGCTCCATATGTGGTATCCAAATTAAGCTGATCAATTACTTCTTCTACGACAGTACGTGTGGTTGCAAGACTCTTAAAATCTCCGGTAAGTGCTGCTCCAAGCTGAATATCTGCCATAGAAGTCAGACTCGTTGTCTTGGATAATATGTATATCGTAGATGTCGCTGAATACTGTGGTGTAATCAACAACTTTGTTCCAACACCCGCAAGAACCACACCCAGTATAAAGCAAAAGACTATAACTACAATCTTCCGCCATAACACATGGAACAATTCCAGCAAATCAATCTCCATCTCTTCATCTTTTACCTGTCCATTCATTGGTTTTCTTTCCTCTTTTCTATTCGTATCTATCAAATCCTCTACAAATCCTTTGAAAATTCGCTTTTTCATTCTTGAATGCACTATATTTTATCATATGAGCATACAAAGTTCAACAATCACATTATAAAACAACCGCGCTATACCATAATTGTAATCATAATCATTGATATGGGTTAAAACTCTCTCTATTATTCAAAATGCTTTCTGCCTCGGGCGGTAGAAACTGTCCGAGGCAGAAAGCATAATCCTTCTTTAAAAAATCCACCACTGCATAACAGCTCACGACTCTGATTACTCTCCTGTCTTAGGAGATGTCTTTGTTGTGACTTTCTGAGTATCAGCGGATGCCTTATCCTCTGTCTTTGTGTCCGTCACATCAGTAGGTGTTGTCTCCCCCGTAGCCTTCTTGACGATGAAAGCAACTGGTGAAAGATGGTCAAATGTAGCCGTAACCACTCCGTCTGCTGTAACTTCTGCTTTTACATAATGCCATGCGCCATCGTAGTAGTTCAATACAATAACTGTATCTCCAACCTTTACGCCTTCAATCTCGAACTGAATAGGTAACGGTGTATCTAACGGTCCACTTTCAAGTATCTCTCCAGTTGTCTGATCGCGTAATACTACGTCTTTAATTGCAACAAGCTTTGTATTCTCATCAATTGTTACATTCTGACCTGCTGCCGCAAGTGCATCCTCTGCTTCCTTGACATTTGGTGCCTTCTGTTCTGTCGTATCTACTTCTACCTTAACGTTTTTCTCCTGACCACCAATCGTTACTGTAGCAGTGTCTGTAATCGGCCTAATTTCTACCACTTCCGCCGGAATCTCTGCAACCGGACTATCTGCCGCAAAAGCAATGGCTCCTGTTGTGAATACAAGTGACATCACTGCAACTGCACCTACAACGTTCTTAAATAATCTAGATTTCATTGGTCTCTCCTCCTTTCTCAAATAGTGTAAGATTAACTTTTTCTAAAAAAATATATAGTCAATCATTATATATGATAACAACATTTCTTTAGCTTGTAAATCAAAAACACATTATTGGTGAAAAAAAGCACAAAAACAGCCTGAAAACTTCCTCTTTTCATTCTTTCACTTCATAAAAGACATCCAGAACCATCTGATATAATCCATCCACATCTACGTGATACTCATCATGCTCTGCACCTGCCACAGATTCTCCTGGTACTTTTAGTATCTCTGTTTCCAGTGAATAGCTTGACAGTTGCTGAATCGTTTCTGCATCCGCATCTGTTACCATATAGGGATTCGCAATATCCATCATATTCGTATACCAGTTGTTGTCTCCTGCCTTCTCTTTCATCTGACTGGCAAGAGCTGTCAAAAACTGCATCTGACGTTCCATTCGGTCATTGTTGCTGCCGGACACACTTGTATCGCGGTACTGCACATACTTCAAAGCCTGATCCCCCTGCAAATTAAGCTGTGCTCCCGCTGTAAAACTCGGATCAATGACCGTATAATCCTGAGGGATCATAATATTTACTCCTCCTATGGCCGTAGTCAGAACAGAAAGACCTTCCACATTCAGTGCGATGCAATTATTGATTGCTATATTATAAAACAAAGAAGAGACCACTTGTTTTGTCAGCCAGCAGCTTCTTGTCTTGCCATCACCGTAAGCATATTGCAGACAAATCTGTGCATTCTGTGTACCCGCAAAGTCTCCGTCCTCATTATATAGAGAAATATCCACCATAGTCTCCCTAGATATCTGGATCATCTTCGTCGTCTTATTCTTCGTGTCCATAACCAGCAAAATCATGCAATCTGACTGACCACCATTGACCGGACGCTCTTCCAGCATCTCCTGATTTTTTTTATCCACCCCCATAAAAAGGACGGTTTTAATATCTCGCCTCAGCTTATATGTCTGTCCATTATAGATCACAGTGCTGTTATCCAGTTCGTCTGATTCAGGCTGTGCGTCAGATGAAGCTGTGACCATTGTCTTCTGATTTTTCTGATATACCAGATGTCCGATAATTCCAATCAGCACAATAGCTGCTGCTGTGATTAAAATTCCAATTATAATTTTCTTCTTATTATTCATTTACCAAATAAGCCTCCACTAAATATCGGTTCGTTGACTGATCCGCAATGCAAGTACTTAACGTAAGGAGCTTACTGTTCGTATCCAAAACAGCTTCCTCAAACACATGGCTGTTCACCCCCTGAACAGACTGGATATCTGAAATGTACTGACCCATATCCTGAACTTTTGAAAAATCATATGCTTCCGGAATATACCGATCGTCAAAAACAACTGCTGCGAAAATCCTAAAAGTAAATTTCTTCTCGGGTGTGTATACATAAATCTCCGGATGCGTTTCCCAAAAGCTGATATCACGGTAAGACTTTAAGCTTCCAAACATAGAGCCATCTATCATCTCATGTCCATATAGAATGGTATTAAAATCTGTAAAATCCTTTTTATTCACATTCTCAGAATAAATTGAACCCGGCATCCCCAATGCTCCCTGCACTGTATGATTCAGATAATAGCTTTGGTCTGCTTCATCACTCTGAACAATCGGATAGGAAATCTCCGTGTCCGGTATATAAATCCAGGCATAGATATCTGGATTCATTGCCTGAAGTGTTGAAAAATCAATCGCAATGTCCTTATTATCTTCCGCGTCATCTTCACTTTGCTCCGGCTCAGCTACCACCTGCTCTTGAAGATCCTTATAGGTCTGCTCATTTTCCTTTTTCTGCGCCTGCTTTTTGGCATTTTTGTATTGTATCATTCCAAACACTGCCGCTGCAATCATAATCACTACCACTGCCGCTGTAATGATGATTCTTTTTGTATTACTCTTTTTTTTCATGAAACCCCTTCTTATTAAATTGTATCTTTGGCGTAAAACAGACATTTCAAATCTGCTTTACGCCCTCTTTTTGATTGTCCGGCACGATACCATATCTACTATATTACTCTGTTGTCCCCACACCTGTATCTGCATCTGTTCCCGTATCCGTACCGCCGCCTGTGTCGCCATTTCCCGGGTCTGTATTTCCCGAGTCTGTATTCCCGGGATTCGTATCAGTTCCACCTGAGTTCGTATTTCCTGAGCCCGTATTCCCGGGGTCTGTATTTCCTGAATCCGTTGCTGGTGGAGTAGGGTCTGACGCTGGTGGTGTTTCCTCTGGCACCTGCTCTTCTGACGATTCCGGCTGACTATTCTCAGTGTGTGAATTTCCAGAATAACTTACACTGTTTCCAGTATATGATGCCGCTGTACTCCTCGAGTCAGTCGATGCGTCTGTTGAATTTTCTTCAATAACATGAGCTGTTCTGTTTACAGTAATGACTGTTGCACTTCGGCCTGTGACCTGGTCTTCATCCGTTCCCGTGATGGTGTAGACGATTTCATAGTCCCCCACCTTATTAATATCCACTTTTGATGCGTCACAGGAAACAGAAGCTACCATCTCATCCCATGAAATACCTGCCATGTAATCAACCTCTGATGCACCTCTCGTAACATCCCTGTCCGTAATTCCCTGCACCCTTGCCTCATAATCTTCCGTCACGTAAATATTAAATACAGTTTCGCTGCTATTGCCATTCTTGTCTGTAACAATCAATGTATTCTGCACTTCACCTGCTGCATCATACTTGCATGCCGCCGCTGAAAATGTTCCATCTTCCGCAGCTATTCCCTCTGCAACAGTATGATCCGCAAAAGTGACTTTTGCAATTCCGGCTTTATCTGTCATAGATTCTGCTACCATATCTGAGAATAATTCTTTACCAACTACAGTACGGATATCTGACTTTAACACTACTTCAGGTGCCACTGTATCCTTCACAACAATTTCAAAATCAAACTTTTTCTTTCCATAGCTGATGCTTGCCTTATACGTACCCACTTTTTTCACATTCACTTTGGAAATATCCAGCTTCGCTTTCTCCAAATGTTTTCCTGTTGCATAATCGGAAATCTTCTTTTGTAATGTTGTCCCATATTCGACCTGGACTGATTGTGCCTTTAATTTGAGTGTTTCTTCTCCTGACGTATTATTCCTGTTCATCAAAAGTACTGCGCCGATGACAATCGCCAGTACTCCTGCCGCTGCTATAATACACCATATTCTTTTGCTCACAGCCTTAGGTCTGTCGCTCTTACTGGAAAATTCAGGATCTTCCTCATCATCTAGAAAGTCATCTTCTTCATCCAGGAAATCTTCTCCCTCGCCTAAAAAATCAGAATCGTCATCATCCAGAAAATCATCATCCTCGTCTAAAAATTCTCCTCCCTCATCTAGAAAATCAGAATCGTCATCATCCAGAAAATCATCATCCTCGTCTAGAAATTCTTCTTCCTCATCTAGAAAATCAGAATCGTCCTCTTCCAAAAAGTCATCGTCCTCTTCCTCTTCTAGGAATTCATCTTCTTCGTCTTCACTGGCAAAGTCATCGTCTGCAAAATATTCAAATTCATACTCCGACTCATCAGAAGATATATCCTCCTCTTCTGTCTGCAGCTCGCTGCTTCTCTGCCCGTCAGTACTTTCAGCTGCTTTGTATACAATCTCTTCAGATTTTTTCTGCTCATCAGCCACAGTATTTTCATAATCGGTCTCATAATCAAGATTATCAAATGCCTCTAGAACGTCATCCACATTCAGTTCTACCGTCTCATCCAATCTTGTCGTACCTGTTTCAGTTGCTTCCTCTTCCATATATTCCATAAAAGAAGAAATATTCAGATCATCCTGATTTTCAGGTTTTCCCATGTATATACGCCCCTTTTCATTCAAAATATTGTGTTCTCGCAAATCCTGTGGAATTCCAGGCTAAAACCCAATCGCTTTTAAATACCTGCTTACTGCATCCTGCCAAGTTGGCAGTGGGGTAAATCCATTTTCTACCAGCTTACTTCTGTCCAGTCTTGAATTAAATGGTCTGTTTGCCTTAGATGCGCCATACTCTTCTGTTGTAACAGAAACCACATTGATTCTGTCCTCACCGTATTCCGCATGTCCAAGTTCCACCGCCTGTCTGAATATTTCCTTCGTAAAATCATACCAACTGATATAGTCTCCCTCATTCGTCACATGATAATATCCGTACTTATCTGTCTCAATCATATCAACCAGAAGTCTCGCCAGATCAAATGTATAGGTTGGTGTTCCAATCTGATCATTGACTACTTTGATGGTATCATGGTTTTTTCCCACATTGAGCATCGTCTTGATGAAGTTACTTCCATTAACTCCAAACACCCAGGCAATACGTACAATAAAGTATTTTTCCAGATTTTCAGAAACAGCAAGCTCCCCCTCCAGCTTTGTCTGCCCATAGACACTGAGCGGCTTATAATCCTTACAGTCTGGTTCCCACGGCTCGGTTCCCTGCCCATCAAACACATAATCTGTAGACAAATAAACCATCTTGCAGTCTAGTTTCTTACACACAAGTGCAATATTTTCTGTTCCTTTTGCATTGACCAGACGCACTTTCTCTACCTTGTCATCATCTTCTGCCAAATCAACAGCCGTCCAGGCAGCGCAATGCACAACCACATCAGGAGCTGCCCCTGTAATAATAGACTCTACAGAATTCTGATCTGTGATGTCCATCTGAATATAATCCATCTTAGTGACAGCACTGCCATCCTGAACTCCACTATACTCCGGCGCAATATCAGAACCAATGCCCTCATATCCACGCAGTGATAATTCATTCATGACATCATGTCCCAATTGACCGCCCACACCCGTTACTAATACTTTCATCTGCTATACCTCGCTTATCATTATATTCTACCTATTTTTTGTCAAACATACTCCTCGGAATCCACTTTAATACGTTCCCTCAACCTTACATGGATTCGCCGTCATCTCTGTAGGTCCTCTACTCAACCGTGACAGACTTTGCCAGATTTCTCGGCTTATCTACGTCCAGTCCCTTCGCCACACTTACATAATATCCCATTAACTGTAACGGGATAATTGCAAGACTAGTCGTAAAATACTGCTCCGTCTTCGGCACATACACAGAAAAATCTGCCGTATCTTCCATATTGTAGTTTCCATAATTCGTCAACCCCATCAGATAAGCACCTCTGCTTCTGACCTCAACCATATTGCTGATTGTCTTCTCGTACAGCGCTTTCTGAGTCAGCACACCAACTACAAGCGTTCCTTCCTCAATCAGGCTGATTGTTCCATGCTTGAGTTCTCCTGCTGCATATGCCTCAGAATGTACATAACTGATTTCCTTCATCTTCAGACTGCCTTCCATACTGATTGCATAATCAATTCCACGGCCAATAAAGAAAATATCTTTTGCACTGGCATACTTGCTGGCAAACCACTGCATTCTCTCTTTGTCATCCAACACCTTCTGAATCTTATCCGGCAGGGTATTCAGCTCTGTGAGAAGTTCTCCATATCGCTCCTCTGAAATAAGTCCCTTCACCTTAGCACACTGAATCGCAATCAAATAGACCGCAATCAGCTGTGTACTGTAGGCTTTTGTTGTTGCCACCGAAATCTCCGGTCCAGCATAAGTGTACAAAACATAATCACTCTCACGCGCAATACTCGAGCCCACCACATTCACAATACCAAGTGTGGGTGCCTTCTTTTCCTTTGCAAGACGAAGTGCTGCCAGACTGTCCGCGGTCTCTCCGGACTGCGACACAACCATAACCAAGGAATTCTTCACAAGTCTCGGATTTCTGTAACGGAATTCTGAAGCAAGTTCAACTTCCACCGGAATATCCGCCAGCTCCTCCAGCACATACTTTGCAACCATTGCCACATGATACGCCGAACCACATGCCACAATATAAATTCTCTCTATCGCTTGAATTACCTCATCCGTAAGTCCTACTTCTGTAAAATCAATCATACCACTCTTAGCATATGCTCCAATCGTATCCTGAACTGCCTTCGGCTGCTCATGAATCTCCTTCAGCATGAAATGCTCATATCCGCCCTTTTCAGCTGCTTCCGCATCCCATTTAATCTCAACCATTTCTTTTTCAATTTCTTCCCGATCAATATTGTAAAAATGGATTTCTTCCTGAGTCAACTCTGCAATTTCTAAATTACCTATATAATACACTTTTCTTGTGCTATCTAAAATCGCCGGTACATCCGACGCAATCAGACTTCCTGTATCATTCTTTCCGATAATCAGTGGACTGTCCTTTCTGGCCGCATATATCTTTCCCGGGAAATCATGGAACATGATGCCAAATGCATAGGAACCTCTGACACGAAGCATTGTTCTTGAAATAGCCTCCAGTGGAGAGCCCGTTTTTTGATAGTAATAATCCACCAGCTTTGTTGCGACTTCTGTATCAGTCTCCGAATAAAATGTATATCCGGACTTTGTAAGCTTCTCTTTAAGTTCCTGATAATTCTCGATAATTCCATTATGTACAAGAACTACTGACTGGTTCTCAGAACAATGGGGATGTGCATTCACCTCAGACGGTTCTCCGTGTGTAGCCCATCTTGTATGTCCAATTCCGCAGGTTCCAGGCACTGCATTCCCACCATCTGTCTTCTCAATCAACGGCTTCAGTCTTCCCTTAGCCTTTACAATGGCAATCTTCTCTGTATCCGCATTGCGCACCGCAATACCTGCCGAATCATATCCTCTGTATTCCAATTTCGATAATCCAGACAATAAGATTGGTGCTGCCTGATTACCGCCTACATATCCTACTATTCCACACATAAATTTAATCTCCTTATAACACTCACTTATTCTATCACTTCCACATGCCCACATGTCGGGCAAAATACAACATAAGTATAACATATCACAAAACACAAACAAGAAAAATATCAAAAACAGACCAAAAAAACACAGATAAGACATTTCATTTACTGAAAAGAATACTCCGTTTTCCCTCTTTCATTCTGTCAAATACAACAGAATAATCCGCCTGCAATAAATGCAATCCTCTACAGTATAACATTCGAGAAAGAAAATTACTATTTCCGTTTCCGTCAGTGAAAGCGGATACTCTCTAAATAGCAAAGACCATTGCTTATGACAATTAAGAAAACAAGAACACACCTCCACAATCCAAAAAGCAGCAGAAAAAGCTTTCACTTTTCACTGCTGCCACATAGTTCTTATTTCTTCGCGTACAAAGTCATATCCAAGAGGTCGCAGTCCAGACGAAAAACCGGCTTTTCCGGCGCACCTTATGTGACTGTTTTCCCATTCTGTCCCTTCCGGCTCCGCCCATCGTAGATGTGATATGGTATTCTTTCAAAGTTCTGGTCATACGCTCTTCCCGAAGGAAAGCTGATAAACCCGGGCTGCTTTCCATGGGATTTTTCTTCACTATAGTAAACATTCAATATTCCTTTTAACACATACTGTAGCCCCAAATGCTGCTCCTTCTTGGAATGCTTATATAAATGATATTCTACTTCCTTGTTTTGCTGTTTCCTGACTTTGTGCATGGTCCATTCAGACAAGGAGGTTATCACACAAGGCATTTCTCCATAGCAAATAGTTCCGCCCTTCTGAAACTCGGCACGAATCACCTCAAAGACCTTACTTCCACATTTTTCCACCATATCACAGCCAGATGTATTCCCGTACATCTCTGACTTTGCTGTTACGATTCCAAGAAATGGCGGTTTGCTGCCTTTCTGCGCACACAACCTTGCAGCCTCTCTCAATGCAGTCACTTCTCCCGGCTTCCTTCTATTGTAGTATTTAAAACAATGGTCTGATACTTCCAATAATATTGCCGAATCAATTTCTTCATGATTGCATAATTAGAATCCTCGCAGGAAAAAAATGGATATTGGTAAGAGAATCTGCATTTTTCAGCCATCGCCCTAATGCGCTTATGCAGACCCAGTCTCTCCATGCGTTCTTTCCCATATAGATAAGCCTCTTTTTTCTGTTGAGAATGGATGGTACGAAAAACAAAGCTGTTCTCATTCTCTTTTTTCGTCAAAACCTTATCCATATCAACGATGGACATCCAGGGAACATTATAATTTCTTTTCACTGGTGAAATAATATTATTAACAACCTGATTACTCATTCCCTTCACGATATCAATCTCAGTTAATGTTGGAAAAAGGCATCGCAGATATTTGTTCTGCAATACTTCCTGTTCGGACTCTCCTTCCACGCTCACCACCATCTTGGCAAAAAAACTGTTTGCATGTGAATCCGTTATCACAATCTGTTCCCGCCTGTCGTCTTGCTGAAATCCATTTACATGCTGAATGTGACTGTACTCTTTTACATAAGAAATATGATAAATGTCATAGATTGCTTCGCCCTGCTCTAACAGATTCTTCACCGCCCGGGCTGAATGCGTAGAAATCATATATTGCAGTTGATCTGATGATTCAATAATCCGGTTCATCAATTGATCAATCATTGTATGATGCAGACTCAGTTCCGGTTCATCCAAAATAATCACTGGTTCTTTTAATTTCGTTCTGTGTATCAGGCACAATATTTCAATCAGCACAGTCGTGTAATTATATGCATTGGTTCCATCAGAATATCCGTCCAGAGATTTCTGATTATACTGAAAGTCTGTTCCATCTAAGGCAATCGCCGTAATCGTTCTGGCAAATTCCTTTGCGCTCATATCTTTCAGCGCAATTTTCTTATCCTCCAATGCTTTTTTCAGATTCTTGATCTTACTTCCCAACTCATCATTCTGCGTCAGAAAATATTCCCACAAATCGGATTTTACATTGTCCGTATTTGAATTCTCCAGTTTCGTAAAGTCTCCAATCAACCCCCAGAGGTTTTCCCAGTCTGTAAGCTGAATCTGCCTTGCGTCAACGAAATAAAGTGGAAAAACAGCATTCAAAATCTGCCGTATATTATAGTCAGCATTCCAGACCACTGGTTTATTCTTTCTTTTTCTCAATTCCAGAACCACCTTATTATCTTCCGACATTGCACGTATTTTCCGGTAAAATCCATTATATACTGCATTACTATCCTGAAGATTGGCGTTAACAATCCGGCCTACTCTTTTCATGTCATATACAATCTGTATACGCACTTCATTGTTGAATCGATTATTCCGATCGAAGATGCTGTCATCCTCCTGTTCAAATATCATATTCTTGTAGAAATAATCAAGCGCATCCAGTATATTGGATTTCCCGCTGCCATTCTTTCCTATAAGCAAGACAACATCGTTCATAGTCCATCGTTCGTTTCGGATAGAACGAAATCCTTCTATCTCAATGTATTTTATTGCCATGCTAAAATCCTTTCCCTACTCTATAATCCCCATCGAATAAAAACCGGATTAAGCAGTGTATTCTTCTCGTGCCACTCATTCTATGTGTAAACTTACTCCTCCAGTTCTTTCCGAACCATCTTCACCCGAACCTGCTTGTTAAAGAACCCAAGACCATAGCAGATTACTTCCGTGTATCCATTCTCTTCCAGACCTTCTATATATTTCTTGCCCTCAATCTGTTCCAACGCCTCATCACAGGCATCGTTCATCAACTTAAACTTCTTCGCCCGCTTTAATTCCAATACCACTGGCGGTATACGCACATTATTGCTGCGGACACAGATATCATACCGACCCAATCCCGCCTCCCGGTTGGACTTCACAATATACTTCCTCAGATTCGCCAGCAGCCCCAAGAGGAACCCGTGATAAAAAGCCTCCTTACTGTCCATATAACTGATTGTATTCTGCAAATATTTCTCCAGCTCCTGCTGAAAAACATCATCTCTGCCATTCAACATCGCATCATACAGAACCGATAAATCCTGCTGCTGAATTTCATCCCGAAACCAGTTTTCAACCGTATTCTCATAAATATACAACAATTCATGATTCGGAATTGCCATCGTCACATAACGGTTCACACCCGCCATCCGAATAGCCACCTGCTTCAAATATCCGGTAAAGAACAGGAAATTCCACAGATTGTCCTCCGAAGCATAGATATCTTCGTAGGTAATATCCTCGTGCACCTTCTTCTCAATCGTCTCACCATTCATCAGTAGTTCAATCTCATCCCGCACCGTGTCATCTGCCCGGTAAATCAAATCCCGCACAATACTGTTCGAGCTGGTATTACTCCACGCCGCTGTAGGAAATGCATGTTCATTCGGAATCAGTGCACTCACATAATTTATCACACTCCAGGGATTATATACCTCCGTTTTTCCAAACTGATAACCATCATACCATTCTTTCATCGTGTCCATCTGAGCTTCCCTCTGATAAAAGGAAAGCAGCTCCTGAACCTCTGATTCCACAAATCCAAAATGCTCGTCATATTCTTCGTTCAATATTGAGATTATCTTCAGATTATTCAGTCCGGTAAAAATCGACTCCTTACTGATTCTAAGACAACCGGTAATCACTGCAAACTCCAGATACTCATTTGTCTTTAACGCAGACTCAAACAACGAACGAATGAAGGCAATCATCTGATCGTAGAATTTTGCGTAATAAGCATTCTCCAGTGGAACATCATACTCATCAATCAGAATAATTGCTTTCTTTCCATAATGTATATACAAACACTCTGACAGAAACTTCAGCGCATCAACATAATCGGAAATATCTCCCTTCTCCGACTGAATTCTCCTATATCGTTCTGCATATTTATCCAGGCTGCTGTCACTCAATATCTTCTCGTGTCTGTTATACTCCGAGCAAATCGCCCGGAACAACAGCTTGCTCGCAAGCTCCCATGTCGGCTGCTTCGCGGACTTCAGCGTAAGCGTAATCACCGGATACTGCTCCTGCTCCGAAGTATACTTCTCCCCCGCTTCCATAATTCGCAGCCCGTCAAACAGATGCTTTCGGCTTGCTCCATCCAAAGGCTTCTCGAAAAAATAGCGAAGCATACTCAAATTCAATGTCTTTCCAAAGCGACGCGGACGTGTGAATAGATTCACCTCACCTTTCTTATCAAGTAAATCCCTGATCAGCAATGATTTATCTACATAATAATACTCTTTGGTAATAATCTTTTCAAAATCATCAATACCAATTGGTAATGGTGTATATGTCATGTCAGGTCTCCCTTCTGCAATAAATGCAATTTTCTATAGTATAACATTTGAGAAAGGGAATTACTATTGCCATTTCAATCTTCAAAAACCAGGTACTTTGCGATAAAGGAAACAGGAACATACCGTAGTCAGTACTGTCATTTAACTTGCCGCTCAATCAAGCGGCAATGAGTTTTCATTTTTTCTGCAATCCGCTGGCAGATTTGTTGAATTTTCTATGCACAGCCATTAATATCTTTTCGTATCTTTGAGCAATGTAGTATTGGTAAAATTTCTTCTGTGTTGTTGTCAGATATTGCTCTTTATCAATAAACGCATTGATTTTGTCTAAGTCTATTCTAGGAAGCATTCTTATCAAAGCCTTCGTGCAATTATCATCTTCCATTGATAACAAGAAATCATAATAATTGATTTTCCTTCCATTATGATGAATGGCCGATGTGGGAAATCTATAAATTCTGGCATTTAATTCATCTTCTTCCTTCATCACTTTTGACATTAATTTTTCATCCGCTTGTGGTAATAGACAACTTCCACAGTCAAATACCGGAGCTATCTCTGATTCATCCGAAGAAGAATGGTACAAAAGTCCCCAGTTACCATTGTGTCTATCAAAATTGCCAAGCAAAGTATCCATGATAAATACATTCCAGAAATGCTCCAATAATTCCTCTGAATTCACAAACTGTTGCTTTTCAATTGTTTCCAACAGGTCTGTTAATTCTGTACCTGACCCTTCATGTTCTGAATCAATAATCGTATTTTTAATGGAGCAAAAATCATAAAGGACACTACCGTCAGAGGTAAAATCCTCACATGCGCATACGCTCTTCTTTTTGCCATTTATGTCGAAAGTTCCAAGCATCGTATTCTGCGCCCTGATACCTACCATATTAAAAATGGTGCTTCCAATATGCTCAGAAAAGCAACTGTTCGTATATGACAGCTCAGTAGGCTTGTTTTTTCCAGACGGTGGAAACTTTAACATATACCGCTTGCCGTCATATTCTACAGCGATTTTCTTGCCATTGGCACCATTATACGCCTTTGAAATAATTCTCTTGCAACTTGTAAAATCCACTATTAATCACCTCACAGATATTTGTCGCGCAGATATTGCGCATGTTCATGAGTAATGCTTCCTTCATTAATCTCAGCACAGTTTATGCTTCCATAGAGTTCTCCCCATAAACAGTCAAGTAACGACGACTTTTCCTTTACTCCCTGCTTATATGCATCCAAGTCATTTTGAAGATACTCTGGCAAGCCGTGCTCCCATGATCGTTCCATTGCTGCCCTTTCAATACTGTCCGAAATAAGATCCTCTATGGTGACACCAAGTGAATTGCTGAGCTTATAAAGAGTCTCACCAGAGCATTTCTCAATCCTTGTTTTCCCATTTATAATATCACTCAAGGTAGCATGTGGCACACCACTTTGCACTGCAAGTCTATACTGCGTAATTTTTTTTATTTCCATTGCTTCCAGGATATTCATATAAGATACCACCTCTTTCAATCTTATTGTATTACGTTATACCGAAATAGTCAACCTCGGTTTTCGGTGTGCCGAAATGTGGAGCTATAAAGCGTGCCGATGGTGCCGGTGGCGTGAAATATTCACCGATGACCAGCGCAAATTGCAATATTCTTCAGAAATGCTCGCATCTATCATTTCTATCAACCGAAAATGAAATAAAATACTTGCATCCTCTAACAATAATTATAGACTGAGTTTTAGGGCAAAACAATCCGTGAAATTATTTTGCGCTTACGCTCGATTGGACGGCAAGCTAAATAACAGTACCGGCTATGGTGCGTAGAATTCTCACTAAACTTTTGAGACAATAGACTTACCAAGTATAAAAAGTTGAGGCTTAACTTTTTATACCACTATAGTATTGGAGGTTAGTCTATGAAATCAGTAACATCATCAGTCGCTAGAAATTATCGCCTACAAGAGTGGGCAACTCAGATCAGAGAATGTCAAAACAGACTTCGTGGAACATCTGTAAAAGAATGGTGTGGGCAGCACGATTTAAACGTGGCGAATTATTATTACCGCCTTCGTGAAGTGCGTAAGGCCTGTTTGCAAAGTATTCCGGAAGAACCAATGGCACAAAGTATTGTTCCAGTTCCTTCAAATCTTATTAGCAGTAGTGTTACTGACCTGCTCGCTTGTCACAATCTTGCTCTTTTGTACTGACAAGATATTACTTAAATTTGTGTCAATAATTCTTTCTGGTTTGCTGGCAGGTAGTACCTGCCAGCGATGTATTACTAAATATACTTACTAAGTTCTGCAAGTGCAGATGCCACACTGCATGCATTAGTTTTTGAAAGACCGGAATACTGAATTAATCGCTCTGTATTCCAAAACTCATCTGTCAGCGAAGCAAGCTCGCTGCCCACATTCCAGTTAGGAATACAGATATAGTTTCCATAAGCATGCGATCCAAACAGCAAGTGAAAGGTGCTTCCATCGGCAATTACTTCCGCTTCATAGGGCGGTTCTGTATGAATTAGATGAATCTGACCTTCCCAGTGTTTGCGTTTCATGCTGGATAATCCATGGCAAATATACGATATCATAGTCTACTCACCACCTTTCAGCATCTCGTGGTCAATGACAAACCGAATCATGCTGTCATCAATTAGACGCCGATTCTGCTGAAATGCGTACATGAGACTCTTTTCACAGATACGGTTCATACGTCTTGGTATTCCTGTGGATTCTTTATAAATATCATCCACAGCGGCATCGGTAAAGATATCCTGTCTCCCATTTGCGTATGCCAGATGTGTCTGAATGTATTTTCCGGTTTCAGCGCGGTCAAGGTGTGGCAGAATACAGTTGATATCTATCCGTTGCTTTACAGCTGCATAACGCTGGAGATTCAGCTTATCCCAGGCAATGCTGTATGCAGGCAGTCACAATGGTCACATTTCATTCGTTCTATTTGAATGAAGCTTTTTTCTCCACCCTCCTTTATACGGATGCGACTTTTCCAATCGCGGTGGTGAAGAACGGTTCCGCAGTAGGGGCAATAACTCGTTTCCTTGCTCTTAACAAAAAATATTCGTGTCCTCATTGAGAGTTAACTCAAAATCTGATATACTGACCATGGTTATACCAAAGTCTCAGAGGACAGCAATCTTGCAGGAGAGTGTTCTCTGGGACTTTCTTTCTATAATGATAATGACATTATAATGATCAAGTCCCTGACATTCAAGCAGAGCAAGATTTTGTTAAAATAAGTTGGCTACAACAGCAGTAGCTTGAACAATGCAGTTGAAATCTCGATAGGAAAGATTCAGATTACAGTTTCTGATGCAACATCGCCAGAACTTTTGAAGATGGTATTGCAGGTGGCTGCGGATGTTAAATGATGCTGTTTGTTTCAAAAATGTTTATATCGTAACCGGATATACAGATTTACGCTTTGGAATTGATTCACTGGCGGCACTAATAGAATCAAAACTTGGAAGCAAACCCTTTATTCCTGATACTTTGTATCTATTCTGTGGTAGACGGACAGATCGCATCAAAAGATTAGTTTGGGAATCCGATGGTTATCTGCTCTTATATAAAAGATTGGAGCAAGGAAATTTTCAATGGCCGCGATCCGAATCTGATGTTCGTAACCTTTCACAGCAACAGTTTCGTTGGTTAATGGAAGGACTTACTGTTGCTCCGAAAAAGGTTGTCAAACAAGTGGCTCCGACAGAATACAGTGCGTAAAGTTGTGCAAAACAGAGAAATTTAATCGATGATTTTTAGGTTTTCACAGTTGTAAAACCACATAATCGGAACTGTCTGTAATGCATCTAAAAGGCTGTGATTTCCCAGTATTCACCTTGTAACCTATCCGAATCAATTCAAAAGGGTGTATTTTAGTAACCAGACAATCGATTTTTGGAAGCTTGTAATCATAGGCAAAATGCCGAAAACCACGACACTTGCGATTCGCATTATTACGTCCAATACGTTATAATAGGACCATGAAAGGCAGGTTCTCTATGGCGATGGAATATACAGAAGAACAACTGAATAAATTAAACAAGGCTACGATCGTTCAGCTGTTTCTTGCTCAGCAGTCACAGCTTACCGACATCGATAATAAACTGCAGCTCGTCTTAGAGCAACTGGCAGTAATGAACAATCATCGTTTCGGGAAATCCTCTGAAAAGCTGGATACCGATAATCAGATTGCTTTCCTTGAGGTGGATGGCGAAATTGTTTTCTTCAATGAAGCAGAAGCCGTTGCATCCATTACTGACTATGAGGAAGCGGATACTGTAAAGCCAAGAGCTAAAAAAGTAAAAGGTAAACGAGCTGAGGACCTGAAAGATCTTCCTATCATTCCTGTATCACATATGATTTCAGAATCAGAATTGATTGCTGAATTCGGTGAAAATGGATGGTATCAGCTTGAGGATGAAATCTATAATCGATATAAGTTCACTCCAGCCAAAGTAGAGGTTGAAGAGCATCATGTTGGTGTGTATAAATCGAAAAAGGATCATCATTTCAAGAAGGCCGAGCATCCCGGATATCTACTAAGAAACAGTTTAGTATCTGAGTCGCTGGAAGCTGCGATTATCAATGCCAAGTATGTCAATGCTGTTCCGCTTTATCGTCAGGAACAGGAATTCGAAAGATATGGTCTTCACATCACTCGGGGAGAAATGGCCCATTGGACAATCCTCTGCGCGGAAAGATATCTGTCGATCCTTTATGATTATCTTCACAAAAAGATGTATGACTATCATGTCCTTCAAACCGATGAGACTCCAGTTCGTGTCACAAAAGAGAATCGAACAACCGGGGACAAGCATTATATGTGGGTTTATCGTACTGGGCGGCTGAACGCAGGCAAGCACATTGTCTTATATGAATATCAGCCATCCAGAAATGCAAGTCATCCGCGAAGATTCCTAAAGGATTTCAAAGGGATCTGTGTAACTGAATATTCTTGTGCGGTGAAACCGCAGTTCCGGAAAATCGGGAACCGATTGTCCGGAACATGGGAACCCCCTAATGCGAGTTTACTCGCGTAAGCTTTTATCCAAGCCGTATACCTCTCGCATTGA